>NZ_JBSGEQ010000014.1:0-208807 GCF_053602975.1 Nocardia sp. NPDC004278
CGGGCTCAGAAGCCGCGCAGCCGATCCGGGGTGATCCGTACGGCGACCGAATATTCGGCGTGCCGGCGCCCGCCGCACCGGCCCCTGCCGCACCCGCCCCTGCGCCCAAGCCCGCACCGGCTCCGGTCGCGACTGCTCCGGCTCAGGAGCCCTCCGGCAATGGCGCGACCCCGTACGTCACTCCGCTGGTGCGCAAGCTGGCCGAGGAGAACAGCGTCAACCTCGCCAGCATCACCGGTTCCGGTGTCGGTGGGCGCATCCGCAAGCAGGATGTGCTCGCCGCCGTGGAGGCCAGGCAGGCTCCCGCCGCCGCACCCGCCCCTGCCGCGGCCGCCGCACCGGTCGCAAAGGCCCCCGCGCCCGCCGTTTCGCAGCTCGCGCATCTGCGCGGCACCGTGCAGAAGGCGAGCCGCATCCGGCAGATCACCGCGACCAAGACCAGGGAATCGCTGCAGACCACCGCGCAGCTGACCCAGGTGCACGAGGCGGATGTCACCAAGATCGCGGCCCTGCGCAGCCAGGCCAAGGCCGCGTTCAAGGACCGCGAGGGCGTGAACCTGACGTTCCTGCCGTTCTTCGCCAAGGCGGTCGTCGAGGCGCTCGGCGTGCACCCGAATGTGAACGCCAGCTACAACGAGGCCACCAAGGAGATCACCTACCACGCCTCGGTGCACCTCGGTATCGCCGTCGACACCGAGCAGGGTCTGCTTTCCCCGGTGATCCACAACGCCAGCGATCTGTCGCTGGCCGGACTGGCCCGCGCCATCGCCGATATCGCCAACCGCGCCCGCACCGGCGGCCTCAAGCCGGACGAGCTGGCCGGTGGCACCTTCACCATTACCAATATCGGCAGCCAGGGCGCGCTGTTCGACACCCCGATCCTGCTTCCGCCGCAGGTGGGCATGCTCGGCACGGGTGCGATCGTCAAGCGTCCGGTGGTGGTCACCGATGAGACCGGCAACGAGTCCATCGGTGTGCGGTCGATGTGCTACCTGCCGCTCACCTACGATCACCGCCTCATCGACGGCGCGGACGCCGGTCGCTTCCTGACCACGATCCGGCACCGGCTCGAGGAAGCGGCGTTCGAGGCCGATCTCGGCCTGTAATCGGAAGGTCGTCTGTCCCGTATGAAGGTGGTGGTCGCCGGTTCGTCCGGGCTGATCGGAACGGCACTCGTCGCGGCATTGCGCCGCGACGGGCACGATGTCGCCCGATTGGTACGCCGTTCCCCCAACGCGCCGGACGAATACCGCTGGGATCCCGCTCGCGCCGATCTGGACGAGCGGGCCCTGCGGGGCGCCGACGCGGTGGTCAACCTCTGCGGGGCGGGCATCGGACGACGGCGCTGGAACGGCAGCTACAAACAGGAGTTGCGCGACAGCCGAATCACCCCGACCGACGTCCTGTCCAACGCGGTCGCCGCCGCGGGCGTGCCGGTACTGGTGAATGCCAGCGGCGTGCACTTCTACGGCGGCGCGACCGGCAGTCGAGTGGTCGACGAAACCGCCCCGGCGGGAACGGGTTTCCTCGCCACCCTGTGCCGGGATTGGGAGGCCGCCACCAAGCCCGCCGTCGACGCGGGCGTGCGCACGGTATTGCTGCGCAGTGCCGTGGTGCTGTCCCACGGCGGCGGCATGCTCGGCATGCTGCAGCCGCTGTACTCGCTCGGTCTCGGCGGCCGACTGGGTAACGGTCGCCAGTACACGCCGTGGATCTCGATGGCCGACGAGATCGGCGCGATCGTCTTCGCGATCACCAACGACAGCATTTCCGGGCCGATCAATGCGGTCGGCCCGGCGCCGGTCACCAATGCCGAATTCAATCGCGCGCTCGGCCGCATTCTGCACCGGCCGACGCCATTTGTGGTGCCCGCGTTCGCATTGCGCGCGCTGATCGGTGAATTCGCCGAAGAGGCGATTTTGCACGGGCCGCGGGCGATTCCGACTGTGCTGGAGGAAGCGGGTTATCCGTTCCAACATCAGACCATCGGTGCCGCGCTCGCGGCTTCCCTCGGCCACGATGGGGACCGATGAGGCCGGGCAGGCGCGGCGACCGCACCGACTACCACGGTGAGCCGATGTGCCCACGATCCAGCGCCGTCGAATACCTCGCGCCCACAAATACCCAGCGCCCCCAATTGTCCAGCGCCGCAATGGAGTAGATCGATGACCGAGCTAGAAACCCGGCCTGCCACAGTCATTCGTGACGCGCACGAAGGCGATCTGCCGGAGGTCCTCGACATCCACAACGCGAATATCGCCACCTCCACCGCCATCTGGGACCATGAGCAGGTCGATCTCGACGATCGACTCGCCTGGTTCCGCGACCGCACGTCCGCCGGATTACCCATCCTGGTCGCCGAAGTCGAGGGCGAGGTCGCCGGTTACGCCAGCTACGGTCCGTGGCGGACCCGCTCGGGCTTCCGCTTCACCGTGGAGAATTCGGTCTATATCGCCGATCGATTCCAGCGTCGCGGCATCGCGAGCGCCCTGCTCACCGAGTTGATCGAGCGTGCACGCCGGACGGGCACGGTGCACGCCATGGTCGCCGCCATCGAATCCAGCAATACCGGTTCGATCGCACTGCACGAGCGCTTCGACTTCCGCACGGTTGGCGAACTGCCGGAAGTGGGCCGCAAATTCGGCCGCTGGATGGATCTGACGCTGATGCAGCTGACACTGCCGGTCGAGGGCGACTGAATCCTGCGGCGATGCTCAGGTTCTCGAAAGTAAACCTGGCTACCCTGTGGCATCCAACACAACCAGGCCGATTCACTCGGATGTAACTCTGGGCGTACCGTCAACGGTGTGAACGACACGCGCACCACCTGGTCCGCCCGATTCGATACGACCCCGATCGTGGTCGAGGATCTCGGACTCATCGATTACCACAGCGCCTGGGAACTGCAGCGGTCGATCGCCGCGCAGCGGGCCCAGGGTCAGGGATCGGACCATCTGCTCCTGCTGGAGCATCCGTCGGTGTACACGGCTGGCCGCCGCACCGAGGCCGAGGATCTGCCGATCGATGGCAGTCCGGTGGTGCAGGTCGATCGCGGCGGCAAGATCACCTGGCACGGTCCGGGCCAGCTCGTCGGCTATCCGATCGTGCGGCTGGCCGAGCCGGTGGATGTCGTCCAGTATGTGCGCAGGCTAGAAGAGGCCCTGATCACCGTATGCACCGATCTCGGCCTGGACTGCGGCCGTGTCGAAGGGCGTTCCGGTGTCTGGCTGCCCGCCACCGAACTCTTCTCCGAACGCAAGGTCGCCCAGATCGGCGTGCGGGTCCAGCAGGGCGTCGCGTTGCACGGCATTTCGCTCAACTGCAATTCCGCCCTCGACGGCTTCCAGGCGATCGTCCCCTGCGGCATCCGCGACGCTGGTGTCACCACCCTGACTCGGGAGCTCGGCCGTGAGGTGACGGTAGCCGAGGTAAAGCCGCTCGTGACCGATGCGATCGTCCGCGCGCTCAGTGGCGAACTCCCGGTGACCGCCCGCGATATCGCCCGCGTCACACCGGCCGGACCGCCCGCTACCTCCGAATGAGCGAGTGGGTGGGCCCCGCGCCGGCTATGGGCGGACTGCGTCGGGCTGCGCTATCGGGCAAGGCGTAAGGTCGATCGAGTGACCTCAGCTTCAGCACCGGCAGGACGCAAACTGCTACGCATCGAGGCGCGCAACGCGGAGACCCCGATCGAGCGCAAGCCTCAATGGATTCGGACCCGAGCGAAGATGGGCCCCGAGTACACCGAACTCAAGGGCCTGGTGAAACGCGAGGGCCTGCACACGGTGTGTGAGGAGGCGGGCTGTCCCAATATCTTCGAATGCTGGGAAGACCGTGAGGCCACCTTCCTGATCGGCGGCGAGCAGTGCACCCGCCGCTGCGACTTCTGCCAGATCGACACCGGCAAACCCGCCGCACTCGATCGCGACGAGCCGCGCAGGGTCGCCGAGAGCGTCCAGGCAATGGGCCTGCGCTACTCCACCATCACCGGTGTCGCGCGCGACGATCTCGAGGACGGCGGCGCCTGGCTCTACGCCGAAACCGTCCGTGCCATAAAGGCTTTGAACCCGAACACCGGCATCGAACTGCTCATTCCCGACTTCAACGCGGTCCCCGAGCAGTTGGCCGAGGTCTTCTCCACGCGCCCGGAGGTGCTCGCGCACAATGTGGAGACGGTGCCGCGCATCTTCAAGCGGATCCGTCCGGCATTCCGCTACGAGCGCTCGCTCGCGGTGCTCACCGCGGCCCGCGAAGACGGCCTGGTCACCAAGTCCAACCTGATCCTCGGCATGGGCGAGACCCCCGAAGAGGTCACCCAGGCAATGCGTGACCTGCACGAGGCGGGCTGCGACATCCTCACCATCACCCAGTACCTGCGCCCCTCCCCCCGCCACCACCCGGTCGACCGCTGGGTCAAGCCGGAGGAGTTCGTTGAGCACTCCCGGATGGCCGAGGAGATCGGCTTCGCGGGTGTGATGGCCGGACCTCTCGTCCGCTCCTCCTACCGCGCGGGCCGCTTATACGCCCAGGCGATGGCCCACCACGGCCGCGAAGTCCCCGCCACCATGGCCCACCTCGCCGCCGAAGGCACCGCCTCCCAAGAAGCCAGCGCGGTACTCGCTCGCTTCGGCAGCTAGTCGCGCCCAGGACAACGGTCTGCTTCACACACCCAAGCGGGTTCTCACACGTCTGCCGAACACCGGCTGGATATGCGAGAGCCCGCTTTTGTTGTGCGAGGTGACAGGACGATGCCACAGCTGCAACGGGTACCCTCGGCCGAGGTTGATCGGCGCGAACAACTAACACGTTTTGGTACTAGCGGGATTCAGCTGCCATTGCAGATATCCAGGTCTCCGGACTCAGAGTTCCTGGCAGGCCCGGCTGTCGGATCGACTGCGGAAGTCTGCCGATCCACGTGCTCAGTAACCAACCGGCGCCCATCGGTCCGTTGGTGCCAGCGACCATCGGCAGAGTCCTGCACGATCGCCTTCGTCACCTCCCCGACATATCGGCTCTGAGCCTTGTCCAGCGCGTGCTTTCCGAACTGATATCGCCACTTTCGCTCGTACGCGCCGGACAGAACGAGAGCTAGCCCCATTGTCAGAGCGGCCCACCAGGGCATCACGGTGTATGCAACGCCACTGCTCGCGATGATCGCCGTGTATCTAGGCCAACCCATCGCGCCCCTCGGCTCGCCTATTGTCACTGTGCGCCACGAGTTTCCTCCCGAACTTCTGTAACACGTGATTATCATTTTCTATCGAAGGTCCAGCGCGCGAGCGAGAACCCAGAGGTCGTTCATTGCACCAACCACCAGCTGATGCGCCGCCAGACTCAGCGCTCTGCCGCAAGAGTAGCAGCATCCACAAGACGTGGTAGATTTTTTTTCGAGCGCCACGCTCGACAACAAGCCATGGCACCACGCCGAAGCTACGACATGAGGAGAGTCGATGATCCATGGCCCGTCGCTGCTGACCGACCTCAGAAGGCAGCTAGCAGTACTCGAGTCCGATCTCATGACGCAGACCGCCCAAGACGTCACCGACAACATGCTCCGCTCAAAATGGAGCGCCGTGTGCGCAGCGGGCCGCTCGTCGGCTACCTACTCATCATGGCTGGCCGAACAGGTAACCCAGGCTGCACTTGCCTGGCTGCTTGGCACTGTCTTCCTCAGGTTCTGCGAGGACAACCATCTGATCGCGGCGCCCTATTTATCGGGTCCTGGCACCCGATGCAAGCTGGCCCAGAACCGACAGTCCGAATTCTCGCGAATGTCTCCCTCTGCGACCGATCGCGACTGGCTGCTTCAGGGGTTGGCAGACACGTACCCGATCGATCCAACGATGGATATCGACCACGGTCCACTCGCGCAGATCCCAATCTCTGTGGATGCAGCAACCAACCTCATCGCGTTCTGGCGCTCATCCGACGCAGGAGGGATGATCGTCCACGACTTCACGGACGTCGGGTTGGATACCCGCTTTTTGGGCGATCTCTATCAAGATCTCTCGGATCAGGAACGACAGGCATATGCGCTGTTACAAACCCCAGAGTTCGTCGTGGATTTCGTCTTGGACCAAGTACTCGCCCGGGCGATCGACGAGTTCGGACTGGATGGACTCCGGGTTGTCGATCCCGTCTGCGGCTCAGGAACATTCATACTGGGAGCGTTCGATCGTCTGCTGACACGCTGGCGTAAACAGGAACCCGACGCGACCCCTTGGGAGTCGGTGCACAGAGCGTTGGCGTCGGTCCACGGCGTCGACAGGAATCCGAACGCTGTTTCCATCGCCCGTTTCCGGTTGCACATCGCGGCAATGAAGGCAGGCGGAGCCCGGTGCCTGTCCGACCAACCACACCTCGAGCTCGTCCTAGTCGTTGGCGATTCGCTGCTGAACGGACGCAATGCAATGACCAGCAAGGTCAGTCGCCCCACGGGAAGTAACACATCGCGCGATGAGGATTCAGCGGGCATGGCAGACACTGACGATCTCCTCGGTGCCGGCAGCTACCACGTCGTGGTTGGAAACCCCCCGTACATCACAATGAAGGACAAGGCGCTGAGCGAGACCTACCGCCGTGCCTATCCGATTTGCCGAGGTACATACGCCTTGACCGTCCCGTTTATCCAGCGATTCTTCAGCCTCGCCAAGCCGAACTCCGAAGGCGCAGGGTTCGTCGGTCTGCTATCGGCGAACAGCTTTATGAAGCGAGAATTCGGCCGAAGCCTCATCGAAGAGTTCCTCCCGACCGTGGATCTGACCGATGTGATCGACACGTCAGGCGCTTTCATTCCAGGGCACGGGATCCCGACCGTTCTACTCTTCGGCCGCAATCGACCGCCCTCCCACTCTCGCACGAAGGTAACGATCGGGATTCTGGCGGAATCCGAAAAGCCCGTTGATCCCCGGCAGGGAAACGTCTGGAAGTCGATTGTTGATGGGGTCAATCGCGGCGGAGTGTACCAAGACAAATGGACGCAGCGAATCGATTTCGATCAATCTATGCTGCATATCTTCCCATGGAACCTCACCGATAGCGCGAGCGCCAGTGTCCTCGACGCGATGAAGGCAGGCGATGTCAGGCTCGAAAAGATTGTCGCGCGAATCGGATACTACGCCAATACTGGCCTGGACGATGCGTTCATCGCACCCGCAGCGTCATTCCGGCGCAAGAAGGCAGAATCCACAATTCTGATTCCCATGCTCAGAGGATCCGAGATTCGCGATTGGACCGCCATCCCAGAGGACACGGGAGTCATGCTCACCGCAGGGAGCAGCGATACACCGAAGATCGAGAACTACCCTCATGTGTTTAAGCTCTTGTGGCCGCTCCGAACAATCCTCGAACATCGTCGAGGCAACTCGGGACGTACATTTTTCGACGAGGACCGACCGTGGTACCAGTGGCATCACGTCACCGAGGTTCAGGACGCTCATCCGTGGTGGGTTGTGCTCGCATGGGTAAGTACACATAACCACTTCGCCGTCCTTCGCGAGCGAGCAGCACCATTGACTTCGGCACCTGTCATTCGTCTGCCGAAGTCGGTGGCGAACTCGGACGTTCTCCAGTTGACGGCGCTACTCAACAGCTCATTGCTGTGTTTCTGGCTGAAGCACAACAGCAACAGCAAAGGCCAGCCGGGCGTCGGTCAGACCGGAATCGGCGAACCGTGGTCATTCTTCTACGAATTCGCCGGTCAACGACTCGGCGAAGTGCCAGTTCCCCCCGGCCCATGGCCCGAGGCCCGGTGGAGTGTGCACGCCAAGAGGATGGACGAACTGGCACAGGAGCTTGCGCACACCGATCCACGATCCGTCCTCCAGCCCGGCGCCTCCTTTGATGGCGGAAATCTCGGTTTTGCACGCATGCGATGGCGTGCGGCACGCGGCAGGTTGATCGGGCTCCAGGAAGAACTGGATTGGGAGATCTATGAAAAGTATGGACTGATAGCTGCCGACGGACTTCTCGCACCGGCCGATCTCATTCCTGAATTGCGGATGGGGGAACGTGCCTTCGAGATCGTTCTGGCGCGTCGCATGGCCCAAGGGGAAACACACAGCAACTGGTTCGAGCGAAACGGCGTGGTACCCATTACGACGCTGCCCCGGCAGTGGCCCGCAGCGTATCGGCAGATTGTCGAGGCCAGAATCGATGCCATCGAACTACACCCCAGCCTCAACCGAGTCGAGCAGCCAGAATTCAAGCGGCGCTGGTCAACCGTCGAATGGGACACGCTGCAAAACGATTCGTTGCGATCGTGGCTGCTCGATCGGATGGAGGACCGCAACCTCTGGTTCCGCGAGGACAGCCGCGGTACCGAACAACCATGGCTGCGCACCATCCAGGAGCTGATTGAAACTCTTTCGAGGGATGAAGATTTCGCGTCAGCTGCGGCATTCTACGATCCCGACACCGAATGCCGTGAGACCGTCCGCAGGCTGATTGAAGACGAGCATGTACCGTTCCTCGCGGCGTTCCGGTACAAGGAGTCCGGTTACCGGAAGCGGAAGGATTGGGAGCGAGTGTGGACTCTGCAACGCGAGGCGGACGCTGCAAAAGCTGAGGCAAGTCCGCCCACCGAACCGATACCAGTGCCTCCGAAGTACAAGTCGGCAGACTTCGCTCGGCAGTCGTATTGGCGAGCGCGCGGCAAACTCGATGTTCCGAACGAGCGCTTCATCTCCTATCCGGTGGATAACCGTGCCCCAACCCTGTTCGGGTGGGCCGGCTGGGACCATCGCGAACAAGCAGCGGCATTAATGGTTCATATCGAGAAACTTCTCGACCAGGCATCGACAAGCGAGCAGCTGATGCCTCTACTAGCCGGATTGTTGGAATTGCACCCCTGGGTAGCACAGTGGCACAACGGGTTCCACCTCAGATACCAGGAGTTCCTTTGCTCGGTGCAGAGCAAGTTTGGCTTGACGGACGAAGAGCTAGTGACGTGGCGGCCGCCGGCGCCGAAGCGTGGGCGGCCGCGCAAGACGCCGAGTTCCTAGCCGACGATACAGGTCAATCGCGAGCCGCTGCCGGTTGATCTGGGGGTAGCGCGTGCCTACTTCAGCCACGCAGCGGTGTGGATCCACACAGAAACCACAACGCCGCTGTCGAGATCGGCATCCATCGCCACGCACATCGCGACTGTCAGATCCACGCGCTGTCGAATGACGTCGTTGGTAGGGCGTTGATCGGCGTCGACACGCTGGCAGCTACACACCCGAGCGGTCGCCGAACTGGTCAATCGTGATCAGCTGGTCAGCAGATTCGGTGCGGCCAACCGAGAGAGTTGCCAGGTCGACCCGTCAGTAAAGGTGTCACGGTTTACCCGGCGGCACCGATAGCATGAGACGCTGGCAGGTTGTCGGCTGCTCGGAGTGCAGCCGTCGGATTCGAGTCGACCGAAGAATGGTGGGGACAGGCGCATGGACGAAGACCGGTGGACAACTGTCACCGAGTCCAACTTCGATCACGAGCGTCGCGGACTCGAGGCGATTCGGGCCAAGCTGCCGAACGCTGAACCCTGGCTCGCCTGGTCCAATTTCACGTTCACCGAGCGCTACGGCCACATCCGTGAAGTCGATCTACTCGTGATCGCCCCTAATGGGGTGCACCTGATCGAGCTGAAGGATTGGCGCGGCCGGTTGACGGTCGAGAACGGCGACTGGGTGCGAGGTTTCGACAATGGACGGCGGCGCAAGCTGCACCGGAATCCACTGCACTTGGTCAATCAAAAGGCCAAGGAACTCGCGAGTCTGCTCGGTGAGGCCGGTGCTCCGGTATTCGTTGACAGCAGGCTATGCCTCACTCACCCCGACTTGCGGTTCGAGGTACCGGAAGGCGACCGGCTCCACACGCACACGATCCGTGAGCTGGTCGAAGTACTGGGGCAACCACCGCAGGACCGTCAGAATCGGATAAGCCCGGGGCGTGCCGAAAAGATCGCGGCCGCGCTGCAGCGAATCGGAATCGGTCGTAGTGAAGCGGACCGAATGGTCGGCGCTTACAAATTGATCGAACCGATCAGCACCGGCCCGACGTGGACCGATTACCAGGCCGAGCACACCGATCTGAGTACCCCCGCTCGGATTCGGATCTACCTGAGCGAACGCGGCGCCGACCAGGCTACCCGTACGTCGGTGTACGAGGCGGCCAAGCGAGAGGCGGCGGTCCTGCGCCGATTCCGTCACCAAGGAGTGGTGCGATTCGTCGACATCGACTCCGGCGGACATCCGGCCGGCCCGGCGTTGATCTTCGAATATAACCCGGACACAATGCGTCTGGACGACTACCTGGCCGAGTATGGCGCGAATCTCGATATCCAGGACCGGATCGAGATGGTACGGCAGCTGGCCGAGACGATACGGGCCGCGCACAAGTCCCGCGTCTATCACCGTGGTCTGGCCGCGCACGCGATCCATGTGCTGCCGCGGGTGCGTAACAGTACAGGCCGAGAATTGCACGGACCTGAACGCTGGCAACATCCGCACCTACAGATCTCGGACTGGCAGATTGCCACTCAGCGCAGCTCGAGCCGCCTGCGCGGCCTCACTCGCTACGCACCGACTGCCCTGTCCGCGACGCACCTCGCACCGGGGACCGACGTATACCTCGCGCCCGAGTTGACGGCGGCGAAGGCCGACCCGATCACCATGGACGTTTACGGACTGGGCACGCTCACGTACTTGCTGGTGGCCGGGCAGCCACCGGCGGGGAGCCAGGCCGAGCTGCTGGCCCGCTTCGACGCGGGCAAGGGACTGCGGCCGGGCGCGATGGTGGACGGGGTGTCGGACAATATCGACGACCTGGTGGACGCCGCGACCGCGTATCAGCCGACCCGCAGGCTGGCGACCGCGGACGAGTTCCTCGAACTGCTGGAAATAGTCGAGGAAGAGCTCACCGCCCCAACGGTGTCGGAACCCGAACCTTCGGTGTCGGAGAAGGATCCGCTGGAGTCGGTCGCCGGTGACGTGCTGAACGGCCGGTGGGAAGTTCGGCGTCGGCTCGGCACGGGCTCGACAAGCCGGGCCTTCCTCGTCCGCGATTTGCAGGCCGAACCGAAGGCTCGACTGTTCGCTGTCATGAAGGTGGCGCTGTCCGACGATCGGGTCGAGAGTCTGACTCGCGAAGCCGAAGTGCTCGCCAGGCTCCGCAAGGACGCCCGCATCATCCAGGTGGTCGAACCCGGCCTGATGACGATAGGTCCCCGTACTGCGCTGCTGATCGAATACGTCGGCGACGAACGGGATTTGGATACATCCCCCGATGCCGGTGCCACGGTATCAAAGCGTCGCCGCGCGGAGGAGACCGTAGCGCGTCAACTGCGTGACAGTGGCCGGCTGTCGGTGGATCAACTGGAGGCCTACGGCGAATATCTGTTCGGCGCTGTGGAGTTCCTCGAGGGCGAGGGCATTTGGCACCGCGACCTGAAACCGGACAACATCGCAATCCGGGTGCGGCCCAACCGGACCCGGCAGTTGGTGCTGATCGACTTCTCCCTCGCCTGGTATCAGGGCCAGGAGCCGGGCGCGGGCACCGACGGATATCTGGACCCCTTCGTCGGCGATTACGTCCGGACACCCTACGACGCGCACGCCGAACGGTATGCCCTAGCCGTCACACTGCACGAGATGGCCTCCGCGGAACTGCCCCGCTGGGGCGACGGATCGATGTCGCCACGTCAGACCGATCCCACGGAGTATCCGTACCCCGATATCGCTGCGGACGCATTCGATCCATCGGTTCGAGACGGACTCGTCGAGTTCTTCCGAAAAGCGTTGCACCGCAACACTAGTGAGCGATTCGACGACCTCAAGCCGATGCGTGACGCGTGGCGTCGCATCTTCCTGGATTTGGCGCGCGAGGTACCGTCACGCCCGTCCAATCGTCCGCCGATCACATCGACAGACGAGAATGCGACGCCGGGGATCGACCCCGTAGAGGATGACACCGCGAGCCAGGAGCGGGACCGGATCGCCGCCCAGGTCACCCGCGACACCCATCTGTCGACGGCCGGATTGACCTCGACGGCAGAGCAATTCCTGTACGGACTGGATATCACGACGGTTGGCCAGCTACTGGATTACAGTCGCCGCAGCCTGATCAATGCCCCCGGATTGGGGGCGCGTACCCGCACGGAGATCCAGGACCGCCAACGCCAATGGGGCAAACTGCTCGGCACCGCGGGCCCGCTCACGCGCGACGACCGCAAGGCGTCGAACGCGGAAATGAGCGAAGCCAGGTCCGATTCGGCGGGCGATCTCGGTGAAGAAGCCATGCGCACGCTCAGCCTGGATGCCGTTGTCGCACAGCTGGTTCCTGAGCGCAACAACAACGGATCCAACGCCAGGCAAGTCGACGTCGTGACCAGATTGCTCCAAGTCCCGGGGGTACCGGACGTCCCCGACCTGGGGGCATGGCCCAGCCAGAAGAGCGTTGCCGCGTCGTTCGGCGTCACCCCGGCGGCGATCTCACAGAATCTGAAAAAGCAGCGCCAGCAATGGAAGAAGAACCCGGCGTTCCAGGCGGTGCGAAGCCAAATCGTGGAGCTGATGGAGGATCTCGGACGTGTCGCTGCCGCGACCGAGCTCGCCGATGCACTGGTTCGGCTGCGCGGCACCCGCCTGGACGGCCGGGAACAGCGCCGTGCCCTGGCATTGGCCGCACTGCGAGCCGTTGTCGAGGTGGAGCAGATGACGCCGGAAGATGCGAGGTTCCGGCACACCGCGAAACGCGAGTCCGATGACGCGGCAATGGTCGTCGTCCTGGCGTTAGAGGCGGATGACAACTCCGGGCAGGACACTCCATCCGCACCTGCGCTGCTCGACTACGCGGTGCGGCTGGGCAAGGTCGCCGACCGCCTAGCCGAACTGGAGACGCTGCCGACGGCGCGCACGGTATTGGACCGCATGGCGGCGATCGATCCGCCCGGGGGCGCCCTCGACTGGGATGGGCGCCGCACCGTGCAGATCGCGGTGGGCGCCTCACAGCATGCAGCGGCGACACCTCGATTGGAGATCTATCCCCGTGATCTGCCCGTGGTGCGCGCAGCACGCCTGACCCAAGCGGGTCTGGTCAGTTGGACTCCCGGTGTTCCCCGCGCCAAACAACCCGGCCTGCTGCAAAAAGAGGTACATGAGCGGATCCGGTCCCGATTTCCGGAGCTGGCCGAGTCCCTGCCCACTGACTCGCGGCTGGAATCAGCGCTGCGCGACGCCGGCTTCGACCTGAAACTCGAGCTGCGTGGCTACGACAACGAGCTGCGCTTCTTGCCTGCCAGGTCTGCCGATCCGTCCAGCTATTTGTCCGAGCAGTTGGGGCGACGCGCTACGGCGACGCGGGTCACCCGCTACGCCGAAGATCCGATGCTGGCGGCCGCGGCAACTGCTGAGGAAAAACTCGAGGGTGCGGCGCGCCGAGACGGCTACCGGGTCCTGACAGTGCGGGCTGGGCTGAGCACCAAAGCGGTCGCGGAGCTGACCGCGCGGTTCTCGGCCGAGCCGATATCTGTGACCGAGCTGTTGCTGGCAGCGTTACACCGCCTGATACCTGCGAACGGCAAACCGACATGGGAGACAATTCTGCGGGCTGACGTCGCCGCAGCGGGCACCCAACCGGCCCGCCGATTTGCCGAATACGCACGCACCGCATGGGGCCTGGTCGAACCACAGATCCGGGACCGGCTCGCCGCTGCGGCGGGACCGGTGTTGATGACCGAGACCCTCGCCTACGCACGCTACGACGCGATGGGGGTTTTGGAGCAGTTGGCGGAAGCCGCTCGGCACAGCGGCCGCGGCCTATGGCTGCTGTGCCCGCAGGACGACCCGGCCCGTGAACCACGACTCGGCACCGTCACCGTGCCCTTCCAGGCTGGTTTCGGCGAATGGATATCACTGCCCGACAATTGGGTGCTCAACGAGCACCGGGCCGCGCCGACGAAAACCGCTGCAGGAAAACAAGTATGAGCACTGCGGAGTACTCGGATCGCTTGGCTCACGCCGCGCGACTTCGTAGCGGCGACCACCAGCCACTCGACAACACAGGAGTACGCGCATGATCGATCGCAACGCACTGCTCACCGATCTGAAGAAGCAGGTCGGTGCGATGGAAAGCGATCTGGGTCGCCAGCTGGACCGGCCGGAGACCGACCAGGCCCGCCGCGCGGCCACGCAATTGCGCGCCGAATACGACCGAGCCAAGAAGGTTGGCCGCACCGCAGCCACCTGGGCGTCGTGGCGCGACGAACGCGTTACCCAGGTCGCCGCGGCCTGGGTGCTCGGCACCGTATTCGTCCGGTTCTGCGAGGACAACCAGCTCATTGACGAGCCATACCTCACCGGCCCCACCGACGATCGACGTGAACTGGCCCAAGCTCGCTACGACGACTACGTCGCTACCGTGGACGACCCGACCTACCGCGGTTGGCTGGAACGTGCCTTCGCCGAACTCGGCACCGGACAAGCCGGAAAGCTGCTGTTCGATCCCGCACACAACCCGCTGTACCAGGTGCCGCTGTCGCACGCGGGAGCCCAGCAGCTAATCGACTTCTGGCGGGCCCGTGACGAATCCGGCGGTCTCGTCCACGATTTCACCGACCCGCTGAGGGAAGACGGGACCGAGGGCTGGGATACTCGATTCCTCGGTGACCTCTACCAAGATCTCTCCGAGAACGCCCGGAAAACCTATGCTCTGCTCCAAACCCCGGAGTTCGTCGAGGAATTCATCCTCGATCGCACGCTCACGCCTGCCCTGCAGGAATTCGGCTACCGGGATCTGAAACTGATTGATCCCACCTGCGGCTCCGGGCACTTCGTGTTGGGCGCGTTCAAGCGACTCACTCGCCTGTGGGCCGAAAAGGAGTCCACCCGAGACCGGCACGAACGAGTCCGCGCCGCACTCGATTCCGTGCACGGCGTGGATGTCAACCCGTTCGCCATCGCCATCGCACGCTTCCGTCTGCTAGTAGCAGCAATGGCGGCAGCCAAGATCCACACCCTCGCCCAAGCCGCGAACTACGAATGGCCGATCCATTTGGCCATCGGCGACTCGCTCATTAAGGCGCGGCAGCTGGAGCTAATGGAACTCACCATCGACGACGTCGAGCCCGGTGATCCGGTCGCCGAATTCTCCTACGCGACTGAAGATGTGCACGAGCACCCGCGGATCCTGGAGGCGGGACGGTATCACGTGGTCGTGGGAAACCCGCCATACATCACGGTGAAGGACAAGACGCTCAATGGGCTGTACCGGGAGCTGTACGACGCGTGCTCGGGCAAGTACGCACTCTCGGTTCCGTTCGCTCAGCGGTTCTTCGAGCTGGCAAAGCGTGGTGATGACGATGGGCGCGGATACGGGCGGGTCGGGCAGATCACTGCCAACTCGTTCATGAAACGCGAGTTTGGTACGAAGCTCATCGAGGAATATTTCGGGCACAAGGTCGAACTCACCGAAGTGATCGACACGTCGGGGGCATATATTCCCGGGCATGGCACCCCTACCGTGATCCTCGTCGGCACATGTCGTGCGGGGAAGAACCGTAGCGCCGCCGTACGGACGATCCGAAGCGTGCAAGGTGAACCGAAAGCTCCTGATCAGCCCGAAAAAGGGTTCGTATGGAGTGCAATCGTGGACCAGATCGACCGACCCGGCACGGTGAGCCAGTGGGTCTCAGTCGATGACCTGGACCGAGAACGGTACTTCAGCAAGCAGCCGTGGATCCTGCTCGACGGCGGTCTGGAGATGGTACAGCTCCTCGAACAGGACTCTGCCGGAACACTCGAAGCCACGACCAGCGCGATTGGTATGACAGCCCTGACCCTCGAGGACGATGCATTTCTCCTCCCCACTGCCTTCTCTAAACGCATCGGAGTCGACAAGGACTGCGTATTTCTGGTCAACGGCGACGAGGTTCGCGACTACATCATCGACTCGCCTCAACATACGGTCATGCCAAACGAGTGGAATGGAGCGAAGCGATCACTTCAATCCTCCACTGCGGCATACTTTTGGCCGTACAGAACAAATCTGAGTCGCCGCTTGTACTTCGGAAAGATCCCCGCCGACCGAGGTCTGCGATGGTTCGACTTAGGGATTTACTTTCCTGATCGGCACCGCACACCTTTGTCTATCACGTTTGCGTTTGTGGCAACGCACAACCACTTCGCATTGGACCGCGGTGGGAAGGTTTTTAACCGCACTTCTCCGGTGATCAAATTGCCAGAGGATGCAAGCGAGATGGAGCATCTGCGGCTGCTCGGGGTGCTCAACAGCTCCACCGCATGCTTCTGGCTCAAGATGGTCAGCCACAGCCGAGGGAGCACCGTCGACTCCAAGGGTGCTCGACAATCACGTATTCCATTCGAAGACTTCTTCGAGTTTACGGGAACGAAGTTGGAGGAATTTCCTCTACCAACCAAGTTCCCCACCGAGATCGCCTCGGAGCTGGATGCGTTGGCGTCCGATCTCGCGAAAACCAGCCCCTCGAATGTCATAGCGGCCACAACCCCCGTTGCCACCTCCCTAAAAGAGGCTGAGCGGAGGTGGAAACTGCTCCGCAGCAAGATGATTGCCCTCCAGGAGGAAATGGACTGGCAGGTATACTCGCTGTACAGCCTCTTCCCAGAAGATCTACGCACACATGAGTCCGAAATGCCCGCACTCCATTTAGGCGAGCGAGCTTTCGAGATTGCCCTCGCTCGCAGGGTCGCAGTTGGTGAAGCATCGGCGGAGTGGTTCACTCGGCATAACTCCACCCCCATCACCGAGATCCCCGCACACTGGCCCGACTCCTACAAGAGGGTCGTCCAGAGGCGCATTGACACGATCGAGTCGAACCGCGCCATCGCCATGATCGAGAGCCCGGAGTACAAGCGGCGGTGGAAGTCTGAGAGCTGGGATGTCTTGCAGAAGAGGGCACTCTGTTCCTGGCTCTTGGACCGCATGGAATCCCGCGATCTCTGGTTCGAAGACGACCGCCCAGTGATCCGCACCCTCCCTCGCCTGACCGACCTCCTGTCCGAGGACGAAGATTTGACCTCAGTCGCCGCCCTCTACGCCCCACGTGTCGAATTGTCCCGCGTCGTAGCCGATCTCATCACCAACGAGCATGTCCCGTTCCTAGCGGCATTGCGCTACAAGCCATCCGGCTTGAAGAAGCGCGCGGACTGGGAGCACGTCTGGGATCTGCAACGCCAGGAAGACGCCGCGCCCGACGAGGCGGCGAAACGTAAGGTCCGCGACTCGATCCCGATCCCGCCCAAGTACACCTCGGCGGACTTCCTGCGCGCCTCCTACTGGCAGGCGCGCGGCAAACTGGACGTGCCGAAGGAGCGCTTCATCTCCTACGGCGACACCAACTCCGCGACCCCGGCGCTCTACGGCTGGGCTGGCTGGGATCATCGAGAACAGGCCCAGGCCCTCGCCACGTACTTCACGGCACAGAGCCTGGAGACCCCTGAGCTCCAACCGCTGCTGGCGGGCCTGCTCGAGCTGCAACCGTGGCTCGACCAGTGGCACAACGAGTTCGACGAGAACTACAGCGGTACTCCGGCCGCCTTCTTCGCCGGTTACCGCAGACAGCTCCAGGGCGAGCATGGTCTGTCCGACGATGATCTGCGCGCCTGGCGCCCGACCGCCGCCGCGCGTGGTCGGCGTACCCGTACCACCCGTGGGGAGGATTGAGATGGCACCGAAACCATTGCTGGCCGAGCTGATCGACATCAAGGAGACGATCTCCACCTCCGACTTCGTGCAGGGTCTGGTCGAGGCGGTGTCCGAGGACGACGCCACCCAGGCCGTGCGCGACTATGTGGTCACGGAGCGCCTGCTCGGCAACTTTGATCAGGCGCTGAGCCTGATCAAAGCGGCGATGGATGGACACACGTCCAAGCCCACCTATCTGCACGGCTCGTTCGGTTCCGGTAAGTCGCATTTCATGGCGGTGCTGTATGCGCTGCTGTCGGGCAATCCCGCCGCGCGCAGCCGCATCGAGTTCGAGCCGGTGCTGGCCAAGCATGGCTGGTTGCAGACCAACGGCAAGAAGTTCCTGCTGGTGCCGTATCACATGATCGGCGCGAAGGCGATGGAGCAGCGCGTGCTCGGCGGCTACGTCGACCACGTGCGCGCACTGCATCCGGAAGCATCGTTACCCCAGGTGTATCGCACCGACGCGATGTTCGACAGCCTGGGCAACCTGCGCAAGACCATGGGCGACGAGGCCGTACTCAATGCACTGAACTCAAGCTATGCGGACGAGGACAACGAATGGGGCGATTCGTCGTTCTGGACCGCGGATCTGCTCGACACTGCCATGTCTGCCGCCGAGGCGCATGAACCCGGCGCCAAGCTGAACCTGGTCGACCCGACGACTCCGGCCGAGCTGCGCGCAAAACTCGTCAATGATGCCGCCGAAACACTGATCACCGGTTTCACTCGTGATGCCGCCGAGAACGAGCACGGATTCATCTCACTCGATGCGGGGCTGTCGGTGATCGCCGACCATGCGAAATCCCTCGGATACGACGGCCTGATCCTGTTCCTGGACGAGCTGATCCTCTGGCTGCACCAGAAGATGCACGACCTGCCTTTCATCGCCAGAGAAACCGAGAAGATGACCAACTTCCGGGAGGGCGGCGATCAGCGGCGGGCCATCCCGATCGTGTCTTTCATTGCGCGCCAACGCGATCCGCGCGAGCTGCTCGGCGGCGAGGCATCAGGCGCCTATGAAGCGGCGATCCACGACAACCTCAACTTGGCATCGGGCCGGTTCGATCTGATCGAGCTGGAGGACCGCAACCTGCCGGAGATCGCGCACGAACGGCTGCTGAAACCAACGGACGACGCGGCGCGTAAGCAGATCGAAGACGCGTTCGCCGAAACCAAACGACTGCGCCCCCAGGTGTGGGATACCCTGCTCGGCTCGGAACAAGACAGCACCGGTGCCGACGAGGCATCGTTCAAGCGCTCCTACCCCTTCTCTCCCGCCTTCCTGTCCACGCTCGTACAGATTTCGTCGGATCTGCAGCGCGCCCGCACCGGCCTGAAACTGATGGGCCAACTGCTCGCCGACCGACGCGCCAATCTGCGGCTGGGCCAACTGATTCCGCTCGGCGACCTGTACTCGGTCATCACCGCGGGCGGTGACCGCCCGTTCGTGGCGGACAAGAAGGTGATGTTCGAGGCCGCCGACCGGCTGTACAAGACCGGATTGCGCCCATACCTGTTGGCGCAGTACGAGATCAGCGAAGACGACATCGAACAGTATCTGCACCGGCCAGAGACGATCACCGATAAGAATCTGGCCGGGCGCTGCAAGCAGTTCGTCGGCGACAACCAGCTGGTGAGCACGCTGCTCCTCTCGGCGTTGGCGCCGGGCGCGCCCGCATTGCATGAGCTAACCGTCCGGCGGCTCGGCGCACTCAATTACGGATCGGTGACTGCACCTATTCCCGGGCTGGAGGACGGCACGATTGCCTCGAAGGTGCGGGAATGGGCGGGGCGGTTCGCCGAGATCAAGATCGGCGACGGCGTCGATCCCAGCGTGCGGCTGGAACTTTCCGGTGTGAATCTGGAGTCGGTACTCGCCAATGCCGATGTCAACAACACCCGTGGTAACCGCGCCGCACTGGCCCGGCGAATTCTGCTGGAGGAGTTCGATATTCAGCCAGCCGACGACCGGCTGGGCGTCGATGAGCTGCGGTTCGTCTGGCGCGGCTCGGTTCGCAGCGTCGAAGTGCTGTTCGGCAACGTCCGCGATGAGAACGAGCTGCCCAACCACGATATGGACCCGTCCTCCCCTACTCTGTGGCGGATCATTATCGACCTGCCGTTCGATGAGGACGACCATTCCGCACGCGAGGATGCGACCCGAATCCGCGAGCTGCGCCAACGCCAGCAGGGGCACCCGACCCAGACACTGGCATGGCTGCCGGATCATCTGGCCAAACCACGCTGGGACAGCTTCCAGCGGCTGGTGAAGATCGACAAGGCGCTGGCCGATCCAGGCCGCTTCGACACCCAATACGCAGCCCATCTCAATGCCGACCACCGGGCAATGGCCCGCAATCTACTGACCGATCAGCGCGAAACGCTGATGGCTCAACTGAAGGCGGCCTTCAAGCAGGCCTATGGCCTCGCCGACAAGCAGGACGCGGACGTGCAGAAGTCCTTCGAGGAACACCTGCAGCCGCTGCCCGATATCGAGGGACTGACGCTCCCGCTCGGGCAGCCGATGGCCGAGGCGATCCGCCACGTCGCAGGCACTCTGCTGGCCCACCAGTACCCGGACCACCCGGACTTCGACCCCGACAACACTGGGATAGCGATCAAGCCCGCCGATGCGAAAACCGTATTCGCCCACGTGCGCACGGCCGCGGAGGCACGCGACGGGCGGGTGGATGCGGCCAGGGACCACAAGATCATGCGGCGATTGGCGGTTCCCCTCGGGTTGGGCGAGCAGAGTGAGGCGTACTTCGAGTTGTCGCGCTCCTGGGCCGACCACTTCAAGCGCACCGCCCGCATCGATGGGGTCACCGGCGATCTGCCGGTGCACACCCTCATCGAATGGACGAATCTGCCGAATCCCCGTGGCCTGGATACCTTCCTGGCGAACCTGGTTGTCGCCGCGTTCGCCGAGATGGACGACCGGGTCTGGGTGCGGGCAGGTATGCCGCTCGACCCGGCGCCGGATCTGCACCAGATCAAATCCGGTGACGCACTGCGTACCCAACCGCCGCCGTCCGAACAGGATTGGGAGACTGCCCGACAGCGTTTCGAGGCGATCGCCGGCGATAAGGCGCCGACGCTGCGCCGCGGTCGATTGGTACAGCAGTTCGCCCGCCAGATCATCGCCTTCGCGCGCGGATACAAAGAGGCGGCAGCGGATCTGGTGCGACAGTTGGAGCAGCACTCGGAATTTCTCGGCCTAGCCGACAATGGTGACACCGGTCGGCTGACCATCGCTCGTCATGCCGTCGCTCTGCTGACCGCGATGGAATCCACCGGAACCGGCTCGGCAGCAGCCAAGCAGACCATCGAAAAATTCGCACAGTTCGACCTCGGTGCGCCGACCCCGGAAAGGTACGGCGCCGCCATCAAACAGGCGCACGCCGTGGCGGACGCGCTCGCGCGCACCCCGTGGGACCACCTCGAGGTAGCCACTGGCCTGGGCGTCGAGGGCGAGAGCCTGCTGGAGTCGCTGCGCAATGCCGCTCGTGCAGACCAGTTCACGACCGACTTGGTTGCCGTGCTGGCCGAGACGCCGCGCAAGGTCACAGCGCTGATCCGAGCCCGACAGCCGCAAGACCCGACTCCGACCCCACCACCGGCCCCACGGCCCGACGACATCTCGCTCGGTACCGACACTAGTAACCCGCCGATACCGGATGACGCGCCGCCGCCGGACGGCAACGGCCTGCGACGGGCCGGACGTCGTCGGACCACGGCGCGCACCGCGATCACCGATCTCACCGCGGAGTTGGCCGACATTGTCGATCTAAATCCCGGCGCCGAAATCGAGATCACCTGGCGGGTGATCGAATCATGACATCGGCCACCGCTTCGGCAAGCACTTTGAAGCTGTCGAAGGCTGTAGTGGCGCAGTATCTTTCGGTGCACGCCGCGACCCGATGCGACGGCCGGACCGTGGTGCTCTTGCGGGGCGCACCGGTGTGGGAGGACACAACCGAGCTCACGATTGGAACGTGTCGGGTGCGTGTCGTCGCGGCACCATCGGTCCTGGCGGTACACGAACAGGTGCTCGCCCACCTGCACAACAATGATGGCAGCGAACCCAGCATGCTCGTGGTGCTCACCGATCGCGAGCACGATGAGCTGGACCCCGCGATCCTGGCACGCACCTTCCGACAGCGCATCAACCAGGTGGATCAATGGGAGGTCGTGCGACAGGCATTCGGCGCCACCGAGATCGACGAATGGCTTCGACGCCAGACCTGGGCAGCGGAGCCGCTACTCGACGCGGCGGGAACGGACGGCTGGCCCCGGGTTACCGGTGGCGTGCTATCGCAAGATGAAGCATTGGTGGCGCTCGCAGTACGACGACTGCGGCTGTCCGGTGTCGAGCCCGGCGCGAGTCGATTAGACCCCGAGGTGCTACTGCGTTGGTCGCATACTCCCGGCGGCCCGGAGCTGTTGCGCGCACTGCGGGAGCCGGAACGAGTCGGGCTGCGCGAGTTCCTCGGCCGTGGTGCGCAGGCCGGTTCCGCAGGCAAGGTTCTGCTCGACCTCGTGCTGGCGGGTCATGGTGCCGATGCTCTCGCTTACGGTCTGGTCTGTGCGGCACTGTGGCTGCACCCGAACCCGGACCGCAGCGTGTACCAAGCGCGGGGCCGCGCCGAACGTCGGCTCGGCGACCATCCGCCGGTCGCCGGGGAGGAACTCGACCGGCGGATGACCGTGTTCGGCCGGACCTGCGCGGATTACGTCGGAAACCTGGTCGACCGGGTCAATGATCCACGGGCCCGCTCCGAGCACACACCCTGGTCGGCAGCAGCCCTGGATGCGCGCAAAGTGGCCTATCCGGCGATAGATCGCGCCGCCGCACTCGCACGGGAATTCGGCGCGGAGACTGCGATCGAGACCAGCCCAATTCTGAAGGTGGGCCTCGAGGCACGATTCACGGCGGTCGGAAACGCACTCGGCCGAGGTGATCTCGCTGCGGTCGAGACGGCGTTCACGGAGTTGGGCGCGCACCGATTGGCCGCCGACGACGATTACACGGTCCGAATTCAGCGCATCGAGATGGCCCACCGGTTGGCTCGGTGGCTGGCAACTGAGCCGGACCCCACTACAGAATCCGTGGCCCACGCGCTGCAACGGCACATCGCCGAGACCTGCTGGGTGGATCGCGCACTGGACTTCGTCGAGGCCGGTGGCGACACTGATCCGGCACTGAAGGTGCCGTACAAGACGATCGCCGACCGAGTCCGCGAACGTCGCCGCGAGTTCGACTTCGAATTCGCAGTCACACTGCGCAACTGGACCGAAGCAGGCACCGATCCCGGGCGGATGCTCACCGTCGAATCCTTCCTTACCCGGGTGGTGGCACCGATCGCCGGACAGCACCGAATACTGCTGATCGTGCTGGACGGTATGAGTGCGGCAATCGCCGCCGCGATCGGCGATCAGCTGCACAGCACAGGCTGGACCGAATACGACCCGGTGTCCGACGGACTCAAGGAGCAGCGACGAGGGATGGCGGCGGCGTTGCCCAGCTGGACCGCAGTGTCACGTACCTCACTGTTCGCGGGTCGGCTCATGCAGGGAGACCAGAAAGACGAGCGTCAGCTGTTCCCACGACACCGGTTCTGGGGTGGCAAACGCGCGGCCGTATTCCACAAAAACGATCTGCGGGCCGAACCCGGGCATCCGTTCGGCGTCGAACTCACCACTGCTCTAGATCAGCCGGATACGCATATCGCCGTTGTGCTCAACACCATCGATGACCGGCTCGGCAAGGAACTCAAACTGGGTGATCCACAGTGGCAGCTCACTGAAATCGGCGATCTGCGTGCCCTGCTCCGGGCGGCCGCCGACCACGAGATGGCCGTGCTAATCACCAGCGATCACGGCCACGTGGTGGATCGACACGGTGTCCAGGTGGACGACCACGGCACCGCCAAATCGGCTCGGCACCGGCTGCCAGGACCGGGAGCCAATCAGCTCGCTGACGTCGAGATAACGCTCTCCGGGCCGCGGGTGGTGGCGCCGGAGCCCGGCGCATCGATTATCGCACTGTGGGACAACGACTCTCGCTACACAACCCAGAAGGCTGGTTACCACGGAGGCGCTGCGCTCGCCGAAGTCACCATCCCGGTGCTGGCGTTTCTGCGACTCGGTACCGTGCCGCCCAAGGTCTGGCGGGAACTGGGCCCACAGGCACCGAGCTGGTGGGATCCGGACCGATCGGCACCGGCCGCCATGGCGCCCGCGATCCAATCGACCGCGCGTCAACAGCAGGTCAGCCGCGCGGCCAAGGAAAGCCTGGACGGCACGGTCCCTATGTTTGAGCTTCCCGCGCCGCCCACAACCGCTGCGCTCGGACCAGCCGATGCGTCCGACCGTGCCGATCTTGCGACCCGTTTGCTCGCCTCTGAAGCATTCCAGGCCCAACGGCTGCTGTTGGCTCGTCCGCCACAGGAACAGAAGCTGGAGAAGGCCATTCGCGCGCTACTCGAAACTCCGCTGTCGGCTACCGCGTTGGTCCAACGCATCGGTGAACGTCCCGACCGAGCCAACGGCTTCGCCGCCACGCTGCGCCAACTACTCAACTACGACGGGATAGAAGTACTCAAGACCGATGCCGACGGACGGACCCTGAAGCTGTCCGTCCAATGGCTTCGCGAGCAGTTCGATCTGACGTGAGTCCGAAACAATCGCGTAGCTCGGCCTCGAATCGCATCGAGCAGAGATCAGGCCAGCATGAACGCACATGGGAGACTTGATCGGATGAGCACAGTTCAACCGGCCCCGGTGAGTGCGGTCCGTCGCCGCGCGGTGATCGATGCGCTGCGCCGCGGAGCCGTGCCCGAAAGCGGACTCGACCTGCTCGCAAGCGGACTCGATCGGTTCGAGTCCGCGATCGACGCAGAGTTGGATGCCGTCGCAGCCGGTGGATCGGTGTTCAAGGCGGTGCGCGGCGAGTACGGATCCGGCAAGACCTTCTTTGCCCGTTGGCTCGCCGAACGCGCCAAACGACGCAACTTCGCAGTCGCCGAGGTGCAGATCTCCGAAACCGAGACTCCACTGCAAAAGCTGGAGACCGTGTACCGGCGGCTCACCGAACGTCTCACCACCTCCAGCTTTCCGCCCAGCGCGCTGCGCTCGGTTGTTGACGCCTGGTTCTACGCGTTGGAAGAGGACGCACTCGCCGATGGCAACGACGACGAGCACCTGTCGGCGGCAGTCGACGAGCTGATGGCGGCTCGGCTGACCGATGTGTCCAGGCATGCCCCGTCTTTCGCGACCGCATTGCGCGGCTATCGTGCCGCGCTGGTACAGGGCGACGATTCCACCGCGGCCGCAGTACTCGCCTGGCTCGGTGGGCAACCGAACGTCGCGGCCTCGGCGCGCCGTGCGGCCGGAGTGCGCGGCGACCTCGACCATTTCGGCGCCCTCGGTTTCCTGCAGGGTCTGCTCACTGTTTTACACGACAGTGGGCACCGTGGCCTGCTGGTTGTCCTGGACGAGGTGGAAACCCTGCAGCGCGTCCGCTCCGATGCCCGAGACAAGGCGCTCAATGCCCTGCGTCAACTCATCGACGAGGTGTACTCCGGTCGCTTCCCGGGCCTCTATCTGTTGATCACCGGAACACCGGCGTTCTACGACGGGCAGCAGGGAGTGCAGCGCCTTGCGCCGCTCGCCCAGCGACTGGCAACCGATTTCACCACCGACCCGCGATTCGACAATCCACGAGCCGTGCAGCTGCGTTTGCCCGGCTTCACCTTCGACTCGCTGACCGCACTCGGCATCACCATTCGAGACCTGTATGCGGCAGGCGCCGAGGCCGGCCCCCGGATCCAGCAGGTAGCCGATGACGCCTATGTCGCGGATCTGGCGCATGCGGTAGGCGGCGCGCTCGGAGGCAAGGTTGGCGTCGCACCACGGCTCTTCTTGAAGAAACTCGTCGGCGATGTGCTCGATCGGATCGATCAGTTCCCGGACTTCGACCCACGACATCATTACCGGCTGACCGTGAACTCGACCGAACTCACCGACACCGAACGCAATCTGGCCGCCGTACGGCCCGGCGCGACGGCCGACGACATCGTTCTCGACCTGTGATCACACCGGTGGGCGGCACGTCGGACCCAATGTCGACCCGAGTGCTAAATGGCCATGCAGGTCCAATGGGCTTGCAGTGCAACCCATTTCCGGCGCCAAGTGGACTCCCCCAGTGAAGCACGACATCGCCCCGCTGGACCGCCTGGACCCGGTCGTAGTGCATCACATCGTCAACACTCTGGGCTGGCCCGATCTGCGACCTCTGCAGAAGGCTGCGATCGCTCCATTACTCGACGGTGAGGACGCTGTGCTGCTCGCCCCCACCGCGGGCGGCAAGACCGAAGCAGCGTGCTTCCCACTGTTATCCGCAATGACGCGGTACGAGTGGACCGGTGTATCAGTCCTGTATTTATGCCCGCTCAAGGCGTTGCTGAACAATCTTGTCAATCGTGTGGACGCCTACGCGCAGTGGCTAGGGCGTCGCGCGGCGCTCTGGCATGGCGACACCACCGAAGCCCAGCGCAACCGCATCCGCAGAGAGCCGCCGAACGTCCTGCTCACTACCCCAGAGTCATTGGAAGCCATGCTCATCGGGGTGAAGACCGACCACGCCGATCTGCTCGGAGGTATCCGAGCTGTCGTGGTCGACGAGGTGCACGCTTTTGCCGGAGACGACCGAGGCTGGCATTTGCTGGCGGTACTGGAGCGCCTGCAGCGGGTCACCGGCTATCCGATCCAGCGGGTTGGTCTCTCGGCCACCGTGGGCAATCCGCAGGATCTGCTCACCTGGCTGCAAGGTTCCGGCGCCGGGTCACGCCCCGGTCGAGTCGTCGCCCCGGATCTGACGACCTCGCCCCCCTCCCGTGGCGCGGCCGCTGCGACGCCACCCGGTGAGGTCGAGCTGGACTATGTCGGCTCACTCGAAAACGCCGCCAAGGTCATCGCGGCACTACACCGAGGCGAAAAGCGTCTGGTGTTCTGTGATTCCCGTCGACAGGTCGAGCAATTGGGCGCGGCATTGCGGGAACGCGAAGTCACCGTCTTTCTCTCGCATGCGTCGCTCTCGACCGACGAACGTGCCCGGGCCGAGCAAGCCTTTGCAGAAGCGCGCGACTGTGTGATCGTCTCGACGTCGACGCTCGAGCTGGGTATCGACGTCGGCGACCTGGACCGGGTCATCCAGATCGATTCCCCCACGACTGTCGCGTCCTTCCTGCAACGTATCGGCCGTACCGGCCGCCGATCTGGCAGCATCCGCAATTGCCTGTTCCTGACCACTAGCGTGGATGCCCTTGTACAAGCCGCGGGCTTGCTGCTGTTGTGGGGCCGTGGTTGGGTCGAACCGGTGACCGCACCGCCACAGCCGCGCCATCTCGTTGCCCAGCAGCTACTAGCCGTCACCTTGCAGCAACGCACTCTTGGTGACCGGCTGTGGCAGCAGGAGTGGAACGGGCTCGCCCCCTTCGATTCTTCGGCTGCACCGATCCTGCGCTACCTGGTCGACGCCGGTTATCTCAATGATGATGGCGGTCTGTTGCACATCGGTCCGGAAGCCGAGAAGCGCTTCGGACGCCGTCACTTCCTCGAACTAACCGCCGCATTCACGGCGCCACCCCAGTTCACCGTCCTGGCCGGACGGCAAGAAATCGGACATGCCGACAGTTCGGTTCTTACCGATGACAAACCAGGTCCGCGGCTACTGCTGCTGGCCGGCCGTAGCTGGCGCGTCACGTACATCGACTGGAATCGCAAGCGCGTGTTCGTTGAATCGACCGACAGCGGCGGAATTGCCAAGTGGTCCAGCATCGGACTACGCGGGCTGTCATTTGAACTTGCTCGCGCGATGCGCGATGTGCTGCTCGACGCAGATCCGCCTGTTTCGCTGACAAAGCGTGCAACAGCACAGCTCGCCGAATTAAGACAAGGGCGGAAGGGCGAAGTCGGAACATCATCGACGACCGTCATCACCTGCGTCAACGAACAGGTTCGCTGGTGGACCTGGGCTGGCTATCGCGCTAATGCCACCCTCGCCGCCACGTTGGCCGAAGCTGCAGAACCGGGCCAACGCCCCACTGATTTTTCGATTCGATTGCGATCGGACCTCACCCGAGATATCTGGCGCGCCGCACACGCCGCCGCGAGTAACCGCCCGAACCTGATCCTCCCCGTAGTCGACAAACGCGCCGTCAAGGGACTGAAGTTCTCCGACGTACTACCTGAAAGTCTTTCCACAGCAACGGTTTCGGCGCGACTGGCAGATCTCGACGGTGCCAGCACCGTGCTCGCCGAACCGGTACAGTTCCTTTACTCCGAATAGGCGGATCACAGTTTGTCCAGCTCCGGTATGGGCTGACGAGACAGGGTTCCGATAGTAAGACAGGTAGTCGTTGCCCAAATGCTCTCCATAGCGGGGACACCATCGACCAAGACCCGCCGCTGCCCTTGCGAGACAGGATACGTGGCACTGGGGACTGCTGCTCGACCAGCCTGGCCTCATTGCTGCTCTCCGGCTGGAACAGGCGCACCATCTCCACGATCTGCTCGCGGGTCAGAATCACCCGCGCAGCACCGTCTTTCGCATCGTGTTCGGCCAGCTTCTTACGCAGCAGGGCCAGTAAGAGGCTCACGTGGAACGACAGGGCTCGGCGTGGGATCAGCCTCGGCACCGCGGGTGCGTCATCGTCCTCCGGGCGGGAACGCAGGTACGCGTAGCCTTCGGATTCGTCGATGATCACGGTCAACCCGATGACCCGCATGTAGTCACGGACCTGTGCCTGCAATGCCAGCAGGTGCCGCCACTGCTTGTCATGGGTTTCGCGATACAGCACGCCCTTCATCAGTTGAACGACCACCAGCGACAGATCCGGTTCGGTTGCACCCGATGCCGACATCACACCTCCTTGCCGGCGCTGCGTGCGAAGGTGACCCGGGGGATCTCGGCGCTGCGCTCGGTGCCCGCCTCATCACTCCACCGCACCCGCTGGCGGTTCGTGTCATCGAATATCACGTCGAAGGCCGGGTCGGTCAACGAGAAATAGGTGACCAACTCCGACAAGCCCTGTTCGAGTGGTCGCTCATCCAGCAGGCTGGCCAATCCGATCTGAGCCCGGCTGCGCAGCGCACCGCGCACATTGTCCGCCAGCCGCGCCGGATCGACGAAAACCTGTTGGAACAGCAGATCCGCATCCACGTCCTCGGACGCGTCGGTAATGCCCGCACTGTCCAACAGCTGTGTGTCCCGTGGCCGGTACAGCGGACGCTCCATCGGCAATGCGACCAGCGGTGCGGTGGAATCGATCTCGACCTCGACCGTCGGGTCGCGAATCTCGCACAGCCGCAACGCATTCGATTCGATGCTGCGCAGGATATCCATCACCCGACGGTTTTCCAGCCACACCTGGTCATCGAGGAACCGGCGCAACTGCTCCGAGAGCAGGCGGACCGTCGACTGGGTCCGGCTGCCCGCATCCAGCCAGTCGTGGTGGATACGACGCATCCGCGGGTCCGGTTCGCCGATGGCCTCGAGGTCCTGCACCTTGGCCAGCATTTCGGTGAATTCCACCTGCCTGTCGTGTGAGAGCAGAAAATCGTAGAACGCCTGGAAGCTGCGTCCCTGATCGGAATCGGTGATCGAATTTCTGCTGCCGAGCATGTCATCGAGCAGTTCCCCCTTGGAACCCGCCCAAGTCGCGATCTGTGCGCGCAGATCCCGGTCCAGCTGCCGGAAGTTGGCCTCTACCTCGCGGAAGTCGGCGAGTAACTCCCATGCGGTCGCAGTGAACTGCTGGTAGCGGTCGCGCAGTGCGGCCGAATCCAGTGGCGCGAAGCGGCCGTTGGCGACCGCATTGATCTCCTCGTCGATCGCGGCGCGGCGGCGCCGCAGCTCCGCCAACCGCACCTCGGGATCGGTCTCCGCACCGAACGCCATCTGCTGTAACAGTTCGAACAGAGTGTTCAGCCGGGACTCGGTGCCGACAAACGCCCGGTCCTGCAGTGTCTTCACCCAGGCCAGTGCCTTCTCCACGGCCGGGGTCGCGTCGAAATGCACCTCATCGGACCCCGGCGGGTAGTACTTGCGCAACCAACCGGCCTCCGGCGTCGACCAGTCGTTGAGATAGGCCATCGGCGATTTGGGGAAGGTACCCGCACCGAGCCGTTCGTTGAGTGCGTACAACTCGTCGTCGAGTCGGCCTGCCAACTCGGTCGCCAAGATCGCACGAACATTGTCGTCCA
Source organism: Nocardia sp. NPDC004278 (assembly GCF_053602975.1). NCBI lineage: Bacteria > Bacillati > Actinomycetota > Actinomycetes > Mycobacteriales > Nocardiaceae > Nocardia > Nocardia sp. NPDC004278. The sequence continues at coordinate 29,971 of NZ_JBSGEQ010000014.1, forward strand.
TGAACACCTTCCCCAGGAAAGAGAGCACCAGCGGGGCGTTATCCGCCCGCAAGAGGCGCCAGGCGGGGTGGTGTTTACGCAGTGAATCCACATGGTCGAACTGCATGGGAGAGAGCTTTCGGCGGTGATCGGCGCGGTACCAGCGGAATAGTAGATAACCCCGCCGACAAGTGGCGTGATGGCCATCGCTGCGCCTCGCATCGCAGCGACGCCGGACCATCGCCCGCTCACCTTTCCACCTGAAGGCACGACCGCGCGGTGGCCCGCTGCCGGGCACGGTCAATCGAGGATGACGATCCGAGCGCACTATCCGCCGTTCCCGCATGAAACCGGCGCCAGGCCGTGAGCAACCGAGCACCGAAACGGCATCTGCCGCACCTGACAACCTTGGATCCGCCTAACCCCGAGCTGAACCGCACGTGCACGCGTCCCAACGTGCACCTGAACACACCGGATCGCTCGATCTGTGCACGCGAGGCGACCGCTGGTGGGAAGCTCGAAGGACCGTAGGTGTCGACCGAGAAAGCGAGACACATGGTCGAGAAAGCGAGTGCGTCTGCAGGGACCAACGGTAAGGCTGTGACGGCGCAGCGGCCGGAGGACATCCGGAATGTGGTGCTGGTCGGGCACAGCGGGTCGGGTAAGACCACGTTGGTAGAGGCGTTGGCGCTCACGGCGGGCGCGGTCAATCGCGCGGGCCGGGTGGAGGACGGGACGTCGCTATCGGATTATGACGAGATCGAGCACCGCCAGCACCGATCGGTGCAGCTGTCGGTGGTGCCGATGGCCTGGCGCGGGATCAAGGTCAATCTGCTGGATACTCCCGGATACGCCGATTTCGTCGGTGAGCTGCGGGCAGGTCTGCGGGCGGCGGATGCGGCGCTGTTCGTCATCTCGGCGGCGGAGGGTGCGGAGGGCGTGAGCGGTGCCACGCGCGCGCTGTGGGAGGAGTGCGCGGCGGTCGGGATGCCGCGGGCGATCGTGATCACCCATCTCGATACCGCGCGCGCCGATTTCGAAGAGATGACCGAGACCTGCCGCATCGTGCTCGGCGGTGGCTCCTCGGAAAATATCCTCCCGCTGCACCTTCCGGTGTACGGGCCGAAGGGGCCGGACGGCCACCGCCCGGTCACCGGTCTGGTCGAGCTGCTGCCGCACTGCGTGGCGGACTACTCCACCGGGGAGGAGGTCGAGTGCGAACCGTCTTCGGATCAGCTGCCGCTGCTCGAAGAGGCGCGCAACCGGCTGATCGAGGGCATTATCGCCGAGAGCGAAGACGAAACCCTGATGGAGCGCTATCTCGGCGGCGAGGAGATCGAGTTGGCCGCGCTGGTGGCGGACCTCGAGCGGGCGGTCGCCCGGGGCAGCTTCCATCCCGTGCTGTTCGGCGCGCCCGCCCCGGAGGGCGCCAAGCAGGGCCTCGGCACCATCGAACTGCTGGAGCTGATCATCGGCGGCTTTCCCACCCCGTCCGAGCACGCGGTCTCGGCCATCACCACCACCAACGGTTCCGCATCGACCCCCCTGCACTGCGATCCGGACGGCGCGCTGGCGGCCGAGGTGATCCGCACGGCGTCGGATCCGTATGTCGGGCGCGTCTCGCTGGTTCGCGTCTTCTCCGGCACCCTGCACCCCGACGATACGGTGCATGTCTGCGGTCACGGACTGGAGGACCGCGGCCATGAAAGCCATGACGTGGACGAGCGCATCGGCGCCATCACCGCACCGTTCGGCAAACTGCAGCGCCCGCTCGGCCAGGCCATTGCCGGCGATATCGCCTATGTGACCAAGCTGAGTCGCGCGGAAACCGGCGACACCCTCTCCGGCACTGCCGCGCCGCTGTTGATCGAACCCTGGCGGATGCCGGATCCCCTGCTGCCCATTGCCATTCGCGCGCGCAGCAAGGCGGATGAGGACAAACTCTCTACTGGTCTGTCCCGACTGGCGGCCGAGGATCCCGCGGTGCGGCTGGAACAGAATCCGGATACCCATCAGATCGTGCTGTGGTGTCTGGGCGAGGCGCACCGCGATGTCGCGCTGGAGCGGTTGCGCACCAGGTTCGGTGTGCAGGTGGATGTCGTCGATCACAAGGTCGCGCTGCGGGAAACGTTCGCGGGCAAGGCAACCGGTAAGGGCAGGCACGTGAAACAGTCCGGCGGGCACGGGCAATACGCGGTGTGCGAGATCGAGGTGGAGCCGCTGCCGGGCGGGTCGGGCATCGAATTCGTCGACCGCGTGGTGGGCGGAGTCGTTCCGCGGCAATTCATTCCGTCGGTGGAGAAGGGTGTGCGCGCCCAGGCCGCGCGCGGGGTGGCGGCCGGTTATCCGCTGGTCGACATGCGCGTGACGCTCTTCGACGGCAAGGCGCATTCGGTCGACTCTTCCGATGCCGCATTCCAGACCGCTGGCGCACTCGCACTGCGTGAGGCCGCGGCCGCCGCGGGTATCGACCTGCTCGAGCCGATCGCCGAAGTGTGGGTAGTGGTAACCGACGACTATGTCGGTCCGGTGCTCAGCGATCTGTCCGGACGCCGCGGACGGGTACTGGGCACCGAACCGCACGGCACCGGCCGCACGCGCATCCATGCCGAGGTGCCCGAACTCGAACTCACCCGCTACGCCATAGATCTGCGCTCGCTCTCGCACGGCACCGGTGACTTCACCCGCTCGTACGCGCGGCACGAACCGATGCCCAATGCATTGGCGGGTTCGGTCCGCGAGCAGGCCAAAAAGACGGGCTGATCCCCAGCGCCGCAGGATGTTTCGTTACCGTCGAAGGAGCCTGTTGAGCAGTCCAGAGCGTTTCGTAGTCGACACCGAACATTTCGGCAAGATCGTGATCACGCGGACCGACGAAAGAGTGGTCACCACACCAGTATTCGACGATGCCACCATGGTGACCATCGAGCGCATCGGCCCGCGCACTCGCGAGCGCGTCCCCATCGGCACGCGCAACGCCAAACGGCTACGGGCATCGATCAACGATCGCCCCATCAGACTGACCGTCGGTCGCGGACTCTTCTACCGCCGCTGGACCTACCGAGCAGTCGCCGAGATCCACGGCAGGATTTTCCGCCTGATGCCAACGAACCTGCACTCCAGCACATTGGTTCTCGGACAAAAGAACCAAGGCGATCACGTCCTCGCCCAATTCACACTGACCGGAACCCACCACATCGACACAGTGTGGGCACCACCACCAACCGCACCACCCCCGTTTCAACACCCCACCATCGAGGACGCACTAATCGCCTACGCCCTAGTAGCAGCCTTCGGCACTGGCGGCGTCTCACTAGGCGAACTCGTCCACATGCTGCTCCCGATCTAAACCCCCACCGCCGCACAAGAACCGCCAACTCAACACAGGCCACACACTGTGCGCGACCAAGACTCGATAAGCAGAAACGCAACCACAACGGCCGAGAATGCGCTGGTGCAGATGTGCTCTCGATGTTTACCTGCATGAGCGCATGGTGATCGCTTGTCCAGGGTGCGGCAGTACCCGGGTCCGCGTACCTCGACCGCGACCACCGTGACCGAGGTGCGCGCGGTCACCATGGACCGTGACGCATGAGCTGGGAGGGGTTGGGGCCCACCCCACGGAATGGGGTGGGCCCGAGATGTTTTCGCTAGGCGACCAGGTTCTTTCTAAGCTGTACGAGGGTGCCGCCATCGAGGCCGAGGCCCTGGGTCAGGAACTTTCCGAAGTCGCCGTACGCCTGTTCCAATGCATCGATCGCGGTATCCAGGTACTGGTCACGAACCTCTTGCAGGGGGATGAGCAGATCGGGGTTCTGCATCAGTCCGGCCTGCTTCACCTGCTCGCGCAGCTTGGCATCTGCGGCGGCTCGATACTGATTCGACAGCAGATAGTCCTGGCGCGCAGTCGATTCCGGTACTCCGACCGCCCGGAGCACCACATATGTCAGCCAGCCGGTTCGATCCTTACCCGAGGTGCAGTGATACAGCGTCGCGCGGTCGGTGGCCGCCAGATCCCGAATCGTCTGCCCGAACTTCGCGCGCGAATCCGCGCTGAGGAAGCTGGTATAGACACGGCCCATGATCTCCTCGGCCTTCCCGTTCCCCAGCAGTTCCTCCTGCTTCTGTGGGTCTCGCGACTGAATGGCCGCCATCATCTGCTGGAACAATCCGGTGTCATCGATCGGCCGCGCCACCGTCTGCACCCCAGCGGGCACCTTATCGGCGCCCATGAACTGCACCTCCGCGGGCGTCCGCAGATCAACGACCGCCTTCAGATTCAATCCACCTAGCTTCTGCACATCGGAGTCGGTCAATTTCTCCAGCGAATCGGACCGAATGGCCTTGCCGGACTTGACCTTCGCACCGTCATACGTCCGATACCCGCCGATATCCCGAACATTGACCGCGCCCTGCAATTCGATCCGCGCCGCAGCACTGTCCACGGTCGGCTCGGCCGTCGCCATCGGCGGCGTACCAGTAGCGGTCAACGCGAATGTCGCTAGGACAGAACCAATTAGAGCAACAACTGAATTCTTCATGGCGCGGGACAGTAGAGCCGCTTACCCGCCTCCTGCTGACTTTCCCACCGATCCCACCGCTACTACCCCACTCACCGAGACCCACATACCGTCCACCGAGACTTCCGCTACTCCCCTCGGCACCTCAGATACTCGACAGACGGCTCCAATAGCTCCGGATGTTCGCGCCAGTACATGGCGCCGTGAATCGCCAACATCGCCCAATGCCAAGCGTCTTCATGGAATTCGATGCCACGAAACGGCCGATCACTCGACTCATACGGATACGCCTCCCGCGCCTCCGCATCAGCCTCCTGCCACGTGCGCCCGCCATACCGCCGCATCAACCAGGCATAGTCGCCCCGCGCTTCCCGCAGGTTTCGCAGGTACTCGTCTTCAGGCCAGGTCATGTGAAATAGACCCGCGCTTCGAACTCCATCCAGTGCTCCTCAGCGTGCATCGTCGATGTCGACGGATAGGCGCTGCCACGCCGACGTCAACCGCATCAGCTGTTCGGCTGCCGCCCGATCCATCGCGGGCAAATTGCGGTCCGGGCGGTCGTCCCCCGTTGTTGCACTCGGCTTCCTCGGCCACGTACGCGATGACTTCGAGGATCAAGTGCCGAACACCGCATGGGGGGCATTGTCGACGGATCTCGGCGAGGTGGGCGAAGTCCACCGCGCTCGCCCAGTCATGCGTCGTGTTTCCCCCTGCACCATCCACCGCAGAAGTATCCCAGCCATACATACGGCCTGCCACCAGACGCGGTGGCAGGCCGTAGTTCTCAGCTCGCCGCTCTCTTGACGAGCTCCCCGATCCGGTTCTCATCGGCGGCGGTCAATTCGGTCAGAGCGAAGGCGGTGGACCACATGGCGCCGTCGTCGAGGCTCGCCGAGTCGTTGAAGCCGAGGGTGGCGTACCGCGCCTTGAACTTCTCCGCCGTCTGGAAGAAGCAGACGACCTTGCCGTCCCTGGCGTAGGAGGGCATGCCGTACCAGAGCTTCGGGCTGAGCTCGGGCGCGTTGGCCTTGACGATGGCGTGGATTCGCTCGGCCATGACGCGATCCGAATCCGCCATTTCGGCGATCTTCGCGAGCACATCGGACTCGCCGTCCGCCTTGGCTGCGCGCGCGCCGCGGCGTGCGGCCGTCTTGAGCTCCTGAGCGTGCTCCTTCATCGCGGCGCGCTCTTCTTCCGAGAATCCCACCGTGGACTTGCGCTTCGTGGTGCGGGTTGTGGTCATTGCGGTTCCTCCGTTGTGGTGTCGATCGTGATGTCGGTTCGGTTGAAAACGTCGGGGGGCGCTCACCGGTCCTGAAGCAGCCCAAGGACATTGCCGTCGGGATCGGTGACGGTGGCGACCAGGCGACCTGCACCGACATCGCGCACGGGCTCGCGCACAGTGGCGCCCGCGGCCGTGACCTCGGCCAGCTTCGCCTCGATATCGGGCACGTGCCAGTACGCCACCGGTGCGGTCATGCGCTGCGGTCCACCGCCCGGTACCAGCCCGATGTGCTGACCCGCGACGTCGAAACCGACGTAGTAGGTTCCGTCGATCTGCGGCGGCGCACCGATCAGGGCGGTGTAGACCTCCTTGGCCGTCGCCAGGTCGGAGACGGGATGCAGTACGGTCTTGATTCCCCCGGCCGAGGCGGCGGTCATGAGTACTCCTTCTGCGATGTGGTCCGGATCGTCTTGCGGCGATGAGAATTACGGTAGGCAGCGCTCGGCGGCGCGACATCCGTGCCGACCACGGAAAGCACCACTGAGTGAGCACGGGTCGATGCCCGCACGAGCTACGGGACCGGTGCGTGAGAATGGAGACGTGTCAACGCAGAAGGTGGCTGCCGGGATCTCCGACCGCGAGGCCGAAGTCCTGACTCTGATCGGGCAGCATCGCAGCAATGCCGAGATCGGCGCGCAGCTGTACATCTCGGTGCGCACCGTGGAGACCCATGTGTCCTCGCTGCTGCGCAAGGTCGGCGTCCCCGACCGGCGGGCGCTCGCCCAGCGCGCGGCCGAGCTCACCCGGGCCGAGCGGAGCGAGGCGGTGGCCGTCCTGCCCGCACCATTGACGTCGTTCGTCGGCCGGGCCCGGGAGCGGGCCGAATTGCGTCGGGCCGTCGCGGTGCAGCGCCACGTGACCGCACTCGGCCCCGGCGGTGTCGGCAAAACGCGGCTGGCCTTGGCCGTTGCCGCAGATCTTGCCGGTGAATTCGCCGACGGTGCATGGTTCGTCGACCTCGTCCCGGTAACCGATCCGGCGATGACCGGATCCGCGGTGGCCCGTGCGCTCGGCCTCGGCGAACAGCAGGGCCGCAGCCTCGACGATTCGGTGCTGAGCGCCCTCGCCGACCGCCACACCCTGCTCGTCCTCGACAACTGCGAGCATCTGCGCGAGGGCGCGGCACCGTTCATCGAGCGCCTGCTCGCGCACTGCCCGCGCGTGACCGTACTGGCCACCAGCCGCGCTCGGCTCATGGTGCCCTTCGAGCAGGTCTATGCGGTGCCACCGCTATCTCTCGGCGACGATGCCGCCACCGCGGATGCCATTGCGTTGTTCCTGGACCGAGCCGCCGCCCTGGGCTGGCCCGTCGAACCGGAACAATTGGATCAGGTCACCGAGGTCTGCCAGCGGCTCGACGGTCTGGCGCTGCCGATCGAGCTCGCGGCCGCCAGGCTGCCCACCCTCGGTCTCGACGGTCTGACCGCGAGCCTCGCCGATCCGCTGCGCCTCCTGGTCGGTGGACGCCGTGCCGACGACCGACATCGGTCCGTGCGGGCCATGCTCGACTGGAGCCAGGCCCTGCTGACCAACTCGGACCGGTGCGTGCTCCGACGGGTCTCGGTCTTCGTCGCACCGTTTACCGCCGCCGACGCCGCCGAGGTGGCCGGATATCAACCGCTGGAACCGAACTCGGTCGCGGACGGTCTGGCCCGGCTCGCCGAGCAGAGCCTGCTCACCGCCGCGCCGTCCGCGGGCGGCACCCGCTACCGGGCACTGGAGACGATCCGCCAGTATGAGACGGAACAACTCCTCGAGACCGGTGAGCTGCCCGAAGTGCTTGCGCGCCATCTACATTGGTGCTCGAAAACCGCCGCGGCGCTGACCGGGGACCTGCCGCCCGCCCCCGACTGGCGCACCCGATTCGACGCGGCCGTCGACGACATCCGGGCAGCCCTGGCCTGGGCGGGCGAACAATCCGAACTTCGTGCCGACGCATACGATCTGGCCTTGTCCCTGGCTCAACTGACCTTTACCCGAAATCTGGTCGGCGAGTCCCAGCAGCGGTACGAGCAGGCGGCAGCGCTCGCCGAGGACCCGATCGACGCGGTATCCGCACTACGGCACGCCGCCGAGGTCGCCGGATGCCGGATGCGCGGTGCAGACATGTGCCGCCTCTACCGCAGTGCCGCGGACACCGCACGCAACGCCGGGGACACCGCCGGGGCCGCCCGCGACCTGGCCACGGCCGCAATCACCGTCTATCGGATGTCCGAAACCTTCTCCGAGCCGCCGCCGTCGAATGCGGCCGCGGCGCTGCTGTCCGAGGCGCGCGAGTTGACCGACGACGACCCGGCCGCCCTGGCCGCGGTCGCCCTGGCCGAGTGTGGAGTACTCCCCCACACTGCCGATTCTGCGCCGAGCGCATCGGAATCGCCGGTACCCGAGCCGATTACGCGCGCCGAGCGGGCGGTCGACCTGGCCTACCGGACCGGCGATCCGCTGGCCGAGAGCGCGGCCCTCGACGCGCTTGCCGCGGCCCAGTGCTGGGCGGGTGATACCTTCGCCACCGCGGCGACGACCCAGCGGCGAGTCGAGCTGCTCGCCGCGGTTCCGGTGACACCGGCCAGCGCGCTCGAACGGGTCAACGCACTCGCGGAGGCGTCCGATACCTGTATCGGCGTGGGTGACCTTGATGGGGCCCGCCGTTGGGCCGACCAGCTCCGCGACCTGCCATTGCTGGCCGAACGGGGTGACTTCGCCACCTCGCGGCGGCTGGTGGCGGACGCACTCGCGGGCAATGCCGACAACGTGCTCACCGACAGTAGGCGATTCATCGACGCGTGGGAGCTCTCCGGTCGCCTGCACGCACCCAACCTCGCCACGGCGGCGGCCGCGGTGGCTCTGATCCATGGCCTGCGCGGCGACGGCGATGCTAGAGCCGAATGGCTGGCCATCGTCGACAATCTCGGTGTGGCGCCCGACCAGAAGGCCGCCTACAGTGCCGTATTCGAAGCCATCGTCCTGCTCCACCACGGACAACCCGACCGTGCCCTGGCAAGCCTGTCGGCCGACCCCGACGAAATGGACGAGCAGATCATCTGGATCTGGCGCCACTGGTACCTCGCACTGCGTGCCGAAGCAGCCGTCCTCGCCGCTCATCCGAACGCCCGCGACTACGTCACAACCGCCCGAACCACAGTGTCCGGCAACCCGATCGCCACCGCCATGGTCGACCGAGCCACGGCTCTGCTCGACCATACCCCCGAACGCCTACCCGCCATCGCAATTGCCTTCGAGACGGCCCACTGCCCTTACCAGCGAGCCCGAACCCTGAGTCTGATGGGTGACAACTCCGCTCCAGCCACCCTGACGAGCCTCGGCCTCACCCCGCCGACGCGCTAGCGGTTGCGTGCACCCGTACACAGCAGACGCTTTGCGCCGCAACAGCTCTCGCTCGCCTTCCGCGCGGTTTGCGGCACTGCTGCGCTTCGATGAGAGGGCTCACCCAGTTGGCCATCGACGTACCCATCGAAGCCTGCCAACGTAAGACGCTCGAAACCGACTACCGGACAGCACTTCAACCCGCAGCATCATCGAATTGGACGCCGACATCCAGAATCCCTCTCCACCTGGGCCGAGTTCGTCGAGCCGGTTGAAAGTCGCTCGCACACTGCCGCGGCCGATTGGTCGGTAGCCGGGCCGCGACCGTCCTCCAAGAACTGAAGGGACACCACAGTCAATGCGGAAACGAGCGAGACGGCCTCAGGGTCGCTCCAGCGCGATATTGTCCGATCCGCAGCGATACCTCGGAGATATCGGTCGTGCCCTCCAGACTCGGCAGATACGCGTTGTACGCCGCCAGCCCCGGCAGATCGAACGTGAAATACATTGCCATCAAAGGATTTACGAACAGATCGTCAGCTCGACTACGTCCACGGATCGGCACATTCCCATGCTGACCGGACAATGCTGCGGCTATCTGACCATTGACCAGGCTGGGCCGCTTCGGCGTCAAGTCCGCGGCGTGCTCGACGGCAGCTCGGTACCGCTGCGCCTCGGTCGAACGGCTCGATATCGAGAAGGCGCCGAGGTAGGCACCCCGCGCATCGAGCTCCGCGATGTTCTCCAGGACATGCACATGGTTGACGCCGTGGTACGCATCGATCCCGAAGCCGATGCTCGCCACCAATCGCACTGGCACGTAATCGATTCCAGCGACCGCAGCCAAACTCGCCGCATCTTCCTGCGGCGTACCCAACAGATATTCGTCCCCACGCAACAGAATGTCGGTACCACCGTCGACCAGCACGATCGCATCAACCCCCAGCCGTTCGACGAGCGTCTCGTAGCCAGCGCGCAAACCCACCACCCCAACCCGCGGAAAGGCAAAGACCGTCGATGGCTCGTTCTGCAGCGCAAACCATCTCGCCAAAGCCCGCTCCGGAAAGTAGGTGTCCGGCGGCCCCATGGCATCCGGAGTAATGGCAGCCACATACTCGTTCAACCAGGCATCAGCACCAAGCCTCTCCAGCCGCGCGAAGGAGAGATTCGCAAAATGTACGGCGACCCCGGCATCGCGCAACGTAAAGGCCAGCGGCAGCCCGGCATACACGTCGAACCCACCACCGGCCCCGGCGATCAGCACTGACGAACACCCGTCGAGACGAGTAAAGATCGAGGCCACCTGGCCGAGCTTCGCCACATTCGTAGCGTGTGTCCGAAGCTTCTCCGGATCTACCGAGACTTCGCTCATCTACCCCCCTCGTACATCCCGGTTCCGAATTGCCTCGCGATCGAACCGGTGTGGCGCGCGAATACCCACCATAGCCAGTGCGCGGGTCATGCTGGTGCGCACGAGAAACGGCGGAGCCCCACCCGTCGAAACGGATGGGGCTCCATGTCTTACAACGCAGGAGCGAAGCCTGCGCGGCGACCTACCGACTTACACGTCGAAGTACAGCTCGAATTCGTACGGGTGCGGACGCAGGTTCACGGGCGCGATTTCGTTTTCGCGCTTCAGGCTGATCCAGGTCTCGATGAGGTCCGAGGTGAAGACGTTGCCTTCGGTCAGGTAGTCGTGGTCCTGCTCGAGGCGGTCGATGACCGAGGCCAGGCTGGTGGGGGCCTGCGGGATACCCTTGGCCTCCTCCGGCGGGAGCTCGTAGAGGTCCTTGTCGACCGGGGCCTTCGGCTCGATCTTCTTCTTGATGCCGTCCAGACCGGCCATCATCATGGCGGCGAAGGCCAGGTACGGGTTACCCGAGGAGTCGGGCGCGCGGAACTCGATGCGCTTGGCCTTCGGGTTGTTGCCGGTGACCGGGATGCGGACCGCGGCGGAGCGGTTGCGCTGCGAGTACACCAGGTTGATCGGGGCCTCGTAGCCCGGGACCAGGCGGTGGTAGGAGTTCACGGTCGGGTTGGTGAACGCCAGCAGCGACGGCGCGTGGTGCAGGATGCCGCCGATGTAGTGGCGCGCCAGATCCGACAGGCCCGCGTAACCGGCCTCGTCGTGGAACAGCGGCTTGCCGTCCTTCCACAGCGACTGGTGCACATGCATGCCCGAGCCGTTGTCACCGAAGAGCGGCTTCGGCATGAAGGTGACGGTCTTGCCCTCGGCCCACGCGGTGTTCTTGACGATGTACTTGAACAGCTGCAGGTCGTCGGCGGCGTGCAACAGGGTGTTGAAGCGGTAGTTGATCTCGGCCTGACCGGCGGTGCCGACCTCGTGGTGGCCGCGCTCGAGCTCGAAGCCCGCGTTCTGCAGGTTGGTCGAGATCTTGTCGCGCAGGTCGACGTAGTGGTCGTACGGGGCGACCGGGAAGTAACCGCCCTTGTTGCGGACCTTGTAGCCGCGGTTGCGGGTGCCGTCCGGGTTGAACTCTTTACCGGTGTTCCAGGAGCCGGAGATCGACTCGATCTCGTAGAAGGCGCCGTTCATGCCCGAGTCGTAACGGATGGAGTCGAAGATGTAGAACTCGGCCTCGGCACCGAAGTAGGCGGTGTCGGCGATGCCGGTGCTCTTCAGGTACTCCTCCGCCTTGCGCGCGATGTTACGCGGGTCGCGGCTGTAGGCCTCGCGGGTGAACGGGTCGTGCACGAAGAAGTTGAGGTTCAGCGTCTTGGCGGCGCGGAACGGGTCCAGACGCGCGGTGCTGAAGTCGGGGAGCAGTAGCATGTCCGACTCGTCGATGGACTGGAAGCCACGGACGGAGGAGCCGTCGAACGCTAGCCCTTCCTCAGCGAGGTCAGCGGTGAAGGCCTTCGCGGGGATCGAGAAGTGCTGCTGCACACCCGGAAGATCGCTGAAGCGAATGTCGACGTATTCGACGTCCTCTTCTTTGATGTACTTGATGACCTCGTCGGCCGTGCTGAACGTCACTTGTTCTCCTTACGGATCGGTTCCCAGCCAGTGTCGATTGCATGGGTTCGTCGCGTCCCGACGGTATGGACGCGGTGTTTCCCAGTAGTCAAGGCTGTGTTTCGCCAGTGTTACACGTGCGGCTGGACGGGTAGTGAAAGCCAACCGGGCTCGAACAGCATGGTAGTCCTGCCATCATCGGCGCTGCTCACCGAGGTCAGCTCCGATTTAGTGCGGTGTCCTACAACCGGTCGTAGGGGCCTATTCTGGGGTTCATGGCACGCATCAGCGGATCCTGGCTCTCCGGCCCTTCGGCGGACTCGGGCGATCCGGCAACCCCCGAGTTCCCCGGCCAGAACCTCGGCCTGCCGCGCTCGGGCGCGGGTTCGCTCGTCGGTATGTTGCGGCGCATTGCCGCGCTGGTGGTGGACTGGTTCATCGCGCTCGGTATTACCGCGATCATCATCCGGCCGAATCCGGACAAGATCATCGCCGGAATGGATATCCCCGCCGGGAAACCCCGCCCCACCAACTTCGAGGTGATCGTGAGCGCGCTCACCACGCCCAACCTGCTGGTTTGGTTCGTGATCGGTGTCGTCGCGGTGTCGTTGTTCGGCTTCACCCCCGGTCAGTACTTCCTGCGCCTGCGGGTGATCCGCGTCGATGCGCCGGTGGCCGTCGGTTTCGTGCGCGCGCTGGCCCGGCAGGTGCTGCTGGTCTTCGTGGTCCCGGCCTTGTTCACCGACGCCGACGGCCGCGGTATGCACGACCGCGCCACCGGCACCGCCATCGTCCGCTCGCGATAGCCCGCCCGCACGAACCTTCCGACAGCAAAAAGACCCGACTTTCACCGGGACGACGGCTGGGGCACTGCCCGTTAGGCTCCGGCGGTGTCTCTGAATCCGGCCATGCTGGCGCTGCGCCTAGTGCTCGAACTCACCGCCATTTCCTCGTTCGGAGTCTGCGGATGGCGGGCGTTCGACTCACCATGGCGCTTCATCCTGGTCGTGGTGCTGCCGGTCGCCGCCGCCACGCTGTGGGGAACCTTCGCCGTTCCCGGCGATCCGAGCCGCAGCGGTGCGGCGCCGGTCGCGGTGCCGGGGCCGGTGCGGCTGGTGGTCGAACTGATCGTCCTGTTCGGCGGCGCGGCCGCGCTGTGGATCGCCGGGCTGCCCCAGTGGGCGCTGATCTGCACCGCGGTGCTGGTGATCTACCACGTGCTCGCATACGACAGGATCACCTGGCTGCTCACCACCGCCCCGGCGGCCTGACAGAAAAGGCCCGCATCCCAACTCAGGGGATGCGGGCCTTTCGAATCGAATCAGCGCCGACGGATGCTGCGCTGCACACCGCGCATCTTGGCGCCCGCGGGCATCGGGCCCTTGGGCAGTGCGGGTCCGCTGCGCGAGCTCAGCGCGGTGAGGCGGCCCTCGATGAGGTCCATGCGCTTGGCGTCGATATTGCGGGGCAGCTTGGTGAGGTGCTTCTGCAGCTCCTTGAGCGGGATCTGGCCCTCGTCGTTGCCGATGATGATGTCGTAGATCGGGGTGTCGCCGATGAGCCGGGCGGTGCGCTTCTTCTCCTGGGCCAGTAGCGATTTCAGCCGCTGCGGGGCACCCTCGCCGATCAGGATGACGCCCGGCAGGCCGATCACCCGGTGCACGGCGTCCAGCTGGGTGGTCGCGGCGACGCCATTGCTGACCCGCCACTTGCCCTGCAGATTCTCCAGCACCCACGCCGCCGCGCCCGCCTGACCCTCGGCCTTCGCGTAGACGTTGCGCTGCACCCGACGCCCGAAGATGATGAACGCGACCAGCACACCGAGCAGCAGACCGAGCGGCAGCAGGAACCACTGCAGGCCGACGATCAGGCCGATCACCAGGAAAACGGCCGTGATGCCGACAACGGCGCCGATCATCAAAGGCAGCAGCAGCTTGTCTTCCTTGCGCTGCATCTGGAAGGCCTGCCAGAGCTGCTGGCGGCGTTCTTTCGACTGCTGCTTGCGCGCCGCCTTAGCCGCGGCCTTCGCTTCCTTCGACGGCGTGCCGCCCTTGCCTACTGCCATGCTTCACAGGATAGTGCCACGTCGGGCGGGTCTCCGCACCGCGTCAGTGCACGCCGCGGTGTGCGATCGGCCCCAGTGCGGTGAGATCCAGATCACCCGAGGTCTCGGTCCAGCCCATGGCGCGCAGTTCCACCGGGGCGCCGACACCGAGCGCGTCGCGCAGGCCGATGGCGACCGAGCGGGCGAGTCCGACCAGGGTGTCCATGGAAAGGGGCCACAGCAGGGTGCGGGTCCAATTGTCGATCCCGCGCCGCGCGACCGGTTCGCGCCAGCCGAGATCGCGCAGGGTGTGCTCAGCGGTCGGCGAGATGGGCTGGATGAGATAGGAATTGCCCGCCAGTTCGACGGACAGCTTGATGTCGTATTGCACGAATTGGACGTATTTATTGCCGGGCGCGGCGATGATCAGCGTTGCCCGAGATGGTAGTTCGGATAGGCATTGCGCCAGTGCCCGCACGAATCTTTCCCAATCCGTGGTCACCGGCTCACTCATACTTCCCCCGGGGACGCGCACCGGCCCGATCTTACGCCGCACCACCTGAGACACCAGCCGAATCTTGTTGGCTCAGCACGACCCTCGCATCTGCGATAGCAAAAGCGAATAGTCCGCCGTTTCCTCGAACGACGGGCCACCCACGGCCGCGGGTCACGCGGCGGCGCCGACCGATCCCGATGGCATCGTCCAGTGCTGGCGTGCTGCCGATTCCGGAGCACGGCCGAGCCCGTGGAAAACCGGAACACCGAGTTTGCGGCTGGCGGGCCGCAAGGCCCACGACGCCACCACGCATATCGCGAAAAAGCCGGTGTAGACCAGATGATTTACGGCTGAATGGTGTCCGATATGCGATGCGAGTCCACCGGTCAGATCGAAAAACGCGCCGGCATAGGCCCATTCCTTCACCAGTGGAAAACGCGGTGCGGCAATGGCCATGGCGCCGAGCACTTTCCAGAATCCGAGGATGGTCATGACATAGGTCGGATAACCCAATTCCGTCATGCCCGCCGCGGTGCCGCCGCAGATCGCCGCCATGATCGAGGCGGGCGCCACCGTGCAGGACGAGCCCCACGACGTCGGCGGCGGCAAACTGATCGCCACCCTCACCGACGCCGACAACAACGTCATCGGCCTGCTCCAGCCGTAATCCCCGGAGTTGGACCATTGATCACCATGCGCTCAGGACGGCAAAAGTCGAGAGTGGACCTACGTGAGCGCATGTGAACGGCCGTCCAGGACAGTTCGGCTCGGCGTGCGGGGAACTACCGCCGCCGCAGGCGGTAAGAAGGACAGGATGGACGCGTCGGCGGAGGAAGTCATGTGTCGATGCGCAGAGCAGAGGGGCAGGTATGAGTTCGTATCAGGTGCGGGCTATTGGGTGGGTGCGCTCGCCGTTGAGTAGTCGGGCGGATGCGCCTCGGCAAGGTGACGAAGGAGCTCCACCGGCGGAAATTGTGTTGGATTCGGAGGTGGCGGCGGCGGCGAAGGACCTGGGTCCCGGCGATGAGGTCATCGTGCTGACCTGGCTGCATCAGGCGGATCGGGCGGTGCTCGCGGTGCATCCGCGCGGGGACCGCGCACGTCCGGAGACCGGAGTTTTCGCGACGCGCTCACCCGATCGGCCGAACCCCATTGGACTGCATCGGGTCACGATCGCCGAGAGCGATGGGCACATCCTCACCGTGCACGGTCTGGAAGCGATCGACGGCACCCCGGTACTGGACCTGAAGCCGGTCCTCGGTTCGGCCGAGGAGCGATGAGTGATACCCCCGGTTCCGGGGGCTGGACTATCGACCAGCAGCGGTCGATAGTTCTCGGGTGACTGTGGGTTCGGTGTTGTGGCGTGGGTTGGCCGGGGTTTTGCTGATACTCGGGATTTCGGCGCCGGTGACGGCGGCAGAGCCGGTCGGCGTGCCATATCAGTGGTCGCAGAGCTATATCACTGCCGCTGACGGCACCCGGCTGCACGCCGATATCCTGCGGCCGGAGGGCGTGGCCGAGGACACCCGCACGCCGGTGGTGCTCACCGTCAGCCCGTATCGCTCGCATGCCGCCTATCTGAGCATGCCGCGGCTGGAGGGCGGTCCGTCCACCGACGACCTGCATGTGGCGATGTTCCTGAACGCGGGCTATACGTACGTCATTGTCGACCTGCGCGGATACGGCGGCTCCTCCGGCTGCCCGGATTTCGGTGGGCCGGGCGAACGTTCGGATGTGGCCACCGCAGTGACGTGGGCGGCGGAGCAACCATGGTCGACCGGCCGGGTGGGCATGATCGGCACCTCCTATGAGGGCTGGACCGGGATGATGGGCTTGGCGGCCAAACCTGCGGGCCTGGCCGCCGTCGTATCGTTCGGACCGGTTGTCGACCCGTATTCCTATGTGTACATGCAGGGCGTTTCCTGGAAGTTCTCCGGTAAGCCGGTGACCGAGCAGGGCATTCGGCCCTCGGATATGACGGGTATGGAGCATCTGCTCATCGCCTCCACACCGGGCCGACCCGACGACTCGCCCGAATACCAGTCCAATGCGGTCCAGATATCCCCCGAGTGCTACGCGCAATTCGCGGCGAACACCACGAATCACGATGGCGGCACCGCGTTCTGGCGCGCACGCGATCTGGTGGAACAGTTGCGCGGCAATACGATTCCGTTGTTCCTCGGCCAGGGCTTCCTCGACTACAACACCCGCGCCTATCGGGTGTTCGACGTCTGGAACGCGCTCGGCCCCGGCGATCACCGGGCGTTCTTCGGTGAATGGGGCCACAGCGACTGCGAGAGCAAATGCGGCACACCGGATTTCGATGCCGAACTGCTCGCCTTCTTCGACAAGCACGTCGCCGGTCGCGATGTCGACGTGCCGGGGCCACGCATCACCGTCGGCCAGTTCGACGGTGGCTGGCGCTCCGAGACCGCCTGGCCACCCGCGGATGCCCGCCGGGTCCCGATCGACCTGCGGACCGGTGTCTACACCGACCGCGGCCTGCTCCCCGGACCCGACCGCGAAATCTGGTCCATCTCCGAACCGCTGACCACCGACCAGCACATCTCCGGTATCCCGACGGCAGCGCTGCGGCTGTCCGGTCCGTCCGCTGCGACGGTCGCGGTCGAACTGTTCGATATCGCGCCCGACGGCCGCGCCACGGTCATCACCCGTGGCATAGCCCCGGTCGCCGACACCGCCGACATCAGACTCCTGGCCCAGGACTGGCCCATGCGCGCCGGGGACCGCCTGGGTGTCCGCATTACCGACGTCGTCGACGATGTCTGGTCCCATGCCGCCGCCAATAGCCAGGTCACCGTGCTCGCGGCCCGTTTGGAGCTGCCGCTGCTCACCACCCCGCGCACCCCCGACCTCACCGGCGGTACCAGTGAGGCCTGGGCGAAATGGCGCGACCAGAAGGTTCGCACCCTCGGCGCCGATGTGTTGAAGAATGCAGAGATGCCCATGAATTTGCCGAACGCGTCCAGCCCTCGATGACAGGTAGCGCCGCACAGACCCGCCCGACCGCCGTGGTGGTCGACGCCCAGATCGCCGAACGCCTCGCCTACGCCCTGCGATGCGCGACGATTTCGCATGAGCCGCCGGATATCGCATCGACAACGCGCCAGGGTGCCGGGTCCGCAGGACAGGCGGGTGCCGCGTCGGGCGAACCGGCCGACACCGCGCGCAACGGCGCCGTGTCCGCCAAATCCGTCGCGCGGCGCGATGCCGAGCCCGAGGCGTCCGCCGAGCGGCTCGACACCCCCGACAGCGACGCCGAATTCATTCGTCTCGCCGCACACCTCGAGCGGTCGTTCCCACTGGTGCACGCCGAACTGGAGCTGCGGCGGTTCGGGCACAGCCGGCTGTACCGCTGGCCGGGCGTCGAGCCGGAGCAGGTGTCGGCGATTCTGCTCGCACATCAGGACGTGGTGCCGGTCGATGAGCCACGGCGGTGGACGCACCCGCCGTTCGCGGGCGTGGTGGACGACGAATTCATCTGGGGCCGTGGGGCGATCGATGACAAGAGTCGGCTGATCGCCATTCTGGAGGCGGTCGAATCCGCGCTCGCGGCGGGAGTTCGACCGCAGCACACCATCTACCTGGCCTTCGGGCACGACGAAGAGGTGTTCGGGGATGACGGTGCGGTCCGGATGGCGCAGTGGCTGCGCGAATCCGGTGTGCGCGCGGATCTGCTGCTCGATGAGGGTGGGGTAATCCTCGACGGCGTCGCCGACGGTGTCGACCGGCCGGTCGCCTCGATCATGGTCGGCGAGAAAGGCTATGCGACCGTTCGGCTTTCGGCATCGGCGGTGGGCGGGCATTCGTCCATGCCCGGTGCGCAGACCGCGGTCGGCCGGATCGCGCGCGCGGTGGGCCGGATCCAAGACCATCCGATGCCGTTGCGCATGACGCCGGTGGTGGCGGACATGGTCGCGCGACTGCGCCGCGTCGTGCCGGACTATCGCCGCCACCTGCTCGGCTTCGCCCGGCTGGCCGCCCCCGTGATCACCCGGATGCTGGCGGCCCGTCCCCAGACGGAGGCACTGGTGCGCACAACAACCGCGCCGACGGTCATCCGCGGCGGCGTCAAACCCAATGTGCTGCCGCAGCAGGCCGAGGCCCTGGTGAATTTCCGCATCCTGCCCGGCGATTCGGTCGCGGCGGTGCTCGAACACTGCCGCAAGGTGGTGCGTGACGCGGGCGTGCGGATCGAACTCGTCGGCATGACCTCGGAGCCGTCCGCGGACCGCCCGCCCGGCCCCGCCTTCGGCCTGATCGCCGACCTCGCCAAGGCCGTCGTCCCCGGTATCGCCGTGACCAGCGGAATCGTCCCCGGCGCCACCGATTCGCGACATTACGACGACCTCGCGGCGACTCGGTGCAACTTCGCGCCCATCATGCTGACCCAGGCCGATGTGGAAACGATCCACGGAACCGACGAGCGCATCTCGCTGGTGAACTACGCTCGGCTCATCGAGTTCAACCGGCGGCTGATCGATCAGCTTGCTGCGCCGCCACCGACCCCAGGAGCCGATGCATGACAACCGATCCGAAGGCCAGCGCGTCCTCCGAACCGGGACCGGGCACCGAGACCGGCGAATTCGACGGCATCGGCAGCCGGATCGCTTGGCGCGCATGGCTTCCCGAGACCTCGGCGCGCGCGGTGATCGTGCTCGTACACGGCGTCGCCGAGCATTCGGGCCGCTATGCCCATATCGGAAAGCGCTTGGCGGACAGCGGTTTCGCAGTCTACGCACTCGACCACCTCGGCCATGGCAAGTCCGCGGGCAGCAACGCCAATATCGACTCGATGTCGGGTGCCGCCGACAATGTCGCGGAGATGCTGAAGATCGCCGAGCGCGAACATCCGGATGTGCCGCGGTTCCTGGTCGCGCATTCGATGGGCAGCCTGATCACGCTGTATCTGGCCACCCGCGCACCGATCGATGTCGATGGCATCGTGGTCTCGGCGCCGCCGCTGGATATCGCCGTCGGCAATCCGCTACAGCGGCTGCTCGGTCCGCTGCTGTCCCGGTTCGCCCCGAATTTCGGTGTGCTGAAACTGGATTCGTCGATGATCAGCCGCGATCCCGAGGTGATTCGCGCCTACGACAACGATCCGCTGGTCTTCCGCGGCAAACTCCCGGCCCGCACCGGCATGGAGATGCTGAACGCCACCCAGTTCGTCAAGAACCGCTTGGACAAGCTGACCGTGCCGCTGCTGGTGCTGCACGGCACCGCCGACGCCATCGCGGCACCGTCGAGCACCGATCTGATCGAGCGCTCCGCGGCTGCCAAGGATCTC
The DNA here is from genome assembly GCF_053602975.1 of Nocardia sp. NPDC004278. Classification (NCBI taxonomy): domain Bacteria; kingdom Bacillati; phylum Actinomycetota; class Actinomycetes; order Mycobacteriales; family Nocardiaceae; genus Nocardia; species Nocardia sp. NPDC004278. The sequence goes on from NZ_JBSGEQ010000014.1 coordinate 49,907, forward strand.
ACGGTGATCCGCTACGAGGGTCTCTACCACGAGGTCTTCAACGAACCCGAACAGGACAAGGTGCTCTCCGACGTGGTGGAGTGGCTGGAGGCACACATCACCGCTGATCCAGGAAAGTAGGCTCTGGCCATGGCAGACAGAGTCGCATTCATTCGCGCCACCTGGCACAGCTCCATCGTCGGCAAGGCGTATGAGGGCTTCACCGCCGAATACGCCGGGCTCGGCTTCGACCCGACCACCGTCGACGTCTTCGAGGTGCCCGGCGCATTCGAGATCCCGCTGCACGCCAAGCGATTGGCGCGCAGCGGCGAGTACTCGGCGATCGTGGCGGCCGCACTGGTCGTCGACGGCGGCATCTACCGGCACGATTTCGTCGCGTCCGCGGTGATCGACGGTCTGATGCGGGTGCAGCTCGATACCGATGTGCCGGTGTTCTCGGTGGTGCTCACCCCGCATCACTTCCACGAGCACAGCGAACACGTCACCTTCTTCACCGAGCACTTCGTGACGAAGGGAGCCGAGGCGGCCCGTGCGCTGGCGACCACGCTCAGCTCCCTGCGTTCGCTGCCGGTGAACTAGCGGTAGTTCGTCAGACAGGCCTGCTCGCCGTCGAGTACACCGGTGCGGAACGCCTCCAACCGCTGGAAGCCGCTCGCCACCACCTTGCCGTCCACATCGCTGGCGACCAGACCGTCGGCGAGCAGTCCGGAAACGGCCTCGTCGAGGTCATTGGCCGATAGTCGCGGATCGCTGCCGGGCTCGCTCAACTTGGTCGTCACGACTCCGGTCAGACATGCGGTGCGCAGTCCGGCGGTTTCGGATCCGGTGATCGAGAGCTTGCGTTCCTGCTGCGCCGCGAGCACATAGCGGGAGATGAAGACGGCGAAGGCGTTGTAATCGCCGTCCACCACCGCCGAGAGCGGTTCGTCATCGCCGTTCATCTTCCCGCCGCGTTTGGCGAGTTCCGGCACATCGGTGCCGATCTTGTTCGAACTCGGGCAGTAGGAGACCGGCTCGGTGGCGGTCACCTTGGCGCAGTTCTTGACGATCCCGGTGTAGTCGTACTGCGGTGGCTGGCGCAGCGGGAAGATCTTCGCCAGCGCCTGGCTCAGGCTGGTCAGCGCGGGCACGTCGACCGGAAGCTGGGCATCCTGTTCGCCGTCCTCGTATGTCGTGGGGAGGGTGCCCCTGCGCTGCTCGATCTCCTTCTTGCTGATCTTCTTGCAGCCCTGTGCACCGTCGGTGTAGCCGATCTGCACCGCGGTCGTCCGCTCGAAGGCGGAACCGTGCACATTCTTCGGGTTGTCCGGATCGGTATCGCGCACGGCGATGGTCGCGCCGAGCACCGCGTTGAGCCCGTCGGTCATATTCAGCGTGAAGTGCGCCGAATTCCCTTCCGCCACATGCCGAAGGAAGACTCCGGCCAGGCAGTCGGCCTGCTGTTCCTTCACCAGCGCCCCGCTGAAGAATCCGGCGATCTTGGCCTGCCCCTGGATGGAGTGACCGTACTCGTGCGCGAGCACCATCACGACCGCCATATCGCTGTACTTCTCCTGCAGCAGCGGCAGCAGCACGCCGCGATCCCAGCCGATGGTGTGGTCCAGACTGCAGTAGGCGGCATTGACCAGGTGATAGGTGCTGGATTTGCAGAACGAGACCGCCTGCTCCCTGGGTGCCTTGGCATTCCAGGAGATATACCGGCTCACCGGCTTGAAGGTGCCGGGAAAGTTCTTGCCGTACTCGGTCTTCCAGAAATCCTCTAGATCGGCGATGGTGTTGAGGGCGAGTTTGTCGACCGCACCACCGTCACCGTTCTCCGCGGTGAGCGCGGCATCCGGCACACCCTTGCGCGGGCCGCTCGGACCGTTGTTGGAGACCGCGCCGGTGACATTCCACGGATTGTCCGCGGTCACCGCGCTCGCCCCCGGCTGACCCGCCTTGCTGTCGCATCCGACCAGCGCAGCGCCGACCAGCAGCACTGCCGCGACCACCCCGAACCGCAGCCGTCTAGTCCTCATCAGGTCTTTCCTCCCCGAACTCACCGCGGGCCCATCCTCAGCGGCCCCTGACCCGATGGCGTCGGCGACGCATCCGCCTGCCCGTCGAGCGATCACATGGTAATCGCAGAAACCGCTGCGCGCGTATACGTCTGGGCGCATTCGCTCCGTCAGGCGTTCAACTGCACCTGGGCCAGTATCGCGCGGTGATCCGATCCGGGAATGGTGAGCGAGCGCACCTGCGCTGCCGTGCCGTCGGCGACCAGGATGTGGTCGATGCCGATCACCGGACCCCACCGGCGGTCGGCCGGATAGGTGAGCAGCGGCCCGGCCCCCGCCTGATCCGCCGCCGCGACGAACCGTCCGCGCAGCAGATCACGGAATGCCGAATGATCGCGTGTGGCATTGAAATCCGCACCGACGATCGCAGGACCCTGTTGCGCGTCCAGTATTTCGCGAATCCGGTCGAGCTCCGAACTCCACGCCGCGAAGTCGACCGACGGCGGGACCGGATGGAATGCGAACACCGCGACCGGCCCGCGCTGTGGATGCTCCATGGTGGCGGACAGATTGTTCATCCAGAAGTCGTCGTATTTCTTGGTGTCCCGTAACGGATATCGGCTGTAGATCCCGGTACCGTTGCCGAGGCTACGGGGCTGTAGGAACTGATGTGGCAGCAACTCCTCGATTCCGGCCGCCGCGAGTCGCTGTGCGACCTCCGATGTCAGCTCGTCGACGGTGAGCACCTCGACGCGGTTCTCCCGCACCGCCCGAACCACCGCCGCCGCATCCGCCTCCCCTAATAGCAGATTCGACTGCATGACCGAAACTTCCGGCCCACTCGCCGCCCGCCCCTCCGGCACGAACATCGGCACCTGCGTCCACAACACCGCCGCGACGATCACCCCGGCCGCCGCCGCACTCTTCCATCCCCGCGCGATCAGCAGCAACACCAGCCCCAGCACCGCACCGAGCATCAAATACGACGCTCCCGCCGCCAACAGCACCGAGACCTGCCGTCGCCACGTTCCGAAATGCAATACGATCCCCAGAACTCCCGCCCCGAGGGCGCACCACCCCAGCCCGAGCAGCACCCGGTCCACCCATTTACGCATGCTCCGACCCTAACCGGCGGCCGTGGAGACGAGGTGCGGCGATTGTGGAGATTCCGTGGACGCCGTGCCCCTCGTACACTCGCCAGCAGAGAGTGAGGTGGTCACGATGTATGTCGAGGAGTTCACAGCGACCGGGGTGCTGACCGCCGACGCCGCGGAGGATCTTGCGCATACCGCGGGCCGGTTCACCTCACGGATCACGGTGACGTGCAATGGGCACAGTGTGCACGCGCCGGTGCTGCCGGTGTGTTGGGACCAGTTGCGGGTGCGCAACGGGAGCACCGTATCCGTCACCGCCGAGCGGGGGTACCGCCCGCCCGACGATGAGGACCGCATGGCACTGCGCGCTTTCGTGCGGCGCTTTCAGGTGCTGACCGCGGTCGGTCCGGTGCGGCTCGCGCTCAGTGGCGGTTCATCTGCTCGGCGAGGACGGCGGCGTCCGTGGTGAGCGAGCCACCCGCGAAAGCCAGTGTGGCCAAGGAGCGTTCGGCCGCGGCGGGGTGCCCCGCGCCGCACGCGTCGGTCACCAGAATGGGCAGGTAGCCCAGGTCCAGGCTGTGCCGGACGGTGGGTTCGATGCCGACCTCCAGGGCAATGCCCGCAATGGCGTAGGTGTCGATACCCAAGTCGCGCAACGCGAAATCCAGCGGGGTGGCCGCGAAGGCCGACATGGTGATCTTGTCGATGACCACCTCGTTCGGCCCCGGCGTCAACTCGGGGACGAGCTCGTACTGGGGCGAGCCCTGCGGAAAGCTGGAGTGCACCTCGTTCGGATTGTCGACCCGCTGCCACTCCATGGCCGTGCGCAGTTGCGAGACACCGGAGGCCGCCGGCGGCAGCGACATGTGCCGGGTGTAGAAGACGCGAAATCCGTTCTCCCGCGCCGCATCCCGCAGTTGCAGGCAGGCTTCGACGATCTTGTCGCCGTCGGGCAACTGCCGCACGATGCCGACCTGCATGTCGTAGATGATCAGCGCCATCCTGGTCGGGTCGCAGGCATCCGCGAGGGTCTGCGGAATGCTGAGGCCGTACGCGTATTGCATCAGGCCGACCCCACCTTCGTCCGGTCGTAGGGCTCGGCGACATCGACGGACGGATCCATCAGCGCCTCGAGCGGCAGCGGCGCCTGCACCGGAACATAGGTCCATTCCAGATGCCCGGCCTTGGTCAGCGGGAAATCGGCGACGTAGCGTTTGGCCTCCTCGACGCTGTCGACCTCGAAGACGATCACCACGCCGGGCTCATCGGCACGCGCGTAGTTCTCGCGGACGATGCCCGCCTTCCACAGCCGCCACACATTGGCGACCTCTTCGGGGAGATACGGGGTGATGGTCTCCATCGTCACGCCGGGCTTGAAGCTGTCGAAAACAATGACTTTCATGGGAATCGCGCTCCATGTGCAGAATGTGGTGCGGCCGCGCCGCAGGACGAGTTCCATGAAAGCCCGATGATTACAGTGTTACAAGAACGCACTTTTTGGTGAGTACCGGGAGGCGAGCAATGCCGGACAAGCGCTACTACTGCGCGGTGGAGGTGACCGTCGACCTCATCGACGGCAAGTGGAAGCCGGTCATCCTGGCCCATCTCAAGGAGGGCGTGCGCCGCTACGGCGAACTCCGCCGCCTGATGCCGAGCACCAGCGAGAAGATGCTCGTCCAGCAGCTGCGCGATCTGGAGACCGACGGACTGATCCGCCGCACCATCTTCGACACCGTGCCGCCCCAGGTCGAATACGACCTGACCGAGGAGGGCTGGAGTTTGGTCCCGGTCCTCACCGCCCTCTACGAATGGGGGCGCAAGCGCGCCGACCGCGTCGGCATCACCCTGCCCTGAACGGCGGCAGCCGTCGAATTCGGCTGCGGCGTCAGCCGCCGAAGACGCGCTCCACCACCGCTTTTGCACGCCTGGTCACGCGCATGTAGTTGTCGAGGAACTCGCTGCCGTCATCATTGGGCCAGCCCGCCACGCGCGCGACGGCCGATAGTAGACGGCCCGGGCCGGGGAGTTGATCGGCGGGCTTACCGCGCACCAGCACCAGGGCGTTGCGCGCCTTGGTGGCCGTGAGCCAGGCCTCGCGCAGCAACGAAACATCCTCGGCCGCAAGCAATTTGGTTTCCTGAATGATATCCAGCGATTGCAGCGTCGAGGTGTTGTGCAGTCCGAGCACATCGTGGGCGTAGCGCAGCTGCATCAGCTGCACGGTCCATTCGATATCGGCAAGGCCGCCGCGACCGAGTTTGGTGTGGGTCGCCGGGTTCGCACCGCGCGGCAGGCGTTCGGCGTCCACCCGGGCCTTGATCCGGCGGATCTCGCGCACCGCCTCCGCCGACACCCCGCCATCCGGATAACGCACCTTGTCGATGATGTGCAGAAACCGGACACCGAGGTCCTGATCTCCGGCCACCTGATGGGCGCGCAGCAGCGCCTGTACCTCCCACGGCTGGGCCCACTGCTGGTAATAGGCGGCGTAGGCGGCCAGCGTGCGCACCAGCGCCCCGTTGCGCCCCTCCGGCCGCAATCCGGCATCGACCTGCAGCGGCGGGTCGGTGCTCGGCGCGCCGAGCAACCGCTGCACCTTTTCCGCAATGCCGATCGCCCATTTCACGGCCTTGGTCTCGTCCTGGCCGGGCCGCGGATCACAGACGAACAGCACATCGGCGTCGGAACCGTAGCCCAGTTCCATACCGCCGAGACGGCCCATGCCGATCACCGCGATATCGGCCGGTGCCGGTGCGCCGAGTTCGGCCGCACTGGCCCGAACCACCGCGCGCAGTGCGGCTTCCAGCACCGCGACCCAGACCGCGGACAGCGCCCGGCACACCTGCGGCACGTCCAGCATGCCGAGCAGATCGGCCGAGGCGACCCGCGCCAATTCGTGTCGGCGCAGCGAACGAGCCGCCGCCACCGCACGTTTCGGATCGTCGTAGCGTGCCGACGCGGTCAGGATCCCGCGCGCGACATCTTCCGGCTGCGGGCTGAGCAGCAGCGGCCCGCCGGGGCCGTCGGCGTACATCCGGATCGTGTCCGGCGCATTGATCAGCAGATCCGGCAGATATTCCGAGGAGCCGAGCACGATCATCAACCGCTGCGCGATCGCGCCCTCATCGCGCAATTCGCGCAGGAACCAGATCTGGTCGTCGAGCCCCTCCGACACCCGCCGGTAGGCGAGCAGTCCGGCATCGGGATTCGGGGTGTCCCCGAGCCATTCGAGCAGCGTCGGCAACAGCAGCGCCTGAATCCGGCCCTTGCGTGACACCCCGCCGGTGAGCGCCTTCAGATGTCCCAGTGCGTTTTCCGGGGCCGCATAGCCCAGCGCCGCCAGCTGCCGGATCGCCGCGTCCGGACTCAGCCGCAGCGCGGCGGGCTCCATCTTGACCACCGATTCGAGCAGCGGCCGATAGAAGAGTTTGGCGTGTAATCGCCGCACCCGCACCGCATTACGCCGAATCTCAGTGCCGAGCACACCCACCGCGTCCTGTCGGCCGTCGGGCCGGATATGGGCGGCGCGGGCCAGCCAGCGCATGCCCTCCTCGTCATCGCCGGCGGGCAGGGTGTGGGTGCGCTTGAGCCGCTGCAATTGCAGCCGGTGCTCGAGCAGTCGCAGGAATTCATACGAGGCCGTGAGATTCGCGGCGTCGTCGCGGCCGATGTAACCGCCTGCGGCCAAGGCCGTCAGCGCTTCGACGGTGCCCTGCACGTGCAGTGTCTCATCCACCCGTCCGTGCACCAATTGCAGCAGCTGCACGGCGAATTCGACATCGCGCAGGCTGCCGTGGCCGAGTTTGAGTTCGCGTTCGCGCAGATCGGCGGGGACCAGATTCTCCACCCGGCGCCGCATAGCCTGCACATCGGCGACGAAATCGGGGCGTTCGGACGCGGTCCACACCATCGGCATCAGGGCGTCGCGGTACCGCTCCCCCAGCGCCAGATCGCCGGTCATCGGCCGGGCCTTGAGCAGTGCCTGGAACTCCCAGGTCCTGGCCCACCGCTTGTAGTAGGCAATGTGCGAGTCCAGGGTGCGTACCAGCGCGCCCGCCTTACCCTCGGGCCGCAGTGCCGCATCGACCTCGAAGAATGCCGCGCTGCCCACGGTCATCAGCTCGGCGGCCAATCGGGTGGCGGTGGCATCGGCGGGTTCAGCGACGAAGACCACGTCCACATCGCTGACATAGTTGAGTTCGCGCGCACCGCTCTTACCCATCGCGATCACGGCCAGTCGCACCGGAACCGGCGCGTCCTTGCAGACCCGCGCCACCGCCACCGCGAGGGCGGCGGTCAACGCGGCATCGGCGAGATCGGTGAGATGGCGGCCGACCACCTGATACGGCAGCACCGGTTCGTTCTCGACGGTGGCCGCCAGATCCAGTGCGGCCAGCAGCATGAGCTGATCGCGATATCGCTTGCGCAGCAGCGGGATTGCCTCCGGACCGGAGACTTCGGCCGAGTACAGCAGCGCATCCGGATTCGGACTCTGCGCGGGCACGCCCCGCACCGAGGCCAGCAGATCCGCGATCAACTCCTCGCGCGCGGGTAGCTTGTCTCGCCGCAGAATTCGCCATGCTGCGGGATCGGCGACCAGATGATCGGAGAAAGCACTCGACGATCCGATCAGCGCGAAAAGCCTGCCGCGCAACGCATTATCGCTTCGCAGCGCGGCATCCAGCTCGGGCCACCCGTCGCCGAGCGCGGCCCGCAGCCGCGTCAGCGTCAGCAGCGCAAGATCGGCATCCGGCGCACGGGACAGCGCCCACAGCACCGGAATGCTGTCGATATTGTCCCACGCCAACTCTCGTAACGAGGCGGCGGCGGTCGGCTCGAGTAAGCCGAGCCGACCGACACCGGGGACAGCTGAACGAGCAGAGGGCGGCCGGACCATAAGTCCAACTTAGTTGCCCGATCATCTGTTTCTACAAAGGATGGTGGAAAGATTCGTAAACGTAGCCGACGATGCCGGTTTCAGCGCCTACCGGAGGAGGTACTCCTACAGGCCGAGATACTCCTTGAGCTCGTACGGCGTCACCTGGCTGCGGTAGTCCGCCCACTCCCGGCGCTTATTGCGCAGGAAGAAGTCGAACACATGCTCGCCGAGCGTCTCGGCGACCAGCTCCGAACGCTCCATCGCCTGCAGCGCCTCGTCGAGGGTGCCCGGCAGCTCACGGAAGCCCATGGCGCGCCGTTCGGCGGCGGTCAGCGACCACACATCGTCCTCGGCCTCCGGCGGCAGCGTGTAGCCCTTCTCGATGCCGCGCAGACCGGCGGCGAGCAGCACCGCGAAGGTCAGGTAGGGGTTGCAGGCCGAATCTGGGCTGCGGATCTCGACCCGGCGCGAGGACGCCTTGTTCGGGGTGTACATCGGCACGCGCACCAGCGCGGAGCGGTTGGACCGGCCCCAGGAGGCGGCGGTCGGCGCCTCACCGCCGTGGATGAGCCGCTTGTAGGAGTTCACCCACTGGTTGGTGATGGCGCTGATCTCCGGAGCGTGTTCGAGAATGCCCGCGATGAACGCCCGCGCGGTCTCCGAGAGGTTGATCGGGTCGTCCGGATCGTGGAAGGCGTTGGCCTCACCCTCGAACAAGCTCATATGGGTGTGCATGGCCGAGCCCGGGTACTGGGCGAACGGCTTGGGCATGAAGGTCGCGCGCACGCCCTCGTCGATGGCCACTTCCTTGATCAGATAGCGGAAGGTCATCACGTTGTCGGCCATGGACAGCGCATCGGCGTAGCGCAGGTCGATCTCCTGCTGACCCGGCGCGCCCTCGTGGTGGCTGAACTCCACCGAGATGCCCATCGACTCCAGCGCGTCGATGGCGTGGCGGCGGAAGTTGGGCGCGGAGTCGTGCACGGCCTGGTCGAAGAACCCGCCGGTATCGGCCGGGGTCGGCATGGAGCCGTCCTGCGGGCCGTTCTCCAGCAGGAAGAACTCGATCTCGGGATGGACGTAGCAGCTGAAGCCGACGTCACCGGCCTTGTTGAGCTGACGCCGCAGCACATGGCGCGGATCGGCCCAGGACGGCGAACCGTCGGGCATGGTGATATCGCAGAACATGCGCGCGGAGTGCTGGTGGCCCTTGCTCGTTGCCCACGGCAGCACCTGGAAGGTGGACGGATCCGGCCGCGCCACCATATCGGCCTCGGATACGCGGGCGAAGCCCTCGATGGCCGAGCCGTCGAAGCCGATGCCCTCTTCGAAGGCACCCTCCAGCTCCGCCGGTGCGATGGCAACGGACTTCAGATAACCCAGCACATCGGTGAACCAGAGACGCACGAAGCGGATATCCCGTTCTTCGAGCGTCCGCAGCACGAATTCCTTCTGGCGATCCATGTCGCCGAGCGTAAGCATCTGGCGTTAAATCCGTGTTACATACACGCTTAGGGATTGCAATCCCATCATTCGAAATGAATCGCACCGTGCCCAAGATCGCGTCGTGAGCGCGGCAACAATGGGCACGGTGCGCGAAATCAGCAGGTCAGACCGGCCGTCGGAATCGTCAGATCGGTCAGGTAGGCGATAACCGCGTCGTCCAGACACTGATTGCCCGCGACCAATGCCGCGGTGTGTCTGGTGCCCTGATAGGTGATCAGCGCGGCGCCCAGCTGGTTGGCCAGGTCGACACCGGCCTGATACGGCGTCGCCGGATCCTCGGTGGTCGACACCACCACCGTCTTCGGCAGACCGGGTGCCGAGACCTTGTGCGGTGTGCTGGTATTCGGCACCGGCCAGATGGCGCACAGTTCCAGCGGTACCGCACCGGTGCCGCGGCCGTCGTCCAGGAACGGCGCCGCCTTCCGGTATTCGGCGTCCTGACGGCTCGCCACCGCGCGATCGTCGATGCGCGGATCATCGACACAGCGGATCGCGTTGAAGGCCTCCTGCGTGTTGTCGTAGGAGCCGTCCTCGCGGCGGCCGTCGTACAGATCGGCGAGCTTCAACAGCGTGTCGCCGCGCCCGTTGCGCAATTCGGACAGGCCGAGGGTGAGCACCCGCCAGTAATCGTCGGAGTAGAGCGCCTGCTGCACCCCGGTGATGGCATCGCCGTAGCTGAGCCCGCGCGGATCGGCGGTCGAGGCGGATTTGGTCTCCAGCGGATTCACCAGCGCGCGGAACTTCGCGACCGCCTGGGCCGGATCGGTGCCGAGCGGGCAGTCCGCCTGCTTGGCGCAGTCGGTGGCATAGGCGTCGAAGGCCTTCTGGAATCCGGCCGCCTGCCGCAGCGATTCCTGCACCGGATCCTGCGAGGAGTCCACCGCGCCGTCGAGTACCAGCGCGCGCACATTGTTCGGGAACTTCTCGGCGTAGGCCGAGCCGAGTTTGGTGCCGTAGGAGTACCCCAGATAGGTGAGTTTCGGATCGCCGAGCACCGCCCGGATGACGTCCATATCCTGCACCACCTCGCGGGTGCCGACATGGGACAGGAACTCCGTGCCGGTGCGCTCCACACAATGGCCGACGAACTGCCGGTTCTCGTCCTCGGCCTTGGCGATGCCATCCGGGGTGTTGTCGGTCGGCAGTTCGGCCCGTTCCGCGTCGTTCTGCTGCGGGGTCAGACAGGCGATGCTCGGAGTCGAGGAGCCGACCCCGCGCGGATCGAAGCCGACTCGGTCGAAGCGCTCAGCCAAGGGTGTCTTGCCCGCGATACCCGATATCGAAAGGCCCGATACCCCGGGCCCGCCCGGATTGAGCAGCAGCGAGCCGATTCGCTTGCCGCTGGCCGGGATTCGGGTCAGCGCAAGCGATGCGGTCGCGCCGTCGGGCTTGGCGTAGTCGACGGGCACATTGATGCGCGTGCACTCGGCCTTCGGCGCGGGGCGGTCGTCCGCGGAGCCGAAGTCGTCGCAGGAACCCCAGTTCACGGTCTGGCTGTAGAACTTTTCCAGGCCCGCGGGCGGTGCGGGCAACGGCTGGCCCGGCTCGTCCTTCGTGGCCGCGCACCCGGCCACCACCACCGTCAACGCCACCGCGATCAGCACACCGCGCCCACTCCGCACCAAAGACATGTCAAAGATCCTGCCACCACCGAGTGCGCTCCGGTTCCGGGTCGTCCGACTACACGGGCACAGCTGTGACCAAATGCACCGTTAACGCCCTTAAGCCGCGATCACGCGGGTGGCAGACTGAATTGGTCATCCAAACCCGGGGACCCGCACGGGCCTCGAGGCGACAACCACGAAAGGGACGATGATGTCCGTATCCGATTCGGAAACCCCTGCCTACGGCGCTGCCCCGGCCACGACCAAGGCGGCCAAGCGCAAGACGCGGGTGCATCATCTGCAGCAGATGAAGGCCGATGGCGAGCGCTGGTCCATGCTGACCGCCTACGACTTTTCTTCCGCGCGCATCTTCGAAGAGGCCGGAATTCCGGTGCTGCTGGTCGGCGACTCCGCGGCTAATGTCGTCTATGGCTACGACACCACCGTGCCGATCACCGTCGACGAGCTCATTCCGCTGGTCCGCGGTGTGGTCCGTGGCGCACCGCACGCGCTGGTGGTGGCTGATCTGCCGTTCGGCACCTACGAGACCTCGCCGCAGCAGGCCCTGGCCACCGCCACCCGGTTCATGAAGGAGGGCGGCGCGCACGCGGTGAAGTTGGAGGGCGGTGAGCGGGTCGCCGAGCAGATCGCGCTGATCACCTCGGCCGGTATTCCGGTCATGGCGCATATCGGCTTCACCCCGCAGAGCGTCAACACCCTCGGCGGTTTCCGGGTGCAGGGGCGCGGCGACGGCGCCGAGCAGCTCATCGCCGATGCCATCGCGGTGCAGGAGGCTGGTGCGTTCTCCGTGGTGATGGAGATGGTGCCCGCCGAATTGGCCGGACAGGTCACCCGCAAGCTGACCATCCCGACCATCGGCATCGGCGCTGGCGTGGAATGCGATGCGCAGGTGCTGGTCTGGCAGGATATGGCGGGCTACACCTCGGGCAAGACCGCCAAGTTCGTCAAGCGTTTCGGCAATATCGGCGATGAACTGCGTTCCGCCGCGGCCGCTTACGCCGACGAGGTGCGACGCGGGACCTTCCCCGGTCCCGAGCACAGCTTCTGAGTTCACGATGACCGGCCGGGCAGTGCACGCTCCCGCGGCGCTGCTCGGCCAGCCCGTGTGGCCGATGCTCGACTGGGCCACCGGGATTCTCACCGAACACGGTGTGAAAATCGTTGGCGCACCGGAGGAAACGCGACGGCGCGCCTGGTCGCTTATCGTCCGCATTCCGACCGATGCGGGTCCGGTGTGGTTGAAGGCCAACTCGCGCGCGTGCGCACACGAAGGTCCGCTGTTGCAGACATTGTCCCGGTTGCGTCCCGGCAGTGTGCTCGAACCCATTGCGGTGCAAGCGGATCACGGCTGGCTGCTCAGCCCGGACGGCGGCACCACCGCGCCGGACTCCGAGGCCGTGTGGACCGAGCTGGTCCGCTCCTACGCCGATCTCCAGCTGGCGATGGCCGACCATATCGATGATCTGCGCGCCACCGGCATACCGTATCTGCCACCGCCCCAACTGATCACGGTCTACCGCCACTTCGAGCCGCGCATCCCCGGCCTCGGCGCCGCGATCACCGAAGCCGCGGCGGCGCTCGCCGAATTCGGCAGGCTGAGTATCGAACACAACGATCTGCACCCCGGCAATGTCTTCACCGGGTCGGCCGCGGCCACCGGCATGCTGTTCGACTGGGGCGACGCGGTGCTCACCCACCCCTTCCTGTCCTGGCGGGTGCTGCGCGGCCCGCACCGCACCGAATACCTCGACCGGTGGCGGCGAACAGGCGCCGTCTCCGACACCGAGATCGCACTCGCCGACCGGTTGGCCCCACTGGTCGCCCTGCATCCGTGGCGCGCCATCGACGCCTCGTCACCCCGCTTCGCCCGCTTCCTCCACGGGTTGCTGGACGATCTGCGCACGAAATTTCGCTGACCACCGCGACCAGGGCGGATCCGCCGCGGCACGGCGGTGCCCAGCAAACTCGCGCGGGCCACACGCGGCAAATAATGGCAGACTCGAAGCCGACAATATCGACACGAGCAGAGGTACCAATGGCGCAACCCGGTTGGATTTCACGCAGCACGCTGGTGGTGGCGGGTATTTTCGCCGCCGCGGCACTCACCGCCTGCGGAAGCGGCTCGAACCCGACGCCGACCGGCAGCTCTAGCTCGACCACCGGATCGGTGACGGCCAGCGCCGCGCCGGGCAAGACCACCGGCGCGGCCCCGACGACCTTGGAGATCTCCGATGCCTCGGCCACCCAGCTGTGCGACATGATCCGTCCCGAGCTGTCGAACTGGCGGGTGCAGGGGCCGACGCTCGGCCGGATCGGATACAACGCGCTGGTGCACGAATGGGCGCTGCGCAATGGTGGCATCAACGGCCATGTGCTCGCCGATAAGGCGATGATCGACCGGATCACCACCAAGAGCTGCGCCGATGTGCGCCAGCAGGCGCTGGAGGCGCTGGAACTGAACGATCTCGCGTCGGGACTCGCCTTCTGATGCGTACTTTCTACCCTCCGATCGAGCCCTACGACACCGGCATGCTCGACGTGGGCGCTGGCCAATCCGTGTACTGGGAGGTCAGCGGGAATCCGGACGGCAAACCGGTGGTATTCCTGCACGGCGGACCCGGCGGCGGCACCGAACCGTTCCACCGCCAGTTCTTCGATCCGGCGGCCTACCGGATCGTGCTGCTCGATCAGCGCGGCTGCGGCCGGTCGACCCCGCACATCGCCGATGGGGCGAGTCTGGAGACCAACACCACCGCACATCTGGTCGCCGATATCGAGGCGCTGCGCACCCACCTCGGCATCGACCGCTGGCAGGTATTCGGCGGCTCCTGGGGTTCCACCCTCGCGCTCGCCTACGCCCAGCGGTATCCACAGCGAGTCACCGAGCTGGTGTTGCGCGGGATCTTTCTATTGCGGCGCAAGGAAATCGACTGGTACTACAACGGCGCGGCAGGCAACATCTACCCGGACGAGTGGGAGAAGTTCCTGGCCCCGGTGCCCGAGGACGAGCGCGACGGCGATCTGGTGCAGGTGTATCACCGATTGCTGCACTCCCCCGATGAGCAGGTTGCGCTCGCGGCTGCGGTCGCCTGGTCCACCTGGGAGGGCGCGACGAGTTCGCTACTGCCGCAACCGGATCGGGTGCAGGACAGCGCCGAACCGCGGTTCGCACTGGCATTCGCCAGGATCGAGAACCACTACTTCGTCAACGGCGGATTCCTCGACGAGGGGCAGCTGCTGCGCGATATCGGTACCATTGCACACATCCCGGCCGTCATCGTGCAGGGCCGCCACGACGTCGTGTGCCCGGCCACCAGTGCCTGGGAATTGCACCGCGCCTGGCCCGGTTCGGTACTGCACATCGTCGATGACGCCGGACATGCCGCCGCCGAACCCGGCATCACCCACCACCTCGTCGAGGCGACCGACGGATTCGCGAAAGTGAGCTGAGATATGCGGGTCACAGCCGGAGACGCCATCATCGCGGCGCTACGCGACGATGTCGACCGGCTGCTGGCCGCCGAACCGAAAGTCCGTGCCGACGCCTGGGATTCGGTACACCAGATGCGGGTCGCAACGCGCAGGCTGCGCAGCGTACTGCGCTCATATCGCAGCCTTTTCGAATCCGCGCCGATCGCCACCATGCAGGAGGAGCTGAAGTGGCTGGCGGGTCTGCTCGGCGTCGCCAGGGACGCCGAGGTGCGCGCGGATCGGTTCGCGGCACTGCTGGCCGCGCATGCGCCGCAGGATGAATTCGCGCGGCTGGCAACGGAGTCCAGGGCGGCCGAGGCCGCGGCGGGCGTGACCGTAGCGCGATCCGCCGGAGACGGATACGTCCCCGGCACCACCGAATACGTTCGAACCGAACTGGTCGACGCCGAGAAGGCCCGATACGCCAGCGCGCACGCCGAAATCCTTACCGCCCTCGACGACAAGCGCTATCACACACTGCGCCAAGAACTTTCGGCCTGGCGCACACATCCGCCCCTCGACGCACACCGGGCCGAAATCCCGGCCGCCGAGGTCTTCGAACGCATCCTGCGCAAGGACCGCAAGCGCCTACGGCGGCTGGTCTACGCCGAACCCACCGTCTCGGCCGACGAACGCATCGAACTGCTGCACGATATCCGCAAGAGCGCCAAACGCCTCCGCTACTGCTGCGAGGGCGCCGTCGACGTACTCGGTAGTGCCGCAAAGGATCTCGGCACCGAGGCAAAACGCCTGCAAACCGTACTCGGCGACCACCGTGACGCCGTCGATTCCCGCGACGCGATCCTGGCGCGCGCCACCGCGACCCACGCCACCGGGGTCAACGCGACGATCTATGAACTACTCGCCGACGCCGAGGAGATCGCCGCGGGCGAAGCCCTGGCCAAATATCCGGCCGCAGCGGCGTTCGTTTCCGGGTGAGTCACTCGGCTTTTCGGCACCCGGTCGGGTCCGAGGTCCGCTAGCAGTCTATGGTCGCGCGTTCGATACTCTGCCAAACCATCGGTGACAGGGAGTCAGCCCGCGACATGATCGGGGCAACCCCGGGACCGGCGATACCGCGCCTAAGGGCGCCGTCCGCGTCGTTTGTCGAGTGCTGCCCCGATCAACTTCCGTGCAGCCTCGCCGGTTACAGACTGTCCGGCAAGGGTTTTGAATGCGCGGCCGTAGGTCGCTATCTCGCGTGGCTGCGTGATGGTCAGCTCCGCGGCTGTTCCTTCCACCATGACCAGCCGGTTGTCGAACATGGCGAAGTTGGTGGACACCACAAGGGCCTCGGCCGTGGCCGGAACGATGCCGATAGTGACCCTGGGCATTCCGAGGATTGAGGCCAGCCGGTCAAGCTGGCCGATCATGACGGCATCGGTGCCAACGGTGGTGTAGAGCGCTTGCTCAGCAATCAGGAAGTGGAACAGGTGGTCACGCTGATACAGGATGCGTTGCCGTTCCATCCGCTTCGACACGGCTTCGTCTACATCGTCGGGTACCTGATGGAACTGGATACCCCGGCGTAGCTTGGCCTCGGCGTACTCAGCCGTCTGCAAGAGGCCGGGAATGATCTGCGGCTGATAGTCACGGATGTGGGTTGCTTCCGCTTCGAGCTTCAGCGACTTCTGTTGCCGACGCTTCAGCCCGGTTCCGAGGATCTTCCGCCATTCGAGGTAGGCAACCTCGATGTTGTGGAGGGTAGCCAACAGGTCTGGGAGTTGGTCTCTGGCGTTTGCATGTTCGCAGTACGCCCGGATGTCGTCATCGGACGGTTTGATCCGTCCGAATTCGATCTTGGACACCTTCGACTCATGCCAGCCTGAGAGCTGGGCCAGCTTGCGGTTGGTCAGCCCGGCCGTACGGCGAAGCTCCCGGAGACGCACCCCGAGAGCTTCCCGCGCATCGTGGACACTGCTCACTGGCTGACGTACTCCGCGTACGGGGTAGCCAGCTCCCACAGTCGCTCTTTCACTCCCCGGGAGTAGCCGACGATTCCCGGGTCAGCGGTCACAGCCAGACCCGATGGCTTCCCTTGCTCGTTCACAAGGTTGTAGACAACGCGCTCGTTGTCGATGAGCCACCAGTCATCCGGGGGTACTTCCCCGGCGAGATGCCGGGGCACGTACCGGATGTCCTCACCTGCCGCTGTGTTCGTATCGGTCACCGACAGCAACCAACGGTGATAGTCGGTATGCGGAACCGTGACCACACGTACCCGGCTGACAGTCACACCCCGTCCGGTCGTCTCCCGGATGAGATCGTTCCAACGGTTCTTGTGCTCGTCCGGCAACGCGGGCTCTCCGGCGAGGAACCGGCGAAAACGGTCCGACTCAGTCGGTACGGCGTAGGCGTCCCGAACTTCAAGATGGAACGCTTCAGCCTTGCAATCGCGGAACAGAGCGACCCAGTCCGGCGGCTCATGCTGAAGGTAGAGCACCGTAGAACGTCCTCCTGATCTTCGGAACTTCAATCGCTGTCTCGTTGGGTGCAAGGTCGAGCTGAGCCAGGGTCTCAGGCTGGATGACTGGTCGGCCGGACAGGGTGAACGTACCCCGGCCGGTGTCGGTCATAGCCGACCCGATGAACGTATCCGGTTCAGCGAATCCCGTTAGCAGGTGCGGGATTTCGATGGTTTCCGGGGTAGCTGTCTCCCATCCCTGGACGAGATAAGAGTTTTGGTCGGTGGCGTACAGCGTCGGGCACCCTCCAACGTCCGAACCACCTTTACCGAGGAACTGTAGGCGCATCGTTCTGCCCCCTGTCTATTTCTGAGCACGAGTTTTCCCGCGCTAGAGACATGATCCCCCGGTCTAGCCGACTTTGTGGACTGATAGGCGAATCTGAGCACAGTTGTGCACACTCCTGGCTGTCATCCGCTGCGGCTCCTTAGCGTCGGAGCTGGCCCCCGTGACATGTGACGCCAACCGGTCACGGGGCGCCTACCAGCACCGGACTACAGGAGTCGAGATGGATAGGCGCACGAGACTGTTCGTGTTTCCAGGTGGGTTGTTGGAGGTCACCGACTACGGCGACGAGGACAACGACGAAGGGCCAGGGTTCTATCTGGAGTTGGGCCTTCAAGGGAGTCTCCCTCGCAGGGTTCCAGGTGCTGCCGTCGTGAATCACGATCTCAGCCCTGTCGAGCCCGCAGCCGCCGAGACATGCGCCAAAGTGCTGCGACTGCTCCGAGACTTGCCGTGATCACGCTCGGGTGGGTCGTGTGCTTCGGCCTGCCGCTGGCGGTGATGGTCGGAGTGATCGTGTGGCCGGAACGGATTTCCCAGGACCGCACCGTCTGGGGCATCCGCGAACGGATCGAACGCGAGGACACGGGCGGGATTGAGCCCGACCCGTCACGGGAGTACTGACCGGCTCCCGGCTGGTCAGGCACAAGGAATGAGGAAATCCCTTGCGGTACAACATTTCACGACTCGCCTTTATCGTTGCAGCCGCTACAGCCGTGCTGGTGCTGGTGACCTCCCCAGCATCGGCAATCACGATCGAAATGTGCGAGCAGTCGGGCGGGATAGTGGTCCGCTGCGCCGAGCAACCGGTGACCAGAGAGGACAAGGTGATGTGTCCAGCACCGGGGAAGACCATCCGAATTTGGTGTGTCGGAGGCCGCGAATCCAGCGGGTGGGAAATCTTCGAGTCCAGCGGCAATAGCCGCTACGGCCGATAAGGTGTCGGCCATGGCCGAACACCAGTCGGTAACCACGATCACTGGGGCAAACGCCAGCGTCATCGCTGCGTTGCGCCGCGCCGCCGAGATAGCCGCAGAGCAAGGGCACGGGGACGTGATCTGCTGGGAGGATCTGTTGCTCGCACTGCTCGATACGGCCGACAGTCCACCCTCACCGCTCGAATACCATTGGAAACAACGAGGTTTCGACGCACTGACGCTAGACGGACTTCGAGAACTGGCAAGGTCCATCGTCCCAGCTGGCCCGGAGTCTGATGGTGACGCGGCGGAACCAGCAACGGTCACGTTTGAGGTCACAGGGCCGTACGCCGAGGAGTTTCGGGTGGTGGCCGAGCGCCGTCCTTGAACGGGCTGGAGCCCACTGGAAACTTTGAGGGCTCCGGCAAAAGTCAACGCCCACTCGACTGGCGAGCTTGGTGCTAGATACGCCCCTCGGGTGTGTCCGGCACGGTCCGTTCGAGGATCTTCGCTGCCTGGTCCGTGCCCCGCCACCTGCGCGACCGGGAACCGACGTCAACGTGCCCTCTTTCCGAGCCCGCGGCTACGGTCGGCACCCGGACCGGCCCACGCTGCCCTCAGCTGCGATTTCGAATTCACGCAGAGCGCGCCGACAGTGCTACCGCCGCAGATCACCGCGGGACGGTCTTGCCGCCTGTGATGTCCCACCGGACGAACACATAGTTACCTTGGCGCTGGAGCACGAAGAGGGCGGCCGGTGGGAGATTGCCTCCACCCGGACCGATTCCAGGGTCCCGCCGCCGTACCGGGCCGGTGGACACTCCTACACGGTGTCGGCCCCGTGCTACGCCGGGAGATGGCGCGTCAGCGTCGGAATACGGGGCAAGATTCAGGGGCACCAATTCACCTACAACGCATCCGGCACCGTGGAGGTACCAACCTCCAAGTGCTCTAACCGATTCTGACCAGAGGAACGGCATGCCTACCACGGAACCCCCCGGCGCACTCGACAAGGAAACCTCAGCGAGGCTGCGAGATCAGCTCCAAGAGATCACAGAGGAGGCGGGCCGGTATCTCGGTCCAGAGCATCGGGCCATAGACGCATTGGTTCAAGCTGCCCGAGAGTTGGCCATAGCCACCTTCCCCAAGTCCGGGCAGTACGCCGAATACACCCCGGACGAGTGACCCCGTAGGGAAGCAGCAACCCAGCGCAGACAGGCGTACACCTGGCCAGAGGCCTCAGAACAGGCGGACGATGTGATCCACCCGTGGGGTCGATAACGGCGTTGCGGCCTGAATCGACGCGGATCAAGACAGCCCCGCGAGTTTGTAGAGCACCAACGAGCCCGCGACCGCGACGTTGAGGCTGTGGCCGGTGCCGACCATGGGGATTTCGACGGCGGTGTCGAGGAGTTCCAGGGCTTCGGGTGGGATGCCGGTGGATTCGTGGCCGAGGACGATGATGGTGCGTTTGCGGGCGACGGGGAGGTCGGCGAGGCGGATGGATTCGTCGGTCAGTTCCACGCCGACGATTGCCGAACCGCCGGTGCGCTGTCGGGCCAGCCAGCGGTCGACGCGGCCGTCGATCCAGTGCACACATTGCCGGTGCCGCAGCGTATTTCCGTGGTTCAGTGCGTCCGGCACCCATGGTCGGCGGGGCACCGCCAGGCAGGCGCCGACCGCATCGCAGGTGCGCAGCAGGGTACCGAGATTGACGCCGTGTTTGGGCCACAGCGGTGCGGCGAGCAGATGGTTCCAGCAACCGTGCGCCCGCGGACGACGCTGGCGCCGGAGTTCGGGGCGGGTGCGCACCCGCGCGGCCGTCACCGACGCGCGGGAATACCCTTCCCGAGGGAGCAAAAGACTTGGCAGACAACGATTCTCATCGCGGTGATGCTTCGCGGCGCATCCGGGCCATCGACATGGCCGGTCATGATCGACCGGTCCGGTGGCCCCAGAATACCGTCGGCATCACCGCGACAGCCAGTGCCCTCCTCCACTACCCCCTCCCGCTGCTCGCCGAGCGTAGTCGTATGGCGTCGAATGCGGCCTGGGCGACCACCATCCGACTACCTTCGACCGCCCCCTGGCCCCAGGGGGCGACATGGCAAGGAGCTGGCTGGACGGGGTATCAGGTCAGGGGCGCAGCACCGATACCAGGAATTCGGTCTGGTCGTACACGGTCTGCTCGAAGACGTCATCGAAGTAGAGGTCGAAATGTCCTACTGGATAACGCTTTACGATCGCGTGCTTGGTACGTTCGGCCGCGCGCAGCGTCGGCTTGGGCGGTGCGATGCTGTCGTTGTCGGCGATCGCGTAGAACACCGGCATCTTCAGCGCCTTGGCCCGGCGGCCGGGGGAATCGAACAGTGTCGAGAAGGCAACGCGGGCAGCGACTTTCGGCTCGTAGGTCTCGCTCTCCTCGGCCAGCCTGCCATATCCCTCCGGCACATCCGGCGCGCTCATCAGCGCCGCCGCGCGCTTGCGCCCGGCCAGCCGGATACGAACCGGCTTGCGCCGAATCGGGCCGATGAGCAGATCGGTTGCCGCGATGGTTGCGACCTTGGTCAGACTGGTCGGCCCCTTCGCCATGGCCGAGGCCCAGCCGCTGGTGAACGGAACCTGGGCGACCACGGCCGCAATGTAGTCGTCGTCGGGTGCGACGGCCAGCACATGGCCGCCACCGAATGAGGTGCCCCACAGGGCGATTCGAGTGGCGTCGAAGCCGCGCAGCGTCCGTGCGTACGCGATGGCCGAGCGCCAGTCCGCACGCTGCCGGGCGATATGTAGTAGCTGGCGCGGCGAACCCTGGCTGGCACCGAAGTGCCGGTAGTCGAATACCAGCACGCCCATGCCCGCGGCGGCGAACCGGCGGGCGTACCGATCCAGACCCATTTCTCGGTTGCCCCCCAGGCCGTGCCCCATCACCACGAGCGGGCGGGGCTTGGGAATGCCGTCGGGGGGATACAGCCAGGCGGCGCACTGCTCACTGCCCGAGGGAAAACTGACCTCGACACGTTCCATGGCACCTCACCGTACTGTTTCGGTCCGAACTACTACCCCCCGACCGGTCACCAGTCAGGCCAGTGAACAAGGTACCCCGTGATCAAAGTAGGCTAAACGCTGCGGACGAGTTGGCCGGGCGGCCGCGGTGACGGGAACGGGCACGCGAGTGCTGCCGCCCGGCACCGAGGAAAGTCCGGACTCCACAGAGCAGGGCGGTTGCTAACGGCAACCCGGGGTGACCCGCGGGACAGTGCCACAGAAAACAGACCGCCCACGATCCTCCGGGATCGTGCGGTGAGGGTGAAACGGTGCGGTAAGAGCGCACCAGCGCCCCGGGTGACCGGGGCGGCTAGGTAAACCCCGCCCGGAGCAAGGTCGAAGGTCGCATCGTTCGCGATGCGGCTGCGCAGGTGTTCGAGGGTTGCTCGCCCGAGCCTGCGGGTGGACCGCTCGAGGCACCCGGCAACGGTGTGTCCAGATGGATGGCCGTCACCCGGTGTGAACCGGGGACAGGATCCGGCTTACAGGCCAACTCGCCCGCCCCCGTAATCCAGTGCCCACCGGGGCATCCAGTGCCATGATGGAAGTGGACCGTCGATCCGGTATTCGGTGCGGTCAGGCACTTCCTACGGGGTGTAACCATGGATATTCTTGCCATTATCGGGGCGATCTTCGGGGTCGGGGCGATCGCGGGCGGGGTGCTCACCGCGATGAGCGCGCGCATCGTCGCACAATACGAAAAGGGGCTGGTTTTCCGGTTCGGCCGGGTGGTCGGCACCCGAGATCCTGGGCTGCGCATGCTGATTCCGTTCGTCGACCGGATGCGCAAGATCTCCACCCAGATCGTCACCATGCCGGTGCCCGCGCAGGACGGCATCACCCGCGACAACGTCACCGTCCGGGTCGACGCAGTGGTCTATTTCCGGGTCATCGACCCGGTCTGCGCGGTGGTGGAGGTGCAGAACTATCTGTTCGCGGTGGGGCAGGTGGCGCAGACCTCGCTGCGGTCGATCATCGGCAAGAGCGATCTGGACAGCCTGTTGTCCAACCGCGAGGAGTTGAACAAGGGCCTGGAGATCATGATCGACAGCCCGGCACTGAGCTGGGGCATCCACATAGACCGAGTGGAGATCAAGGATGTCTCCATCCCGGATTCGCTGAAGCGCTCTATGTCGCGGCAGGCCGAGGCGGAGCGGGAACGGCGGGCGCGGGTCATCTCCGCCGAGGGCGAGTTGCAGGCGTCGAAGATGTTGGCGCAGGCGGGCGCCCAGATGTCGGAATCGCCGGCATCGCTGCAACTGCGGCTGCTGGAGACGGTGGTTCAGGTTGCGGCGGAGAAGAATTCGACATTGGTGCTGCCGTTCCCGGTGGAACTGCTGCGCTTCCTCGACAGCCGTACCTCGTCGGAGCCGACCACCGCAGGTAGCACGTCGGCGGAGTCCGAGCCCACCCCGGCCGCACCGGAATCGACGGCACCGGAGATCACCCCACCCGAACCGACCCCGGCACTCGGTTCGGGCAACACGCCCGCGACGAGCCAAGACGGCATGCGCTCGTAACACAACGGGCGTATACCGATACGGGTACGGCGACGGTCCAGCGCCGTACAGCCCGCATCGGTAGCACAACGTAAGGAAACCGGGCCGATGTCCATACTGATTCCAGTGATCTCGATCATTGTCATGATCACCGTCGGATACGTGTTGAAATACCTGCCCAATTACCTGCCGTGGCTGAAGGAATGATCAGCCCGAAAAGCTGATCAGCAGAGCATCTTCGCCATCTGGTAGATCGCCTGGGCCTCTTCCTTGGAGGCCTCGGCGCTGCCCTTCGTGCGCTTGATGACGTTCTGGACGATCTCGTCCTCGCTCTTGCCGCCCTTGATGTCCTTGCATGTCTCGACCAAAACGTCGCGGATCTTGGCATCGTCTTTGCCATCGGCGAGCTTGGGGAAGGCGCTGCGGTAGCTGACGACGAACGTCCCTGCCTTGACACTATCCAGGGTTTCAGAGCCAGCCGCGTTGGCCGCCGAAGTGGTTGCGGCGCCGGATGCAGAGGCGGCGGTGGAGGAGGACTTGTCATCGCTGCAACCAGCGATGAGCAGGGCGAATACGGCGGAGCTTGCCGCGATCGCGGCGGTAGTTCTGGTCACGGAGCGGGATGCTAGCTGCACTTGGGAAACGCCGCCTCCCGTGTGGTTAACGGAAGGCGACGAACACCGCATCGGTGCTGGTGAGGTCAGAGCGGGTTGACCATGAACACCTGAGCCCAATACGACGCCTGCTCGGGACCGAGCAGCGGCATCAGGTAATCGAAAAGAATCGTTGACATCAGTGGATAACTCCCAATTGTCGACGTACGGGACACTTGCGAATGTGCGGGGAAAGGCAAACCCCGCCACGCCGGGGAACCCTAGCAGTCACGGTGTGGCGACGCCCGGCTCGGCGTGTTCGGTATGTCGCTTCGGCGGGAACTGGCCTTGAACGTGATCGACGTCATAGAGTAGGCGCCGTTGGTAAGCCCCGTAGCCGGGCCGCCACGAACCCTCCCCATTCTTCGATCATGGAAGCAGGTCTGAAACTTTATGCGGATTGTTCGTTCACTGGTCGCCGGTGCGTTGATTGCCGGCGCCGCATCGGTTTTCGCCATGCTGGGCACCGGATCCGCCTCGGCGGTCGCGGTCACCCCGCTGGCGGGTGGGGTCCAGGTCGACCTCAACTCGGCCGACACCGCCTGGGTGCACCAGAATCACATCGGGCAGGCCATCGCCGGTCTGCCGCATCCGTCGGCGGCGTCGTTCGGCGAGGCACTCGACGCCGCGGCGGACGTCTCGGCCAGTGTCCCGGGTGGACGGGTGACCTTTACTGTGTACGGTCCGCTCAATGAATTGAACGGCACCATGCTGGCACTGCAGTAGAAGCACGACTGCGAAACCGTGGAACTCCATCAGCGGATCGTCTCGGCACCGGTCGATTTCGGTGCCATTCGATCCGAATTCGGATTGGCCTCGGCGTATCCCGCCGAGGCCACCGCGGCGGCCCGCGACGCGTTCGATGCGTTCGCGGGCCAGCGCAGTGATCGCACCGATATTCCGTTCGTCACGATCGACCCGCCCGGCGCCATGGATCTGGACCAGGCGGTACATATCGAACGCACCGCATCCGGCTTCACCGTGCATTACGCGATCGCCGATGTCGGCGCCGTCATCGACCCGGCTGGCCCACTGGCCAGAGAAGCGGGTATTCGCGGCCAGACCTTCTATCTCCCCGACGGCACCGTGCCGCTGCATCCGACGATCCTGTCGGAGAACTCCGCGAGCCTGCTCCCCGAGCAGACCAGGCCCGCCGCCCTGTGGACCATCGAATGTGATGAGAACGCCGAACCGCAACGGTTCTCGGTGGTCCGGGCAACCGTGCGCTCCCGGGCCCGGCTCGACTACGCGAGCGTCCAGACCGACGCCGACGCGAACCGCCTGCATCCCTCGATCGCGGCCCTGCCGGAATTCGGCACGCGGCGCATCGAGGCCGGGCTGGCGCGCGGCGCGATCGGGCTGCGACTGCCCGCCCAGAGCATTATCCGCGACGACAGCGCCGACGGGCACTGGCGCCTCGTTGTCGAACCGCGCACCCCGGCCGACGACTGGAACGAGCAGGTTTCACTGCTCACCGGTATGTGTGCGGCGCGAATCATGTTGAACGGCAGTGGATCCGATCGCGCACCCGATGCCGGTGCGCGCATCGCACTCTTGCGGACCATGCCGCCGCCCACGGGATCGGCGATCGACTCGATGCGCAGGACCGCCGCGGCGCTCGGGGTCGAATGGCCCGCGGACGAATCCGTCGGGCGGATGTTGGCCGGGTTGGATCCGAAGGCGCCCGCGACGCTGGTGCTGATGTCGGAAGCGACCACGCTGTTGCGAGGCGCCGCCTACACCGTGCTCGACGGTGGCATCGCAGCGGCGGGTGGTGCGCCAACCGGCGGCGCGGCGGCAATCGGCGGTGGGCAACCGGTTGGCGGTGGACCGACCGGCGGCGGGCAGGAGGCCGGAAGCGGCCGGGCGACCGGCGGCCCGCGATCGACGAACGGCGCTCGATCCGGAAACAATGCGTCCAACAATCTGCAGCACAGCGCGATCGGCGCGGCGTACGCGCATGTGACCGCGCCGCTGCGTCGCCTCGCGGACCGGTTCGCCACCGAGATCTGCCTGGCCCGCTGCGCCGGAACCGAAGTGCCGCAATGGGTTCGCGACGGCCTGGTCCCCACCGCCGACTCGATGAAGCGCAGCGACAGCATCGCGGGCAAGGTGGAACGGGCCTGCATCGACCTGACCGAGGCCACCCTGCTCGCCGAACGCGGCGGCACGGTCTTCGATGCCGTGGTGGTACGCGAAGCCAATGGCAGCCGCCCCGCCGAAGTCTTCGTCGCCGACCCACCCGTGGTCGGCCCCTGCCTGGGCGCACCACCCGAGGGTTCGAAGGTCCGGGTGCGCCTGATCGCCGCGGACCCCACGACCCGCAAGGTCGGCTTCACCTTCCCGGTCTGACCGTACCGTCGGATGCACCCGTGCGCTGGCCGGATCCACGCCCCCTATCCGCTCCCGGACTAGTCTGAACCCACGGTTGCCTTCGACGGGAGGCTCGATGCGACCGACCTGGCCGATGGCCCTGACCTGCGCGATCGTCATGGTGGCGACCGACCGCGACCGGACGCAACCAACTCGCGACCATCGACTCCGATAACGGCACGATCCTGCGCACCTCACCGACCGGTGACTATCCGGACGGACTCGCCTACGATCCGCGCCGCGACGCGGTATGGACCACCAACCAGCGTGCCGGGACCGAAACCGTGATCGACGCCGAGACCGGAACCGTCCATGGCACGGTGCAATTGGGCGGCGAGGTCGGCAATGTCGTCTATGACTCCGATACCGACCGAATGGTCGTCGCGGTGCAGGGCCGCGCCGATCTCGCCGTCATCGATCCGCAGACGCTGACGGAGACCGACCGCATCCCGATACCCGGCTGCGCCGGACCGCACGGGCAGGCACCGGATGCGGCCGACCGGCTGATGTTCGTCGAGTGCGAGGACAATGCCCAGCTGGTCACCGTCGATCTCACGCACCGCACCGTCATCGATGCGAACAGCGTCGGCCGGACTCCCGATGTGCTGGTCTACGACGACTCGGCCCACCGGCTGTATGTGGCCGCCGAGAGCGGGTGGGTGAGCCTGTTCGACCAGCGCGCCGGACACACCATCGCCATCGCATCCGATCACCTTGCCGAGGGCGCGCATACGGTTGCCGTCGATCCGGATACGCACCACAGCTTCTTCCCACTTCCGAAGGGCCAGGGTGGTGGACCGGTGCTGCTGGAGTTCGAACCGTCGACATAGCTCGGCGGTAGATTGCGGGCAGCGAGCGATACAGCCGACTCGAGGAGCGTGCGATGACCGATCCACTGGCACTGGAGATTCGACGGCAGCGGTTGTTCGATCGGCTGCGCGAACTTCGCGGGGAACTGGCCGAATTGGATGCGGATTACGGATCCTTGCAAACTTCGGGGATGCTGGTAGATACCGAGGGCATCGGGGCGCTCACCACCCCGGCCTACTGCATCGCGGGGGCGCGGGAAGTGTTCGAGGAGGTCTCGATCGAGCTCGACGCGGCGGCCGATGCGCTCGATCGCGCGGGGGTCTACACCACCAGGTTGCGCCCGGTCGTTCTGGACTGATCCGCGGCAGGCGAACCTGGTGTCGAGTTCCAGCATGGTTTCGCGATGCTCTGCACCGGTATCTCGCTATGCGCCAACATAACTCGTGGTCGCTCATGCAAACACCGCCGGTGTCGTCGCGCGAGGACCGACGAACCTTCACCTCGGGCCGCGCGAGGCGGCCGAGGGGCTGTGGTCGTCACGGTGTCCGGCTTGCCCCGGCCCCGGCTGATACGGCATCTTTACTGGTGGTGCGCCGGGAAGTCTGGTCGGCAGCGCAGGCCCGAACTCGCGGGATCCTGGGCTCGGATCGGGAGACAGTGGACGTAATGGCGCTAAGGCCAGCAGTCGATATCGCTATGCCGCGTGAGCAGGAGATGAACCGCCGCGCCGTCGGAAGGCGTGCCGGCGACCCGTGTGCGCCGGGCGAGGCCGGTGTTGACTGTGGCTAGGTCGGTGCTGGTCAGCGGGGCCGGGATCGCGGGGGCCACGCTGGGGTATTGGCTGGGCCGCGCCGGGTTCGATGTGACGGTGGTCGAGCGTGCTTCCCTGCAGCGCTCCAGCGGCAGTCCGGTCGATGTGAAGGGCGCGGCGGTCGGCGTGGCCGAGCGGATGGGGATCATGCCGCGGCTGCGCGAGGCCGCGACCGGTGCGCGGCGGCTGGTCTTCGTGGACGCCGGCGGTGCGCCGCGGGCCGCGGTGCGGTTGAGCGCATTTCAAGGCTCAGCCGGTGATCAAGAGGTGGAAGTCGGACGCGCCGAGCTGGCCGCGGCGTTGCTGGACGCGGCCCAGGAGCACGCGCGTATCCGGTGCGGCGACTCCATTGCCGCCCTCGCCCCGGACCCCGGCGGTGTGGATGTGGTTTTCGCCGGGGGCGGTTCGGGCCGGTTCGATCTGGTGGTTGGAGCCGACGGTCTGCACTCGTCGGTGCGGCGGCTGGCATTCGGCCCGGAGGAACAGTTCGTCCGGCATTTGGGCATGTATGTCGCGACGCTGCCGCTGGCGGACTACGACGGTGATGACCGCGATGTGGTGCTGTACAACACGCCAGGACGGGTGGTGGGTACGCATCCCGCCGGCGGGGTGGTGTTCATGTTCCGGCACGCGGCGGTGGCCGAGTTCAGTCCGCGGGATCTACCGTTGCACAAACGGCTGGTGGCTGCGGAATTCACCGGGAACTCAGGCGTTTTCGCCGATGCCGTCGAACGGGTCCGTGCGGCCGGTGACCTGTATTGCGATGCGGTGAGCCGGGTGCGCCTGCGGCAGTGGTCGCGGGGCCCGGTTGTGCTGGTCGGCGATGCGGCCTCGTGCGTGTCGCTGTTCGGTGACGGTTCGTCCAACGCTATGATCGGTGCCTACGCGCTTGCCGAGGAACTCACCGGCGCACCCGGTGACGTGGTGGTGGCATTGCAGCGCTACGAGCAGCAACACCGCCGCGTGGTCAGCCGGGCCCAGCGGGGTGTCTGGGCGGCGAAAGCGTTCCTGGTCCCGGCCACGTCCGCAGGTATCGCCGCACGCAATGCTGCCCTGCGATTGCTGCCGGGCTGACGGTCCTCCCGGCCGATAGTGGGCTGGACCGGGTGGCGGAAATCGCCGCAGGGACCTTCCGCGACAACCACCACGACCCTGGCTTACCCGAGCACCGACCCGCCGCCCGATCCTATGGGCGGAGCGCCGGTCGCACCGGCGCTGGACCGGACCGCCCGGCAACGCCGGGAGGTGCCTCACACATGCTCACCGCCAACCCGGACGCAAGGTCTGGTGGTGGTCCAGCGGACGGCCCGGATCGGGCGTTTCCCGCTCCAGCGCTGGGTCGTGCCTGACGAACGAGTTGTAGTACCCCAGCCCGACCAATCCCACCCAGGCCACAACGGCATTGCCCAGGCCCGGGTGGAAGATCGCGAACCCGAAGAACACGACCGCCAGCACGACGATCAACACGACGTCGAGTACCTTCCCGTTCATCGCAGCCCACCTTTCAGACAGCCGGACTACATCCCCGAACCCCGATGTCGATCCGGCAACGCCGATTCCACGGTTTTCATACCCCGTCGATCAGCATTAGCCCACGAAAACCGGTTCTCCGCAGAGCATTCGACGTCAAGGAATCGTTAACATTGGACACTGGCAACGAGCGACGCAAGCTCGGTTGTTCGTCATTGATACGGGCTGGCACGGCAACATCGAAGCCTGGGCTGCGCCGTCGGGCGTGGACCGCAAAGCCACAGGACGAGACCGTAGGGCGGGCACCGTGTAGTCACGCGATCGCCGCATGCGATGCGTCAACCAGCCTTGTCGTCGCTATCGCGGAACCAGCGGTAGTTCGCGGCCCCGACGTGCAATGTGTTCGATCGAGCTCGAAGCGGCGGCCGACGCACACAATCGCGCGGGGGTCTACACCACCAGGCTCGTCCTGGACTGATTCGCCGCAGGCGGATCTGTCGGTGTCTGCCGCTACTGTCGCCTGCCATGAACCTCGCGACCGCCGCCGTCGCCGATATCGTCGACGCCATCGATCCGCTCGACGAGCTCGAACGCCAGCACATCGCGGAAACGCTGGCCTGGCTCGCCGCCACCGACGATGTATTTCGTCGAGTCAAACCCGATACTCCCACACGGCATCTGGTTTCCTACGTGGTGCTCGTCGACCCGCGAACCCGCAGCGTCCTGCTCGGCCGCCATCGGCTGGCCGGACTGTGGCTGCCGACCGGCGGTCATATCGCGCCGGGCGAACATCCGCTGGCCGCCGCCGGACGCGAGGCGGCCGAGGAGTTGGGTATCGACGCCGAGTTCACCGTCAACGGAACCGAACCGCTGTTTCTCACTGTGACCACGACCGTCGGAATCGACAGTGGCCATGAGGATGTCAGCCTCTGGTATGTCATCCGCGGCGACCGTACCCGCGGATACACCCTGGACCCAGGTGAATTCAGCGAGTCGCGTTGGTGGGAGATCGATACTTTCGACCGCAGCGACGCCGACCCGCACTTCGCCCGCTTCCTGGCGAAGCTCGAACCCCTACTCCCCGAACCGATCCCGGACCGTTAGGTTACCGTCCGGCGTCCTCGGCGATATATTCGATGCCGGTGACGATATCGGGCAGGATCCTGGTCACCCGATCACCCGCCCCGACCGTGCGCTCCGGCAAGAACTGCTGATAGCGCAGGATTTCGTGTTGGTCGCGGACGGTATCGGCAATCCCGGTCACGATCACACACCAGCCAAGGGAGGTTTCGTGATCGATCGTGTCCACCTCGTAGGCGACCACCTGACGATCGAGCGAACTGGTTGTTGCGGAGTCGGCGTAGAGCACCAGTTGGTCATCGACAACCGCGTGACTGACCGGCCGAATAGCGGGTAACGCGTAGCGCGAGAACGCAACACGACCGAATCCGATCGTGCCGAGCAGATGCAGCGACGCATCGACCGACAGTTCGCGTGACTCCCGCACACCGTTTACTGTCATACCCCCATTGTCCACCCGCACGCCATGCGAAGCAGCCCCCTTATTCGATCAGCACACCACGTGCGGAGCTCGGACACGACGAACGCGGAATGAATGAGATCCAGATCCTGTTGTGTACCAAGTGATTACCGTATGAATACAACGAAAAGTGGTACAGAAGTATCGAATTCCCCGGGGACCCGATCACTGGCGCAGTATCGCGCGATTTAGGGTACCCAGGTCTCCGGGTCCCGAAACGTGGCCACCGATGCGAATCAGCTGACTCAGGAGGAATGTTATGCCAGACAATGCGCGGTCGAGCGCGCAGAGCGACTCCCGCCGACTTCCCGGCATTCGCATGGGCGTCGGCCGAGGCCCACGGCGCAAGCCGCGACGATCCTTCGTCCCCACCAATGAGCTTTCCGCAGGTGCGACCGCATTCGCCGATTCCAGTGATCGGCTGGTGCGCCGCCTCTTCGATGTCGGACTCCGACTACATAAGCTCCGCGGCGTCTTCGACCGGCGCGATCCGAGCTCCGAGGAATTGCAGACGACCCGCGATGCCATCGCCGAAATGCTCGACGATCTGGACAGCCTCATCCGCGAAACCGGACTGACCATGCTCGAACTCGCCCGCGAACGACACGCGGAGCCGCATCAAACCCACACCGAGGCGACTCCCGCCGACCGGATCACCAACCGCACCGGTCGACTGCGATGAACCCGCCCACCTGTCTCGGGCCGACGGACCGGTATCGCGCGAGCGGCGACTCAACGTGAGCGCGCACATCGCTCGGCGCCGCCAGCACCTCACCAAGTTCAGGGTTGACAGCCGCGTCGCAGTCAGCAACAGCACCCCGTGACGTCGGGTTGGGTGGCCGAACGATCACGTCGCTCAGTGCGCTCGCCCCAAGTCACCGACAGCGGCCGCACTCACAGCCCGGCCCGGCGCACCCCACGGGCCTGCAGGCCCGCGAATACCGCAACCCACACCGCTCCGATCAGCAGGAACACCACCCCGAGCCCGGTCAACTCCAGGACACCGGAGAACGCCAACACCACCAGTGCCACCGCCGATACCGCGTTGACGCCGACGACCGCGCTCGCGTGGCCCGGCACCAGCTCCGGATACCCGGCAATGAGCAACAGTGCGAGCCCGCCGCCGATCATCGCGACAGCGAATGGAATGGACCAGGCCGTCGGCAGCCCCAACGGTCCACTCAGCGCCGCCGCTCCGGCGAACATGACGACGCCGAAGGCCCCGGTTCCCCATCCGTCCAGGCGCAGCACGGTCCGCAAGAAAGTGGTGTCCGACGCGGGCCGGGTGTTCGGTGTCGACGTGCTCATATCCCTCTCCTGAGGTCGATCCATGGCAGCCGATCGGCTCCCGGCACCGACCATGCCCGGTTCGAGGTACTGGTCTCAATAACCTCGGAGGTCATGGCCGAGCGCAGGCGGCGCTGACTAGCCTGCTCGGGTGGCATCAACTCGGACGGATACGCGCGTCGGCGCATTGCTGCGTGCCTGGCGGCAGCGGCGCAGACTCAGTCAGCTCGACCTGGCGCTATCGGCGGACAGCTCCGCACGGCACATCTCCTATGTGGAGACCGGACGGGCCAAGCCGAGTCGGGCCATGATCCTGCGGCTCTGCGATGCACTGGAGGTGCCACTGCGCGAGCGCAATACCCTGCTGCTGGCCGCCGACTACGCGCCCGCCTATCGGGAGAGCAGCCTCGATGACGCGGGCCTGGCCTCGGTCCGTTCCGCGCTCGACATCATGCTGACCGCGCACGAACCCTATCCGGCGGTCGTGGTGGACCGGCTGTGGAATGTGGTCAGTGAAAATGCCGCGATGGGCCTGTTCATGACCGGCATCCCCGACGAACTGCTGCTGCCGCGGCCGAATGTCTATCGGCTGGTGCTGCATCCCGATGGCCTCTCGGGCCGACTCGCCAACCTGACCCAGGTGCGAGAGTTGTTCCTGGAGCGACTGTCTCACCAGGTCAATGCGACCGGTGACGCCGAGCTGCGGACACTGTGCGACGAGGTCGCCGCCTATCCCCTGCCGCCGGACTACCGTGAAGAACCGGATGACGATGCGGCACAACCGAGTCCGTTCGAGGTCCCATTGCGTATTCGGACCCCGGTCGGCGAACTGCGCATGTTCAGCACCATGGCCACCTTCGGCGCACCCGCCGATATCACGCTCTCTGAGCTCGCGATCGAATTGTTCTACCCCCTGGACGCATTCACCGCCGAAACCCTGCGCGGGCTCGCGGCGGTGAACTCCACATCCGATCAGATGGGCTGGAATCCGCTGCCGACACCACCGGTGGCATCCACGGCCTGAAGGATCTGATCGATCGGCGCGAAAAATGCCGGTGAGTGAATGGGATTCGCGCCCAAGGTGCACGGAATATTGAACCCGAGGCCGCCGAGACTGGTCAGCCGCCCCTGATTCATACCCACCAGTCGATCACCCACCGTGACCGGACCACCGGAATCGCCGGGCCTGGAACAGGACTGGTTGATAACGACACTCTCCAGCGTGCCCCACACGATGCCGCAGTCGAATCCACTGCTGCGCCCGCTCGTGCACACCGGTTCACCGAGGACGGGTGCGGCGGCGAACCCGGCGATGGTGGTCGGGCCGATATTGCGCGCCGGCGTGACCTTCGCCGGATCGAATTCCAGCACCGCGAAGTCCAAGCCCTCGCCCTCATCGGAGTATGCGACGGTGCCGATCACGCCGGTGTCCAGGAACTGCTCGGCGCCCAATCGCGCGCCGGTCGGGGCGCAGTGCCCTGCGGTGAGCCCGACCAGTCGCCCGGCGCTGTCGTAGCCGATGGCGGTCAGCGAGCACACCGCGTTGCTATCGAAGACCAGACCGGTACCTCCGCCGACCACGGCATTTCCCGCCGCTTGCGCAGTACCGGCCCCCGCGAAACCCACCGCGGTCGCGGCCAGTGCGAGCATTGCGAACTTCACGGCAACTACCCTCCCTCTCGAAAAGCGCTGGCCGACATCGGAATCGACGCAGGCGTTGGCCAACCGCGCACGCGATGGAGAGCCACCCCCGATGGCTGCAGCCACCTCGAAACTGTAGTTCACCATGACGAGAACCACGCCTGCTACAGCGCCGAACCCGACCGTTATGCGGGTCGTCGCGCATAACGGTCGGGTCGCATCGGTCAGGCGTCGAGCATTTCGGCGCCCAGCTCCCGATCCAGATCCGGATCCGCCGCCGCCAGCGCCGCGTCGAGTTGCACAGCGACCTCACCGACATGCGGTTCGGTCATCATGTGCAGGTGATCGCCCGGCACCGGCACCAGCGTGAAGCCCCGGGCCGCGTACTGCTGCCACCCGTTGTTCGCGCTGTCGAACATGCTGCCCACCGCCTGGTGCGCGATATCGACACCGGGCGGCAGCCCCTGTTCGGCCCGCAGCAGGGTGATATCGCGGTCATAGGGTTCGAGCCGGTACTCCAGCAGCGCCGTGTAATTGGCGTAGAACACGTCGTAGAGCCTGCGTATCGCCTGCGGTGAGCTGTCGGCGGGCAGGATCGCGGATCTGATCGCCTCGGCGAGCATTGCCTCGAACAGTTCCTCGGAACCGTGCACATCGGGTTCGAAGTCGACGAGTGCGGCCTGATTTCCGCGGGCATACCACAGCAATTCATTGAAGAACCAGCGGATGAGCTGCTCCTCGGCGATCGGTTCGCGGGCCTGCTGCCGCAACGCCATGGTATCGAGCAGCGTCACGCTGGCCACTTCGTGTTCGGGCAGCTGACGCGCCATTTCGAGGGCGACATTGCCGCCGAAGGACCAGCCCGCCAGGTGGTACGGCCCCTCGGGGTGCACCCGGCGCACCGCCGCCAGATAGGACTCCGCCATCGCGACGATCGACTTCTCCGGCGTGCTGCCCGGGTCCGCTCCGGCGGCCTGCAGGCCGTAGATCGGCCGATCCGGATCGAGATAGCGGGAAAGGGCCAAGTAGCACAGCACATTTCCACCGATCGGATGCACCAGGAACAGCGGCGGCTTATGACCGCCGACGCTGATCGGCACCAGGGGGTCGAAGGTGCGCTGGGTATTGCCGGAGCGGATCAGCGCCGCGAGTTCGGTGGCCGTCGGTGCGCCGATGAACGAATCCAGCGGCAACTCGACGCCGAATCGCCGGGACAGCCCCATCACCACCCGCATGGCGCCGATGGAGGTGCCGCCGGAGGCGAAGAAATCGTCGTCGAGTCCGATCGAACGCAGACCGGCGTATTCGGCCAGCAGTTCGACGGCGGTGCGTTCGTATTCGTCGGCCGGTTCCCGCCGCGCGGCGACCGATTCCGGTACGGCATCGATGATCGAGCGCAGTGCGCCGTCGTCGCGCTTACCACTCGGCGTGCGGGGCAGTTCGTCGAGGAAGACGAACCGGGACGGCACCATATGCGCGGGCAGTACCCCGCGCAGATCGTGGCGCAGTGCGGCCAGATCGGTCTGCTCGGCGTCGCCGACCAGGAATGCGATCAGGGCACCATCGATTCCACCGAAACCCCGTGCCACCACGGCCGCTTCGGTGATGGCCGGGTACTTCTCGGCCAGCCCGAGAATGCACAGCTCCACCTCGGCGGGCTCCACCCGGAAGCCGCGGATCTTCACCTGGCTGTCACTGCGGCCGAGGCAGACCAGATCGCCGGAGGCCAGCCGGACACCGAGATCGCCGGTGCGGTAGAGGATCGCGCCGCCGTGCGCGGCCACGAAACGCTGCGCGGTCAGTGCCGCCCGGCCCTGGTAGCCGAGTGCGAGGGAACGACCACCCAGGTAGATCTCACCGATCACGCCGTCGGCCACCGGACGCAGTGCGCCGTCGAGCAATTCGACGGTATCGCCGTCGACCGGGCGGCCGATCGGCGGCAGCGACGGATAGTCATCGGGCGAGCCGGTCAGCGTGCAGGTGGTCGCGACGTGGGATTCCGTTGGGCCGTACTGGTTTTCCAGCAGCAGGCCGGGTACCACCTTGCACAGAGCGCGGATCTCGTCGGTGATGCGCAGCTGTTCGCCCGAGGAGCCGAGCACCTTCAGATCGACCGGGAACATCCGTCGGGCCACCACGGCTTCGGCGAAGGCCTGCAGTGCGACGTAGGGCAGGAACAGTCGCTCGATGCCCTCCGCAACAACGGTATTCAGCAGTTCCTCGACATTGGAGCGCAGATCCACCGAACTGACCCGCAGCGTGGAACCCGCGGCCAGGGTGGTGAAGATCTCCTGGAACGACACATCGAAACTCAAGGGCGCCAATTGCAGTGTGCTGGCCAGGTCCATGCCCGATGCGCTGCGGTTCTGCCAGTCCACCAGTGTGGTCAGCCCGCGGTGCGGCATGGCGACGCCCTTGGGTTCGCCGGTGGAGCCGGAGGTGAACAGCACATAGGCGACCGCATCGGGTGAGATATGTTCCGGAGCAGCGGCTTCCGTGCGATTGTCCGGGGCCGTCGAGTCGAACAGGTCGGCGGTATCCAACACCAGCGCGGCATTGTCGACGATATCGGCGTAGTCGGCGTCGGCGATCACCCGGTGCGGGTCGGCGCGGTCGATCATCAGGTTCAGCCGGGACCGCGGATAGCTGACATCGAGCGGCACGCAGGCCGCGCCGAGCCGCATGAGCGCGAGTACCAGCAGTACCAGCTCCGGGCGACGGCCCATCAGAATGCCGATGCGATCGCCGGTCCGAATGCCGAAGCCGCTGAGCCGCCGGACCAGTCGATCGCTGCGTTCGATCAGTTCGTCGTAGGTGATGCCGGATTCGTCGCCCTGTACGGCGACCGTATCCGGATTGAGTGCGGCCGCGTCGGCGACCAGCGTGCCGACATCACGGGCCGTCGCCGGCCCGGTGCTGTGATCGATCGCGGCATCCGGATCCGCGACGATGCTCGCCAGCATGCGCAGCTGGGTGACCGCGACGGTTTCGCACTGATCCCTGGTCAGCGTGTGATCGCCATTGACCCGCACCCACATTCGGCCGTCCCGTGGATCGTTGGCCACGGTCACCAGGAGCTGGAAGTTGGTGTCCTCGCGAACGTCGAAATCGCGCAGTGCGACGCCGTCCGCGCCGACGATCGGTGCGAAGAGGTGATAGTTGATGAAGTTGAACGCCGTCTCGAAGGCGGGGGCGCCATCGGCCAGCATCGACCGCAGCGGATAGCGCCGGTGCGAATACGCCTCGCGCTCCCGGCGCGCGATCTGGTCGACGGCCGCGCGCCAGGTGGTCGCGGTATCGTCCAGCCGCATCGGCAGGGTGTTGAGGAAAAGGCCCGCAATGCTTTCCGCGCCCGCCCGGTCCGGACGGCCGTGGCTGACGACGCCGGTGGTGATATCGGCGCGGCCGGTCACCGTGCGCAGCGTCAGGCAGTGCGCCGCCAGGTAGACGGCCTTCTCGGGCACCTGGTGCCGGGCGGCGAAGGCGGTCACCCGCTCGGCGAGCCGGCGCGGCACCACTGCACTGGCCCGTGGTTCCTCCGCCCCGGCACCCCGGTGCACACCCAATGCGGTCAGTGCCGTCGGTTCGGCACCCGCCAGCGCCTCCCGCCAGAACGCACGGGCCGAATCGTCGTGCGCCGCCGCGATTTCGGCCTGTGCGTATTCGGCGAGCACGGTGGTCGCATACGGGGTGTCATCGACGCCGGTTTCGACCAGCCCCAACGTGTTCAGGTAGTCGAGCAACAGCTCGAGCGCCGTGGTCGCGACGCTCCACCCGTCGAGGATCGCGTGATGGAAACTGAGCACCAGATCGACGGCCTGGCTGGCACTTTCGAGTGGACGTAGGAACACCCGCACGGCATGCAGCGGTGCGCGGGTGAGGTCGTAGTGGGCGTGTCTGCGCTCCTGGGTGTAGTCCTCGACCTCTTGATCGGCGAGTACCGGATCGAGATCGGAGATATCGACGATCTCCAGGTCGTATTCGATCGCGGTGTGCACGACCTGTAGCGGCACCGAGTACTTGCTCAGCTCGAACGACGAGCGCAAAGCGGGCTGACGGCGCACCAGCCGGTCGAATGCGGCGCGGAATCGCGCGGCATCCCATGGCATTTCGAGGCGGTAGCGGAAGACATCCTTGTAGGTCACCGAATCGGCGCGCTCGATGCTGTGGAACAGCATGCCGAGCTGCAGGGCGGTGGCCGGGAATGCGTCCTCGGCCTGATGCAGCGCGGCGCGGTCGATCAGCGGCACCGTCTCCAGTGCGGTGACGATCCGAATCCGGTTGCCGTCCGGACCATCCGAGACGATCCCGGCCAGTTCGGCAATGGTCGGATGCTGATAGAAGGCGTCCACATCGAAGTACATCCCGGCCCGCTCGGCGGCGGTGCGCACAGATAGCGCGAGTATCGAGTCGCCGCCGTGGGTAAAGAAGTTGTCGTGTACACCGATGGAGTCGATACCGAGCACGGTCCGCCAGACCTGTGCCAGCTCGGCCTCGACCGGTGTGCGCGGTTCGACCGCGCCGATGACGTCCACCTGCTCGGCGGTCGCCGCCTCGCGGGCCAGCGCCTTGCGGTCGGTCTTGCCATTGCGCGTCAACGGAATCCGGTCCACCCGCAGCAGCCGGGTCGGAATCATATAGCGGGGCAGGCGGGTCGCGATCTGTTCGGCGATCTCCTCGCCGGTCACCGCATCGCCGACGAAGTAGCCGACCAGGTGCAGTCCGTGGGTGTCGGACTGCTCGTCCACCACGGCCGCGGCGCGTACGCCCCGGCAGCCGAGGATCGCGTTCTGTACCTCGCCGAGGGTGATCCGATTGCCGCGGATCTTCACCTGATCGTCGAAGCGGCCCAGATACTCCAGGCTGCCATCGGCCAGCCAGCGCGCCAGATCGCCGGTGCGGTAGCGGCGGCGGCCGGGCACGGACAGGTCGTCGACGAATGCGGCGGCGGTCAGATCGGGGCGGCCGCGATAACCGCGGGCGAGGCCGACACCGGCGATATTGAGTTCACCGGGCACCCCGATGGGCATGCGGCGTCCGGATTCATCCAGGACCAGCAGATCGATATTGTCGATCGGACGGCCGATGGGCACCACATCGAGCGCATCGCCGGTGTCCGGGCAGTCGAAATACGAGACATCGACGGTGGCTTCGGTCGGTCCGTAGAGGTTCACCAGCTGCGGCGGCCGCTGGCCCACCGCGGTGAAGGCCGCGTGAAAGCGGCGGACCAGGGCGGGCGGCAGCGCCTCACCACTGCAGAACACCCGGCGCAGACCGGCAATGCGCGGCACGATCGTGCGATCGGCCGCCAGCTCGTCCACGAAGGCGGCCAGCATGGACGGCACGAAATGGATGACCGTCACCGCATGCGCCTCAATGGCCTCGGCAATGCGGCGCGGGTCGCGCTCGCCGCCGACCTCGAGCAGTGCGACCTCGGCCCCGGTGATGGCCCACCAGAACAACTCCCACACCGAGACATCGAAGGTGACCGGCGTCTTCTGCAGGATGACATCGTCGGCGGCCAGTGGATAGCGGCGCTGCATCCAGGTCAGCCGGTTGACCACCGAGCGGTGTTCGATCATTACGCCCTTGGGCACGCCGGTCGAGCCCGAGGTGTAGATCAGGTAGCTCAGATTGTGTGGATGCGAGACGTTTTCGACGCTGCCGGGCACGGTGTCGGACACCGTGACGCGGGTGACGCCCAGGTCAGCGTAGACCCGCGCATGCTCGCGTCCGGCGACCACGAACCGCGCAGCGCAGTCCGCGAGCACCGTCTCGATGCGCGCCGCCGGATAGTCCGGATCGAGCGGCACATAGGCGCATCCGGCGCGCAGGATGCCGAGCACCGCGATCAACATATCCGTCGAGCGGGGCAGGACCACCGGAATGCATTCGTTCCCGGTGGCGCCGAGCTCGTGCAGCCGGGCCGCGAAACCATCCACCAGACCGGACAATTGGGCGTAGGTCAGCCGCTGTTCACCGGAACCGGCGGCGGGCACGATGGCCACCCGATCCGGATGCGCGGCGGCCTGTTCGGTGAAGAGCCGATCGATGGTGGTGTAGGGGAACTCGTTGCGTGGCCCCGCCTCGAAGGCCGCCACGTCGGCACGCATCCGCGGCGACAGCAATGGCAGCGCGCCCACCGGGGTCTCCGGCCGGTCCAGCGATGCAGTGACCAGCTCACCGACGCCGCGCAGCGCCGATTCGATCGGGAAGCTCGCGTCGAAAACGTCCTTGTCGTAGAACAACTGGAGGCTGATCGAGCCGTCCCTGCCGTTCTCCGCGGTGACGATGGTCAGCGCATTGGTCACCGAACCCGGATTGTGCACCGTCCACTTCGAGAGCAGCTCGTGGACATAGTCGGCATCGGGCAGTTTGGTGTGGGAGAAGGCGACGTCGTACAGCGGCGGCGCGGCCGGATCCGGATTCAGCGCGCGGGTCAGCTCACCGTAGGGGAATCGCTGATGCTTCTTCAGCTTCCGGATCTGCTGGGTCACCTGCTCCGCGATTGCCGCGAGCGGCACGTCCCGGTCGACGCGCACCGGCAGCGGCACGACATTGGCTCGGTGCCCCTGCGTGCGGTACGTCTCCGCGGAATGCCGGTTCAGCATCGGGCAGCCGATCACCACCTGGTCGGTGCGGTGGATCGTCGCGAGATAGGTCGCCACCGCGGCGGTCAGATAGGCGAAGACGGTGACGCCGGTGGCGCGGACACGGTCGAGGTACTCCCCCGAAATCATCGTGCTGTAGTGCCCGCGTGCGATTCTCGGCGAGTTGGTCCGGTTGTCGAACAGCGCGGGCTCGACACCGTCGAGTGCGGCCAGCAGTCCGTCGCGGTCGGCCTGGTACTGCTCGGAGGCCCGGTAGGCCTCGTCGTCCTCGATGATCCGCCGGTAGGTGGCCACCGAACGATCGGTGTGCTCGTTGGCGGGTTCCGGTACCGCGAGCTGGTCGAGCGGCACGTCTTTCATCTTGTAGCTGGTATCGAGCGTGGCGATGACCGGATTCATGCCATAGCCGTCGGCCAGTGCGTGATGCACCGAGATGTACAGGAAGAAACGGTCCGGCCGGTCCACCACCGCGGCCAGCCGGGCGGGCCGCTCCGGCCGCTCCGGCGCGCCGACCTCGCGCCACAGCCACTCCTGAGCCGCGGTCTCCGGATCGGGCGCACCGGTGAGATCGATGACATCGACCGGCGGAATATCATCGGAAATCCATTGGCGGAACTCGCCGTTGTCGAACGCGAAGCGCAGTCGCAGCGCGTCATCGCTCATCAGGGCCCGCTGCCAGCAGGCCTGCAACCGCTCGATATCCAGCGGCTCATCCATGCGCAGGCTATAGGTCTGTTGGGCAACGGGTTCGGGCGCCAGCCGGAAAGCCAGGCCGAGGACATCGCGCTGATACGCGCTGACCGGCCAGGCCTCGGTGGATCTTTCCGGGGTTGCGCTGATTTCGGACGTCACAGTCACTCCTATCGCGACGATCGCGGCACATACCGTGCGCAAACCTGTCCAGGACCCACCCCTGTCGACGCCGAACGCAAAGCAGTTACCACTTGTATCCAGTTTTCAGATAGCGCGAATTACCGGCATCGCCCTCGATACCGGGATTCGCGGTCTATGGGCGGGCGCGGACGGCCCGCATTGTCAGATCACCGACAGCAGTGCGCGCACACTCTCATCGGCGAGACGTTCCGCGCGCTCGCGAGATATCGCGGGCTCGACATAGCCGAGGTTGAACGACAATTCGCCGTGCGTGGCATTGGCGGTGGCCATGGTGAAGCCGCTCACCGACATGCCGGAGACGAATTGCGCGCCCGACAGCTGCCAGGAGCCGATCTTGTCCGGGAACGAGTAGCGGCCCAGGTAGGTCATGCACAGGTGGCCCGGACCGCGGGTGTCCATCAGCTTGACCGTGGATGCGCTGGCGGCAACCGACTTCGGTGCGGCGACCTGCAACAGGTTCAGTGCCGCGAGGTGATCGCGACGATCCATCCGCGCGCCGTACTCGCGCTCGATCTCACCGGCGATCTGCCACAGCGAGGCCCATGGCGCGTACTTCGCCGGAGTCGCGATCATGCCCTGGTAGGTCCCGACCTCGGTATCGGCGACCGCACCATCGAGGTGGTCGCGGAAGTTCACCGAACTGCCGACGGTATACCAGGATTCCTTATAGGTGCCCGACTCTCGGGCCGCCGCGATGAGCAGCGCCGCGGAGAGCGCGGCCTGCAGGCCGACACCATTGCGCTCGCAACCGGCGCTCAGTGCGTCGAGTTGATCGGCGTCGAGGCTGCGGTGCACGACCCGGCTGCGCCGCTCGGCCGGTGCGGCCAATTCGGTCGGCTCCAGTCGACGCGGTCGCTTGAGCTGCGACTTCTGATCGCGCAGCAGCGATCCCACGGTACGGCCGAAGCCCTTGGCGCCCTGGAACTTCGCCGGAAACAGTGCCTCCGGACCCGGCCGGACCGGGGCGGGCTCGAGTTCGGGACCCTCACCGGCGGCGACCTGCAGCACCTGCTTTGCCACCGACATCGCGCTCTCGCCGTCGGCGATCGCGTAGTGCAGGGTGATGACCAGATCGCTGGTCTCGCCGGTCGAGTCGGTGATCAGCACGGCGCGCGCGAGCGGGCCGCCGTGCCAGTCGAACGGCTCGCGCAGTTCGACCTCGTCCACCTCGGTCAGCCAGCTCTGCGCATCCGCATTTTCGACAACGCGCAATGGAATCGGTGTCGGCACCTGGACGAAACGCGGTGCGGTGCCGTCGGGTTCGGCCGCCACCGCGACACCGAGCAGCGGATGTCGGCGCTGCACCGCATCGAGTCCGGTCCGGACCTGCTCGGCGGTGATCGACCCGTGCACCCGCACCCGGGCCAGAATGTGCAGCGGCGCGAGCTGATCGGCGATCCAGTGCCAGCGTTCCACCGGGGACAGCGGGCGCGGCAGCCGCGCGGTCGGTCCGGCCAGTGGCGGGAACGACATCGGCTTGGCCAATTCGCGCAGGAAGAATTCGGTGGGCGCGTGCCGGAAGTAGGTGTCGCGCACCTTCACCAGTTTGGGATCGGTCGTCTGCTCGATCTTGCCGAGCGACCACGAGCCATTGACGAACATGGCCGTGCGCTCGGCGCGCACCTGCTCGTAACGACGCAGGCCCGCAACGGGATCCAGCGCGGTCCGCAGCGAGTGGGCCAGCACCACCGCGTCCTCGATGGCCGCGTTGGCGCCCTGACCGAGGCTGGGCAGCATGGGATGCGCGGCATCACCGAGCAGGGTGACCCGGCCGCGGCCCCAGCCCGCGAGCGGCGGACGGTCCTGGCAGGGCACGGCGAGCACATCGGCCCATTCGGTCTGATCGATGCAGGCGCGCACCTCGGGCGCCCAGTCGGCGTAGAGCCGCTGCAGATCTTCCTTGGTCCCCTGCCAATCGGCGGCCGCATCGCCGGGCATGGTCATGGTGCCCCACCAGTAGACCCGGCCGTGGCCGATGTCATGGATGCCGAAACGCATTCCGGTGCCCCAGTAGTGGGCGGAGTAGCCGCGCGGGACGGCCGGATGTTCGAACGGGATGCAGGCCAGCCAGGCGATGAAATCGCCGGGGCGCGGTTCGGCGCGGCCGTGCAGCTGCGCACGCACCACGGAGTGGATGCCGTCGGCGCCGATCAGCAGATCGCCCTCGGCGACGCGGCCGTCGGCGAATTCGACGCGCACGTGGTCACCGTCATCGATGAACCGAGTCGCCTGTGTGCCGACATGAGTTGGGGTGTCGCCGATCGCGCGCAACAGCACCGCGTGCAGATCCTTGCGATGCAGCGCGACGCTCGCCGCACCGAGGCGCTCGTCCTGGCGGTGCACCGGGAGCACCCGGATGGGCGTGCCGTCCGGGTTGTTGAAGCGGAAGGTCTCGACCTTGCCGCCGCGCTCGAACAGTTCCTCCTCGATGCCGAGACCGATCGCGCGCAGCGCGTGGATGCCGTTGGCCTGTACCGAAAGTCCGAATCCCTGGCCGCGCAGTTCGGGGGCAGCTTCATACAGTTCGACCGCGAAGCCCGCCTGTCGCAATGCGGCGACCGTGGTGAGCCCACCGATCCCCGCACCGAGCACGACAACCTTGACCGGACTACTCATTCGAACCTGCGCTTCCCTCGACCCACTGGACAGCACAGAACGCCTTCACCTTTCGAAGCGACCACCGAGCCACGTTGCTCGTCGGCTCTCATCCCCCCGAGCAGCACTGTTCGAAGACCGATGTCATCTCCGACCAGACAGGCGGGCGGGATGCCTGTGCCTGACCGACCCGAAGCCTACCGCTATCCGCGTGTCTGAAACGTTACCGTGTGAGATTCACCCCAAAGGGGCCGTTTCGACAGGCCGAATCCGTTGCCATGCGCCATAATTCACGCTTTGCAGAAGTGCGGATCGGTCGGATGCCGAAACCTCTCAGAGGTAGGACGTGTCGTTGACCAACCGAACCGAGGATCCGCCATCCGGATAGAACTCGGCGATCGACAGCGATGCCAGGTCCAGATGCAGGCGATACAGCAGCGACGGGCCGACACCGAGCGCGAGTTGCAGCAGGGTCTTGATGGGAGTCACGTGGCTCACCACCACGATGTTCTGGCCCGGATACAAGGCGACCAGATCGCGGCGGGCCGCCTCCACGCGTTCGCGGACCTGGTCGAAGCTCTCGCCATTCGGTGCTGGCGTCGAGGGATCGCCGAGCCAGCGGGCGTGTAGTTGCGGATCTCGTTGTGCGGCTTCGCCGAAGGTGAGGCCCTCCCAGTCGCCGAAGTCGGTTTCGATGAGGCCGTCGATGACGCGCACGGGCACATCGAGTGCGGTTGCGGCGGCTTCGGCGGTATCCCTGGCGCGGCCGAGCGGGGAGGTGACCACGGCGGCGATACCGCCCTTCGCGGCGAGCATCTTCGCGGCGCGGGCGGCCTGTTCGCGGCCGAGGTCGGTGAGCGGCGGATTGCCGCGGCCGGAGTAGCGGCGCTCGAGCGAAAGCGCGGTCTGGCCGTGGCGCAGCAGCAGAAAGCGGGTCGGGCGGCCGGTCGCGCCGGTCCAGCCGGGTGACTTTTCGGCGGCGGTCGGCGGCGTGTCGCCCTCGGCGTCTCGGGCATCGGCCGCGGTCGACTGCGCGTCCCTGGCTTCGTCGATCCAGCTCGGCAAGTGCTCCTCGGCGCCGCGTGCGGATGTTTCGTCGGTCCAGCTCAGCAGTTGCTCTTCGGCATCGCGCACCTCCTCCGCCACCGTGGCGGCGACCGCCCCGGCGTCGAGCAGCTGCCGTTCGGCGGCATGCACCTCGCCGATCAGCGTGCCGTCATCCATTGCCTCGTTCGCCAGCCGGTCCGCATGGGAGTTCTCGGCGCGCGGAATCCAGGTGAAGGTAACCGTGTCGAATCCGGCGACCAGCCGCCGTGCCCGGTCCGCCAGCGGAATCATGGCCGGATGCTTGACCTTCCAGCGCCCGGACATCTGCTCGACGACCAGCTTGGAGTCCATCCGCACCGACACGATCCGAGCTCCGAGCTCGGCCGCCGCCTCCAAACCCGCAATGAGCCCGCGGTATTCGGCGACATTGTTGGTGGTGATACCGACGTATTCCCTGCGCTCGGCGAGGATCCGGATGTG
The DNA here is from genome assembly GCF_053602975.1 of Nocardia sp. NPDC004278. Classification (NCBI taxonomy): domain Bacteria; kingdom Bacillati; phylum Actinomycetota; class Actinomycetes; order Mycobacteriales; family Nocardiaceae; genus Nocardia; species Nocardia sp. NPDC004278. Next base: position 94,902 of record NZ_JBSGEQ010000014.1, read on the forward strand.
ATCGCCATCGAAGACGACCGCACCGTAACCAGCCGGCCCCGGATTGCCCCGGGAACCGCCATCGGCCTCGACGATCACCTCGCGCTGGGTCATTGTTCCCCTCGTCCTCTTCGACAACCCGGCCTCGTTGGACCGCCCGCCGCCGGGAGCGGAACCGACGCGAGTACTGATACCCGCACCGGAAAGGTCACAAACCCGACTCTTTGGTACGCACCAGGATCGCACCGCATTCCGGGCACCGCACGATCACATCGGGCTCGGTTTTGGCGATCCGCGAGATCTCGCCGCGGTCCAGTTCGATCCGGCACGCACCACATCGGCGCGCCTGCAACAGCGCCGCGCCGACACCGTGCTGGCTGCGCTGACGGTCGTAGATGCTCAGCAGTTCGGCCGGGAACAGCGCCAGCAAACCCTTCCGATCGGCATCGCAACGCCCCTGCGCCACATCGAGATCCGCCAGCGCCTCATCGCGCAGCCGCTGCGCGTCGGCCAGATCCTGTTCGGTCTTGGTGAGCCGCGCACCGGCATGATCGTGATCGGATGCCGACGCCTCGCGGCGCTCCATCACCTCGAGCAGTTCGTCCTCGAGTACCGACCGGCGCCGCTCCAGACTGCCCAGCTCGTGCTGGATCTCCGAAAGCTGTTTGGCGCCCACCGAACCGGCGGTCAACATGCCGCGGTCGCGCTCTTCGCGCTTGCGCACCGCCTCGACCTCGCCCTCCAGCTTGCGAATATCGCGGTCGAGATCGTCGAGCAGGATCTCGACCGCCACCGCCGCATCCTTGTGCGCATTCCGCTCGGTCTCCAGCCGCGCCACCTCCTGCTGCTCGGGCAGCACGGTGCGCCGATGCGCTATCCGCGTCAGTTCGGCGTCGACAGCGGCGAGCTGGAGCAGCTTGGCCTGGACAGGTGGTTCGACATTCAACGCGGACAAACTCCTGGACGCTATGGACGGATGGGGGCACGTGAGCCGCGGGGGCGGCGATACCAGTCTTCAACCGTACCCCGAATGGTGGGTGATTCGGTCCGAGGCCACGTCATCGGTTCATGCACGAAGTCGCGGCGCATATCGACGACCGTGGCGTGAGCCACAGCGACCTCAGCCCCAGCCTTCGCACGGATGTTCGATCCATGTTGTAAGGCCCGGACGGCAATTCCCGGGCTGACCTTCGCCTCGCCTGTCTTCGGCAGCCGCAGCCTCCCGCCCGCGGTGACCGCGAAGCGGACGTCACGGGTGACCCTGATCGACTGACAACTACGCGGCCCGGTCCAGAACTCGCCCGCCCCCTGACAGGCCACCCGCGGCGGCCTTCACCAGCGCTCCGACAACGAGCTTTGTGTCAGCTTCCCGGGGCTCGGGTTTTGATGGCGTCGCGGGAGATGAACACGTCGTAGGTGCCGGGTGTGGCGATGACGGCATTGCCGTAGGCGGAGCGGACGAAGGGGTCGGTCCACCATCTGTGGTTGCTCATATCGTTGAAGAAGTCTTGATCATCGCCATTGACGAAGATCTGGTTCTGAGTGGTGGCGACGCCGTCGAGGCGCTGGCCGTAGAGGCGCGTGACCTTGTAGCCGGAGTGGAAGCCGAGGGCGTTCACCCAGGGCTTCAGTTCGACGATATTGGCCTGCAGCACCCACAGATCGCCCTCGACCTGATACTTCTCGTGCGTGTCGGGATGGTCCTCGTCGCCGTAGAGGGTGAGGTCGACCTCGAGCCGATGGTTTTGGCCCGCAACCTGACTCACCACCACATGTGCCGCCTTGATCTCCCCGCTCAACCCGAGGAAGGTCTGCATGAGCGTCACCACCCACAACAGGAGCACGGCGACGATCAGCAGCACCAGTCCACCCGCCCCGCGCCCGACCAAAACCCGCAAACCGACCTTGCGCACCATCACGAGCGCCGATATCAGCAACGCGACCGCGACCAGGATGACCAGCATCAGCCCGATCTGCACGATCCCGAAGTCCACCGGGAAGTTCATGCGGTAGTTGTACCCCGTACCGGCGCGTCGACTCAGCTGAACGGCACACCACTCCCGGCAACAGCCACGACACGCCCCGAACACGCCGCCGCACAGGATAGTTCGGGCTCGTGCGAGTTGATCAGGGTGTACGTCACACGGTGACGCTGACCGTCCAGGGATCGGTGCGCAGCGTGGACACGAGGGTTTCGAGGTCGGGTAGCGCGGTCTGCACCACCGTCTGCGCCTGTGCGCACCAAGGGAATTCGGTCGCCCAATGCGCCGCATCGATCACGGCCGGACCACCGCGGCGCAGGTGTTCGTCGACCGGGTGGTGGCGCAGATCGGAGGTGAGGTAGGCATCCACGCCGAGGCGCGTCACGGTATCCAGATAGGAGTCGCCCGCGCCGCCGCAGACGGCGACGGTCCAGATCATCCGGTCCGGGTCACCGGCCGCGCGAACGCCCCAGGTCGTCGCGGGCAATGCGGCGGCAACCCGAGCGGTGAACTCGCGCAAGGACTCCGGTTCGGGCAGTACGCCGACGCGACCGATGCCGAGTCCCGATGGCAGTGCGGCGCGCTCGGTGACGTGGTAGGCGGGATCTTCATAGGGATGGGCGTCCCGCAGTGCCGCCAGCACGGCGGCACGCGCCGACGGTGGCGCGATGACCTCGAGGCGATCCTCGTCGACCCGCTGCAATTCCCCGATCGCGCCGACCGCCGGATTCGCCCCCGCAACCGGACGGAACTGCCCGATTCCCGGCACTCGGAGAGCGCAGTCGCGATAGGTTCCGCTACCACCCGCACCGGCCGCGAACAGCGCCGCCAGCACCGCATCGGCATGTGAACGCGGCACCTGCACCACCCAATTATCCACGGCGGCTTGCGGTTTCGAATCCAATGGACCGGTGACAGTGAGCCCGAGCGCCGCCGCGAGCGCATCGGAAACCCCCGGATCAGCGGAGTCGGCATTGGTATGCGCCGCGAACAGCGCACATCCGGACCGGATGAGCCGATGCAGCAGCGCACCTTTGGGCGTATCGGCCGCGACGCTGTCGACCCCGCGCAACAGCAATGGATGGTGCACCACCAAAGCCTGTGCCCGCCAGTCGATCGCCTCATCGACCACCGCCGCCGTGGCATCCACGGCGAACAGCACCCGAGTCACCGCATCCCCCGGATCCCCGCACACCAACCCCACCGAATCCCACGACTCCGCCAACTTCGGCGGATAAGCCGCGTCGAGCACCCCGATAAGTTCCGCCAGCGTCGTCACGATCCGCCTACCTCCACTCCATCCATGTCCTGACACACCCCGTCCCAGCCGACATCAAATCCCCGATGCACGAATACCGGCGACCAGCCGATCGACCTCGGCCGCACCGCGGACGGCAACACGGATGTAGTCGGGTCCGAGTCCGGGGAAGGTATCCGCGCGGCGGACCGCAATTCCCTTGTCCGCCAAGTGTTTCCGCAGGAGTTCACCATCGGACACGCGCAGCAGCAGAAACGGCCCATCGGCGGGCGCGTGAACCTGCACACCCAGCGCGGTCAGTCGTTCGATCATCGAATCCCGGTCGACGGCGATCGCCCGCGCACGCCGCTGGGCGGCGGCCACCGCATTCGGCTCGGCGGTCGCGATGATCGCCTCGAGTTGCAGTGTCCCGAGCGGCCAGTGCGCGCGACCGTGGTTCAGCCGGGCGAGGACGTCGGGTGCGCCGAGGAAGTAGCCGCAGCGCAGGCCAGCCAACGCCCAGGTTTTGGTGAGGCTGCGCAGGACGAGGATGTCCGGATCGGTCGAGGCGGCCAGCGACTGTGGTTCACCGCGGACCGCATCGGCGAAGGCCTCATCGACCACAATGATCCGGCCGGGCCTGCGCAGCGCCCGGATGGTGTCGGCGCGATGCTGCACCGAGGTCGGATTGGTCGGGTTGCCGAGCACCACCAGATCGGCCGCGGCGGGCACCAGGGCCGGGTCCAGCGTGTACGGCGGTTCGAGGACGACGCGGGCGACCGGAATATCGGCCTCGCGCAGCGCCAGTTCGGGTTCGGTGAACGACGGATGCAACACCGCGGCCAGCCGGGGTGCGAGTCGGGGCAGCATCGCGAAACCCTCGGCCGCACCGGCCAGCAGCAGCACCTCCTCGGCGGTACGGCCGTGTCGGGCCGCCACCGCACCGCGCGCGGCGGATTCGTCGGCCGCGCTCGGATAGCGGCCGAGGTCGTCGAGTCGGGCGGCCAGCCGGTTGCGCAGCCAGTCCGGCGGCGCACTGCCCTGCACATTCACCGCGAAATCGAGCATGCCGGGGCGCGCGTCGGCGTCACCGTGGTGACGCAGTTTCGCGTGATCGACCTGTTCATCCGGCACGAGAAAACACCCTACGTGGCGGCTCATCAGGGCGACCGGCCAGAATGGCTGTCGTGGGTGAGTTGCACGTGTCGTTCGTCTGTACCGGCAACATCTGCCGATCGCCGATGGCGGAGAAGATGTTCGCGGTCCACCTCTACCGCGAGGGGCTCGCGGACCGCGTGCGGGTCAGCAGCGCGGGCACCGACGGCTGGCACGTCGGAGAGGACGCCGACGACCGCACCAATGCGACACTGCGCCGCCATGGCTATCCGACCGGTCACGTGGCCGCGAAATTCGGCAACCAGCACCGCGACGCCGACCTCCTGGTCGCCCTCGACTCCGGCCACGAACGCCGATTGGGCATGCTCGGCATCCCATCGGATCGCCGCCGCCTGCTCCGCAGCTTCGACCCGGACGCCGACTCCCTCGACGTCCCCGACCCCTACTACGGCGACACCGCCGACTTCGACCTGGTCCACGACCAGATAGCCGCCGCCATTCCCGGATTGTTGGACTGGGTCCGAGGCACCCTCGCCGCTCGCAACGGCACGTCCACCGATGACTTCGAAGCCGACGCACCCCATGGCGCCACGATCCAAGGCCGAAGAGCTGCCCGGTCCGGTCACGACACCGGTACCCAGCCGAGCACGGCCCGCGGAGCAGATCTCGGCGAATCAGACCAGACGGTCTCTGGCAATCCCGTCCACGACGGACACGCGTGATGCGCCGACTGACCTTCCTCCTGCGTCCGAGCTGGCTGATCCTGGCCGTTCTCGTGGCGGCCTTCGCCTACCTCTGCTTCACCGTGCTCGCCCCCTGGCAGCTCGGCAAGAACACCACCACCTCGCACCGCAACCAGCTGATCGCCGATTCGGTGGACGCCGCCCCGATTGATATCACCACCGTCCTGGATGACCAGGGCACCGATTCGCACGCCGAATGGCGTCGCGTCACCGCCACCGGTAGCTATCTGCCGAACTCGACGGCACTGGTCCGCCTGCGCCACCTCGACGGCGCCCCCGGCTACTCGGTACTGGCCACCTTCAAGCTCGACGACGGCCGCATCCTGCTCGTCGACCGCGGCCTGGTCGCCGCCGTCGACGGATCCCGCCCACCGCAGATTTCCGACCCGCCCACCGGAGCGCAGCGGATCGAGGCCCGAATCCGGATGTCGGAGGGCATCACCCCCGGCAAGGACCCGCTGGTCCAGGACGGCTACCGCCAGGTGTACTCGGTGGACACCACCCAGGAAATGGCCGTCCTGCAGGAGCCACTGACCGCGATCCCCACCGGCGAACGCGGCGGCTATCTGCAACTCAGCGAAAACCAGCCCGGCGCCTTCACCCCCACGCCGCTGCCCCAACTCGACGCGGGCCCCTACCTTTCCTACGGCCTGCAATGGCTGGCCTTCGGCATCATGGCGCCCCTCGGCCTCGGCTACTTCGTCTACGCCGAAATCCGCGAACGCCGCAAGGAAAAGACCCCGGCGGCCCCGGAACCGACCCCAACCGAAACCCCAACCCCCGCACCGGCCGCCACCAACGAACAGCGCCTCGCCGACCGCTACGGCGGCACCCGCTGAGCCGTGCGCGGCCTCGGCGTCAGCGCCGCAGGACCGACCAGAGGGCGGCCGTGAGAACGGCGCCCAGTTGGACTGCCTCCGACATATGTACAGCCCGACGCAGATCCGCTACCCGAGGTGCCGGGCCGTCGCCGAGGGTGGGTCTCAATTCGGTGCCGTAGCGGTATTGGGTGCGGCCGCCGAGGCGGACGCCGAGCGCACCCGCCATGGATGCCTCGACCACGCCCGCATTGGGGCTCGGGTGTTCGGATGCGTCGCGCCGCCAGGCGCGCAGCGCGTCGGCGGGATGTCCGCCGACCATGGGCGCCAAGGCGGCGGTGAGCATGCCGGTGACGCGGGCTGGCAGCAGATTCGCGAGATCATCCACGCGGGCGGCGGCCCAGCCGAAGCGCAGGTAGCGCTCGTTGCGGTAGCCGATCATCGCGTCCAGCGTATTGACCGCGCGGTATCCGAGCAGCCCCGGCGTCCCGGCGACCGCACCCCACAGCAGTGGGGCCACCGTCGCGTCGGAGGTGTTCTCCGCGATGGATTCCACCGCGGCACGGGCCAATCCGTCCGCATCGAGCGCCTCGGGATCGCGCCCGCACAGCGATGGCAGCAATGCCCGCGCACCCGTCAGATCACCGGACTCGAGTCGATCGGCCATATCCCGCCCGGTGCGCGCCAGGCTGCGCCCACCGAGTACCGTCCAGGTCGCCAGCGCGGTCGCCACCACCCCGCCACGACGCAGCCCGATCCCGAGCGCCGTCACCGCACCGACCAGCAACACCTCGTGCACCACCCCCGCCGACCGCCGATCGGCATAGGTCGCCCGCTCCAGCGCACTTGCCGCCGAACCGAATCCGGCCACCGGATGCCACCGCCGCGGATCACCGAACGCACGGTCGAGCGCGAAGCCGAGCACCAGCCCAACTGCCGTCGAGGTCCCCATTCGCACCCGGCGAGGGTATCCGGTCCCCACCTCCCCACAACGCACGCGCCCCAGCGAACCCGGCAACACCGCGCGGGCCCCGACGGTGATGGCCAAGCTCTCACCGCAGGTCGGATTCCCAGGCCCGGCATCCCGCGGCCGAGCTCGCAGCACCCGCGGCGACAACCCAGCACCCGCGCAACCCACGCAATGCGCCACCGCGACTCAGATGTCACACTCCCTAGCCCTGTTTCGTCATCGTGATGACGACTCATAAACTCGCCCCCGAGGGGGCCGGACCAACGAACGGCGAGAACAGTGACCGCAGACCAGCCCGCCTCCGAACCGATCGACCAGGCCGAATTGGCTCGGCGTTTCGAGGAGCACCGGCCGTATCTGCGCCGGCTCGCCTACAGCACACTCGGCAGTCTCACCGATGCCGATGATGTGGTGCAGGATGCGTGGCTGCGGCTGCAGCGCCAGTACGAGGCCGGGACCGTGGGCGAGATCGAGAATCTGCGCGCCTGGCTCTCCACCGTCACCGGCCGTCTCGCCCTCGATCAGCTCGGCTCGGCCCGCGCCCGCCGCGAACAGTACGTCGGCGAATGGCTGCCCGAACCGGAGGTCACCACCTGGGACGACCCGGCCGACCGGATCACCCAGGACGAGCGCGTCACCACGGCGCTGCTGGTCGTACTGGAATCCCTCTCGCCCGCCGAGCGCACCGCATTCGTATTGCAGGATGTGTTCGGTATGAGCGGTCCCGAGGTCGCCGAGGTCGTCGGCCGCACCCCGGCGGCCGTGCGACAACTCGCGTCGCGCGCCCGCAAGCGCGTCGAGGACGGCACACCCCGTTTCCCGGCCTCGCCCGACGAGCAGGAGAAGGTCGTCTCCGCCTTCGCGGTCGCCTGGCGCTCCGGTGACCTCAGCGCACTACTCGGCGTACTCGATGCCAATGTCAGCCTCACCGCCGACGGCGGCGGTAAGGTCCCCGCGATCCGCCAGCCGGTGCACGGTGCCGAACTCATCGCGAAGATGCTGCTCGGCTGGTACCACGCGCCATCCGCGGCGGGCGCCTGGGGCCGTGCGGTCCTGGTCAACGGCACGCCCGGTCTGGTCGTCTTCGACGGCACCCATATCGGCGTCTTCGCCTTCACCATCGACAGCGGCCGCATTACCGCCATCAATGTCGTCCGCAATCCGGACAAGTTGCACGACCTCCCCACCGAAGGCGCCCCCGACTGGTACCTCGGCCCGAACGCCGAATAGTCCACGCGGCCCGCACATTCCCAGGTGCGGGCCGCCGTCCGACACCGCCGCTCAGGCAGACGCCTCGGCAACCGGCGCTTCCCGCTGTGCATCTCCCCCAGATCGCTTGCGCCGCAACATGATGAGCCAGACCACGCGCGCGAGGAGAACACTCACACCCGCCAACGCAGCGATGCCGAGAAACACCACAAGAGCCGGCCACACATAGGTCACCTGCAGGAAGGTTGCGGCCCGCCCCCTGAAGACGAGCCCCGCGAGCTGCGGCAGCACAGCCAAGATCACAATCGGAGCCAGGTACGGCAGCTGCCGCAGAGCGATCGACCACGGGGGTCGGGCGGTCTGCCGGTCGGCCCACCGGCGCGATCGCAGCAGGCAGAACCCACCGAAACCGACCGTCCCGAGCGTCAACAGCGCCATGCCCCAGTCCGCCCAGATGCTCCACGGACGGTGCACATCCGGCGTCGAGCCCTGCGTCAGCTCGACCAACCCCTGCGCGATGATCCCGGGATCATCCTCCAGCGACATACCGGTATCGGCGATCACGGCAATCCCGTACCCGGTATCGGGCAACAGCACCTGTTCAGCGGTATAGGTGAACCAATCGCCGTTGTGCGAGAGCTGTACCCCGGGATCGGATTGCGCACGCCGCCAACCCATTCCGTAGTCGCCATCGCCCGCCGCGGACGGTGTGTGCATCTCGGCCACCGCCGCAGCGGAGACCACCCGCTGTCCGTCCGGCGCCAGACCGCCATCGTTCTGAGTTATCAGCCACCTGGCCAGATCGGCGGCCGTGGTGATCACACCGTGGCTACCGCCGACGAACCAATCGGGCTCCGCGACCGGTATCGCGAACCCGTACGCCCGAATGTATCCGTGCGTCACATCACCGGCCGCGCGTGCCGTATCCACCGTCGTACTGTCACGCATCCCGATGGGCCCGAACACATTGCGCCGCAGATAGTCCGCGAACGGTTCCCCGCTGACCACCTCGACCAACCGAGCGGCGACCTGATAGTTCGGATTGTGGTAGTTGAATCGCGTCCCCGGATCGGCGGCCAATTTCGCCGTCCGTAGTCGCTGGACCGCCCCCGCCAGTGAATCCGCCTGCGGCCGCCGCAGATCGGGAAATGCGGTATCCGACATGCCTGAGGTCTGATTCAGCAACTGCCGCACCGTGATCCGATCACCGCGCGGATCGGCCAGCCGAAAGTCCGTGAGGTACTGACGCACCGGCGCATCCAGACGCACCCGGCCCGCGTCGACCAATTGCAGCACGGCCAATGCCGTCATGGACTTGCTCACCGAGGCGATCGGCATTCTCGTCGTCGCGGTAATGGCTGAACCGGTGGAATCGTGACCGTACCCCGCGACGTACACCACCTGATCCCCGTGCGTAATGGCGATCGAAGCCCCCGGCAACCGTGTCCGCGAAAGGTATTCGGACATGTACCGGTCCACCGCGGCCGGATCGACGCCCATCGGCGCCGCGACCGCCGCGCCGGAGTATGGCAGCAGCACGAGCAGCAAGGTGATCACCAATACCGATGCCCGCCGCAGGTTTTCCGCCGTCACCGATCTCGCCCTTATCATCATCTGTCCGCGTCGAGCCGTCAGCCCGCCAACCACACCGGCTCGGATATCGAATACCCGTGCGCCGCCGCGACCTCCGCCGATAGCAACCGCCCCTTATCCGCGGCAACCCCATGCGCGAGATCAGGATGCTCGGTGCACGCCTCGCGCCACCCGTGATCGGCAATGGCGCGCACATACGGCATGGTGGCATTGATGAGCGCGAGGGTCGCGGTATGCGGCACCGCGCCCGGCATATTCGCCACACAGTAGAACAGCGAATTCGCCACACGGAAGGTGGGATTCGCGTGCGTGGTCGGATGCGAACCGGCAAAGCAGCCGCCCTGGTCGATAGCGATATCGACCAGCACAGAGCCGGGACGCATACCGCGGACCAGCTCCTCGGACACCAATTTCGGCGCCCGCGCACCTGGCACCAGCACCGATCCGATCACCAGATCCGCACCGAGCACCGCCCGTTCGATTTCGAGCGCATTCGAAGCCACCGTCGAGACCCGCCCCTGGAACAGCGCGTCGAGTTCGCGCAGGCGCGTCAAATTCGTATCCAGCACAGTGACTTTCGCGCCCATCCCGGCCGCGACGGTGGCCGCGTTCGTGCCGGCGACACCACCGCCGAGCACCACCACATCCGCCGGAGGCACCCCGGGCACCCCGCCCAGCAGCAGCCCGGCGCCCCCGAGCGGCGCCATCAGGTGATATGCGCCGACCTGGGGCCCGAGCTTGCCCGCAACCTCACTCATCGGCGCGAGCAGCGGCAGCGACCCATCCGCCGCCCGCACCGTCTCATAGGCGATCGCGGTGATACCCGACCGCAGAATCGCATCGGTGCACTCCCGCGACGCGGCCAGATGCAGATAGGTGAACAGCACCTGCTCGCGCCGCATCCGCGGATACTCCTGGGCGATCGGCTCCTTGACCTTCAGCACCAGCTCGCCCTCCCGCCACACTTGATCGGCGCCGGGCACCATCCGGGCACCCGCGGCGACGTACTCCGCATCCGGAAAACCCGAACCCACCCCCGCGCCGGTCTGGATCAGCACCTCGTGCCCGTGCCGCACCAGTTCCCCGGCACCGGCCGGGGTCAGCGCCACCCGAAACTCCTGTTCCTTGACCTCCCGCGGAACTGCGATCCTCATATCGCCATCGTGGACCACGGACCGCAGCTTCGCCATGAACGCCGCGCGCTACCGAGGCAGTTCGCCACCGCGCAGCTATACCTCGAACGGCTGGCCCAAGCGCGGAATCCGCAGCTGAGCGGCCCGTCCGGCGTATTCGAAGTTGCGGGCCAGATAGTCCAGCGGCTCGCTGAAGTGGTGCCATCCCTCGCCGTGCACGGCGACGACCACCGCATCACCGAGCAATTCGGCGGCCTCGAGTGCGGTGCGCCCGTTCAGCGTCACATCGGCGTCGCCGAACCGCCCGACATTCGCGCCTCCCACATTGAGGACGGCGATATCGATCCGCCCGAGCCGCTGCACGATCTGCTCGACCAGCGCCACCGAGGCATTGTCCCCGGAGACGTACACGGTCGGCTGATCATCGGCCTGCAGTACGAACCCGGTGACCATCCCGCTCAGCGGTTCGCACCCTTCGGGCCCGTGCAGTGCGGGCACACCCGTCACGCGCACGTCACCCACCGTGACGGTCTCCCAGTTCTCCAGTCCCCGAACACCGTTGATGCGTCCGGCCGCATCCGTGGTCGAGAGCACGGTCGGCACCCTTGTCAGGAACTCACGACCCGAGGTGTCGAGATTGTCCGCGTGCTGATCATGTGAGAGCAGCACCACGTCCACCGGCCCCACCGCATCGGCCGATACCGCCGGGCCGGTCAGCTTGTGCAGGGTGATCGGACCCGGGTAGTCGCCGGGAGCATCGAAGGTGGGGTCGGTGAGCCAGGTCAGCTTGCCGTACCGGAAGCGCAGGGTGGGCCCGCCGATGTGCAGGGCTTCGACGGTGGTGCGTTCGATCGTCTCGGTCATGCGATCAATATTTGCCGACCGCCCTGAGTGATCAAAAGTGGCCCGTGAGCCGCCCAGCGATAAGATCGGGCCATGCGTACCGTCGCCGTCCTCGCCTTCGATGGCGTCATCCCCTTCCACCTGTCCGTGCCGACGCTGGTCTTCGGCCGCGTCGGCGTCGAGGGCAGCCCCGACTACCGCGTCGAGGTGTGCGCAGAGTGCCCCGGCACCCTGCGGACACCCGCCGGGTTCGACATCGTCGTGGACACCGGACTCGACGCCTTCGAGCGGGCCGACCTGGTGGTCATCCCGAGTTGGCGGCGCGATAAGGCCATTTCACCCGACCTGCGCGACGCACTGCACCGTGCCCACGCCCGCGGTGCCCGGATCGTCGGCCTGTGCCTGGGCGCCTTCGCGGTGGCGGCGAGCGGCTTGGCGGACGGCCGCGAGATCACCACCCACTGGGCCGCGGCCGACGACCTCGCCGCCGCCTATCCCGCGGTCCGGGTCCGCGCCGATACGCTCTGGTCGGATCTCGGCGATATCGTCACCTCCGCGGGCGTCGCCGCCGCACTCGACTGCTGCCTGCACCTGGTACGCGGCGATCTGGGCAGCCGGGCCGCCACCGAATTGGCCAGGGCGCTGGTGACCGCACCGCATCGCAGCGGATCCCAGGCTCAATACATTCCGGTTGCGGTGCCCGACGCCGCCGACGACGATCCGATCGAGCGCGCAATGGTCTGGGCGCGAACCAATCTCGGCGAACCGATCGATCTGGACGGCTGGGCTCGCGTCGCGCTCATGTCGCGGCGCACCTTCACCCGCCGCTTCCGCGATCGCACCGGCAGCAGTCCGCAGCAGTGGCTGCTGCACCAGCGCGCCGACCGGGCCAGGCTGCTGCTCGAATCCACCACCGACACCATGGACCGCATCGCGGCCGAGACCGGCTTCGGCACCGCGGTCAGCCTGCGCCACCACTTCCACCGCATCCTCGGCACCAGTCCGGCCGCGCACCGCGCGCTGTTCTCGGGGACCCCTACGGTGTCGCCGATCTCGTCGTCTAGGTTTTCGGCATGAGGATCGAGGTAGGCGGACACACGCCGGAGATCGACGACACCGCGTGGATCGCACCGAACGCGACCGTGATCGGACGCGTGCGACTGGCCGCCGAGGTGAGCATTTGGTACAGCGCGGTGCTGCGCGGTGATCTCGAGGCGATCAGCGTCGGCGCGCGCACCAATATTCAGGACGGCTGCGTGCTGCACGCCGACCCCGGCTTCCCGCTCACCGTCGGCACCGGAGTTTCGGTGGGGCACAACGCGATCCTGCACGGCTGCACCGTCGGTGACGATGTGCTCGTCGGCATGGGCGCGACGGTGCTCAATGGCGCGGTCATCGGTGCGGGCAGTCTGATCGCCGCGAACGCGCTGATTCCGGAGGGCGCCCAGATTCCGCCCGGCTCGCTGGTCGCGGGTGTGCCCGGTAAGGTGCGCAGGGAATTGAGCGAGGCCGAACAGGACGGCATTCGACTCAATGGTGCTGTGTACCTTCACAACATGGCCAACCACCGGGTCGCCAAGCAAGTGTGAGACAGACCACACTGATCAAATGTCCCATCGGAATCGCTGATAACATTTTGCCAGCGTGCCCGGTGTCCCGGGATCTCCCGCCGACGCTGCTGTCGAGTGGCCTGTAACGCGGAGGGCGAGCCCGCCGGGATGGTGGGCTGCGTAGCGTGCAGGCAGGAGGTATCACGGTGGCGTACGTGCAGCAGGGTATGCACCGGCCGTCGGGGCGGATCAGCGTGGCCGATATCGCGGCCCAGCCGGGCGGGATCGAGGCGCTACAGCGACGGGTTCACGAGTTGCGCTCCAGCGGAGTGGATTTCGCCGCCAATGCGATCGAACAAGAGATGGCGGAGCTGGATCTGCCGCGGCACTGATCACGCGCGCACGCTCGCCGAACCGTCGAGCGATAGCACTCCTGTCGACCTCTGGCGCCGATCCCCGGCCGACCCGTCGCGACCCGGTGAAATAATGAACACCGATCACCCGCACCGTCGCGACGCCCAGCCACCATCGGCGTCCGAGCCGATACGACTGGAGACTCGATGCCGACCGTCCCGCCCATCCTCCAGCGCATCCTGGAAAAGCCCGTCAGCGATGGCGAGAAGCTGCTGGAGAGCGCGCTGTCGGCATTCCTGGACTTCGGCATCAAACGCACCAGCATGGGCGAGATCGCCCGGCGCGCCGGAATCAGCCCGGCTACGCTGTATCGCCGGTTCGAATCGAAGAACGACCTGGTCGAGGCTGTCAGCGTGCGTGAGGCACAGCGCTTCGTCGCCGAGATCGACAAGCGCGTGCAGAAGGTCGAGGGCGTCGAGGAACAGCTGGTGGAGATCTTCGTGGCGGTGATCACCGAGATCGCTGGCAATGAACTGTTGCGCAGGCTGCTGCGGACCGAACCCGACCTCATCCTGCCCCGGCTCACCACCGACGCCGGACCGATCATCGCGGTCGGGCGCACCTATCTGGCGGAGAAGCTGCGCGAACTCCGCAGCGGTGCCGACGACGACTTCGACTTCGAACTCGTCGCCGAGATCATGGCGCGGCTGGCGCTCTCACTCGCGCTGACACCCGATGGGCTCATTCCGATTGATGATGTGACGGCGGGTCGCACATTCGCGCGACGCACACTGCTGCCGATGGTCGGTGTCCGCACCGCCGCCCGACCCGACATCAGCACTCTGAAGCGCTAGGCGCTCAACGCATTTCGTATACTCGCGGCCCGAATGCGGCCGCCACCCACTCATCGAGCAGTCGCAGCGAATTCGCGTCCGGTACCCGCCCACCGTCGACGAACTCTCTAACCAGCTCGACGACCCCGCCCGCCCGCATCGTCGTCGGATCCGGCAGCGGCAGCCGCGAGACGTACTGGGTGATCCACCGCCGCCGCCCCGAATACAGCCGATTCCCGCAAACCGCATCGTAGAATCGCAGCCCGAGCGCCGAATTCGCCACGCCCATCAGCAAATACGCGAGCCGCTCGGCCGCACCGTCCACCCCGAGATCGGCCAGCGACATCCAGTAGCAGTCCCCGTTCACCACCGCCCCCGACCGATCCAAGGCGAACCGCGGCCGCTCGCTGATATCGGGAAATACCACCTTCGGCACCCGCCACAAATGCGGCCGCTGCGGCACCCAGATCTCGAACCACTCCCGGCCACTGCCGGTCAGATACTTCCGACCGGCCAAAGTCTCTCGATTCTCCGCCAAATACGCTGCAGCCCTGGGAAAGTCCCGCAGATCAACCGGTATTCGCGTGGGCTCGGAAGTGTCGTACGGATACAGCACCCTGGTGTCACGCTCCCGCGAAATCCGCCACGGCTCGACATCGTGATGGGTGATCAAATCGAATAGCAACTCCCCCTCCGGCCCCAGCTCCAGCTCCGCCCAGCGATCGGAGATGAACACCCGATCCGCAGTCGTCTTGATCCCCACCCGAATCCGCCCCACCTCCCCGAATGTCCGCCAGGTCCCCGCCTCCACCTCCCCCAACCACCCATCCACCCCGGGCCGCGACATCCGCCACGCCCGCTTTCCGCCCCCATCACCGGCCCCCGAAGCCCTCGCAGCCCCATCCACACCGTCACCCCACTGACCTGATGCCCGACCGCTGGTCGCCGTCTGATCGCCGGTTGCCAAGGCGCCGACCTCGACGGCGAAGATGCGTCCGCCATGGTTGACGGTGTGGCTGCCTTCGGCGGTCAGGGCCTCGAAAAGATCTGTTCCACTGACAGTTTCGATGGTGGTGTCGACCTCATAGGCCGAGACGTGGCGGCAGACGACGCGAGACGACGTGCGGGTGGCAATGGTGACGGCGGGCAGCACCGCCGCCTCGAAAAGTTTGGTATCGCCCAGGTCGTACAGTTCGACCGGAGACAGCTCGGTGAGCAGCAGACTGCGAATATTCGCACCCGCCTTGGTGGTGAGAAACCGGTTGGCGCACAACAATCCGAGCACCCCGTCCGGCCGCAGCAGCCGCGGCGCGATCGCGACGAACGGGTGGGTGAGGTCGATCCGGCCGCGCAATCCGAACTGCTTGCTGAGCAGCTGGGCGGTCGGCCCACCCAACTGCTGGGTCCGCACATACGGCGGATTGGTGATGATCGCATCGAACGACCCGTCCGCGATCACCGCCGACGCCGTCAGGAAGTCGCCGATATGCCACTCGACCGCAACCCCCGCCGCCTCCGCCCGTTCCCGCGCCATCGCCACCCCGGCTCGGTCCAGGTCATATCCGACCAACTCCACCCGCACCCCCGGCAACACCTCACCGGCCACCCGATGCAGCGCGAGCAGCAGTTCACCGTCCCCACAGGCCGGGTCGAGCACCCGCAATACCCCACCGTCATGCGGCGCCTGCCCGGTACCACCGGGTCGCGGCATATGCGTGACCAGCCGCTGCGCGAGAAAGCGCGCCAGGGCAGGGGGCGTGTAGTGCCTACCGTGCCGTTTGCGGTCGCGCGCGGCAGGGTCCCCGGGATTCATGCCAGGGATTCTGCCTCGTCATGACCCAACCACGGCGGAAACGCGGTCGACCGGTTCCCCCGAAGTCGCGGGCGGGCCCGCGGCGCGGCGGCCGGAGAAGCGGCGCATGAGTGGTTCGTCCACCCAGTGGTAGATCGCCGCCGCCGCCGCCGTCGCGACGATCAGGCTCAATGCGGCGAACCCCAGCCAGCCCAACAGGCCGA
This sequence comes from Nocardia sp. NPDC004278, assembly GCF_053602975.1. Classification (NCBI taxonomy): domain Bacteria; kingdom Bacillati; phylum Actinomycetota; class Actinomycetes; order Mycobacteriales; family Nocardiaceae; genus Nocardia; species Nocardia sp. NPDC004278. The sequence goes on from NZ_JBSGEQ010000014.1 coordinate 111,278, forward strand.
ACTGTCTACCGCCGATGAACAGCCGGGTGATCAGCACCATCACCGGGAACTGGATCAGATAGAAGGCGAAGGAGATATTGCCGAACCACACCATTCGGGGCGAAGCATTCAGCCCGCGCATACCGGCCAGATCCCGCGCGGCCAGCGTCGCGACCACCGCGGTCATCGGCGCGAGCAGCAGCGCCGACATTTTGTAGTTCACCGGAACCACCCAGGTGGCGGCGAAGGCGACGGCCAATGCCAGCAGCGGCCAAGTCAGCCGCGTATTGCGCCAACGCCCCTCCAGCACCAGCCGCGCGGCGAACACCCCGAGGAAGAATTCGGGCAACCGCGACAGTGGAAATGTGTAACTGAGCCAATAGGCCGGAGCGACAGGGATATCCGGCTGGGCGAACCACGCCGGTGACGCGTGCAACTCGAAGTATGGCGATACATCCCCCGGAACAAGCCGTGGCGCAAAGGCATTCTCGATGCCCTTCGGTCCGGGAACCCACAGGAAGTATGCCGTGTGCAGCGCGAGGATCACCACGAGCAGCCCCGCCATCACCCACCACACCCGATCGCCGCGAATGCGCCGCACCACTGGCAGTGCGAGCGGAAAGCTCAGGTAGAACAGCATTTCCGCGACCAGTGACCACGATGGCACATTGAGCCCGCCGACCGTCGTCCACTTCGGCACCCAGGTGTGGATCAGCAGTACGTTCGGTACCCAGACCACCAATCTGGACAGCGGCACACTCGCGATCACGATGAACGCCACCGTCGCCACCAGATGCGTCGGGTAGATCTTCAGCACTCGCCGCCAGTAGAAGCGCGGCACCGAATTCCCCGGCCGGAACGACCAATAGATGATGAATCCGGAGAGCACGAAGAAGAACGTGACCCCGGCCGCGCCCAACTGCATCGGCATCACCTGATGGATATGCCGGAACAACTCGGACTTCTGAAACGGATAGACCGGCAGAAACACCAAGGCGTGCAACAGGAATACCGCGAATGCGGCCCACCACCGCGCTCCGGTCAGCGAAGGCAGGGCGGGCCGCTGCTGGGTCACTTGCCGTACCGCTCGTACAGCGCTCCTGCGACCACCGAATCACCGTGCGCCGAGGGATGGAACGGAATCCCGACCAGATCCGCACGCGGATCGAGCGCACCGTTCAACCATGGCTGCGCCGAACACAATCCGTGCCCGGCGGTCACCGCCCTGGAATCGAAGAATTCGATCCCGAGCTGCGCCGCCGCGTCCCGCTGCGCCGCATTGATGCGATCCAGATACTGGACCAGCGCCGCGCCCCTCGGCTGTACGTACTGTCCGACGCCGAGCACGCTGATACACGCGAAATCCTGCCCGGCCGGGAACAGTTCGGGATAGCCGACCAGCACGATCTTCGCCTGCGGCGCGTAATAGCGCAGATATTCGACCACCTCGCGGATGCGCTGGGCATAGTCACTGCCGGATACACCCCGATAGTCGGTGATCCGACCCTGTTCGGCCGCCTCCAGCCCACATCCGTCGGCGAGGTTGAATACGCATGGGATCAGCGAGGTCCACAGCGTGGTCCCGCTCGCGCCCCAGTTGTCGTTGAGCCCGAACTGCACTGCGATCAGCTTGGTTCGCGGGCCGAACGCACCCGCCTTATCGGCATTGATGGCCTCCTGAACCAGCGAATAGCCCCGCTCGGTCTGAATGGCCGCACCGGAGCACGACGCGTCCACGAAGTCCGGACTACCCGCGACACCCATCAATTGGCTCAGCTGCGTCGGCCACGAGGCGGGTCCGCGCAGACACTCCTTCGCATCCACTTCCCATCGGAAGCCGTTGGCGGTGAAGGAATCTCCGAGTGTCACCAGGGCACTGCCCGGTGCCGCGGCCGGAGCCGCTTGCGTTGCCGCGGGCACCCAGGCCGCAGCAGCGACGCTCGCCGTAATCGCCCCGAGCCACCGGGCGCAACGACGAGAAAGCTTGCTGGTCAAAACGATCACTCCGCTATCAGTAGCCTGCGCGCGGTTCGAATCCGGGCGCGGTCAATGTGGGTGCTGGCTTGGCCGGTTCCGGCTGCGCCGCCGGTGGCGCCTGCGGTGCCGGCTGCGCTGCCGGTGGCGCCTGCGGTGCCGGTGCCACTTGCGGCTCCGGCGCGGGCGGCGCCAGCGATGCCGTCTCCGGCGCGGGCACCACTTGCGGAGCGGGCGCAGGGGCCTCGGGCGCACTGCTCGACGGCGCGACCGCGCTGGTCGGCGCCACCGCGGTCGTCGACGCACTGGTCGGGGTGTGATCGCCATGCGATTCGGTCCCGCTACTGCATGCGGTGGCGCCGAGAAGCACCGCACCGCAGGCGAATACGGCGGCGAGACAAACCTTCAACACGTTCCCCGTTCTAGAGATCAGGAGTAGCAGCATTTCAGTCCAGCCCGGAGAGTACAAGCCGAGTCGGACCCGTATGGCATCTTTCACCGAATTACCTGCCCCGCCAAACCCCCATTTCCAGTGTCTGGCGCATCGTGTATCGCACTGCGAGCCAGTCAATTCCGCGATGTACCGCACCACGCACCACACATGCGCCCAGGTCCGCGCGATTGCCAGTTCCGAAACGAGACCATGGCTGCTAGCGTTCAGTCTCGAAATAAGACCAAATTCGAGAAGGTGTCGCATGAGCCCGACCAGCCTGCAGACCGACGAGTTCACGGCCTTGAGCCGCATCCTCGACGACCGGTGGACCTGCCGACAGTTCGAGACCGACCAGATCCCCCGCGACACCATCGAGGCCCTACTGCGGCTGGCCCAGCGCACCCCCTCCTGGTGCAACACCCAGCCCTGGCAGGTCGTCGTCACCGAAGGCGCCGGCACCGACCGCTTCCGCGCGGAACTTCTCGAACACATCGCGACCGCGACGCCGGAACCGGATTTCGCATTTCCCGCGCAATACACCGGCGTGTACCGCAATCGCCGACGCGAATGCGGACTGCGACTCTACGACAGTGTCGGCATCGCGAAGGGCGATCACGCGGGCACCATGCGCCAGGCCCGGCGCAACTTCGAACTCTTCGACGCCCCGCACGTCGCGATCATCACCACCGAGGCCGATCTCGGCGTCTACGGCGCCATCGATTGCGGCCTCTACATCGGCACCTTCCTACTCGCCGCCCAGAGCCTCGGCCTCGGCGCCGCCCCGCAAGCCGCCCTCGCCTCGTACTCCCCCTTCCTACGCACCTATTTCGATCTCCCGGAGCACCGCCGAGTGGTCGCCGCCATCTCCTTCGGCTATCCGAATCCGACCCACCCGGTCAACGCCTTCCGAACCACCCGCGAAGCCCTCGATCAGGTCACCACCTGGCACACCGCCTGACCCGCACAACGAACGCCGACGAGAGCCCGCCCCGGCGTGGAGCCGAGCCCTAGAAAACCAGCCACCACACCGACCGCCGCCCAGCCACGACACCCCACCGAAAAGACCCGCCTCAGTGCACAATCGAGCTGCCGCATACCGAATGAGCTCCTCGCACAGGGCACAACCTGCGAGGCGCTCATTCGGTATGCGCGAGCCAAATCCGAGGCGGTCAACCCGCCTGACGTCCGGGCGTCTCCGCCATTCCGGGGCCGGGTTCCGGTGTGATATCCCGAGCGGTGAGTTCGGCGCCGCAGCAATCGCATTGGAGGGAGACATGCGCCTCGCCGGTGCACCCGCGGTGCCGGTATGCGACCGGCGGCCCGTCGGGGGCCATGTATGTATCACCCCAGTCCCGGATCGCCATCAGGATCGGGTAGATATCGTGGCCCTTGGGCGTCAGCCGGTACTCCTCGTGCGCGCCGACGGCCGCCTTCTGCTTGACCAGGATTCCGTGTTCGATCAGCCGGTCGAGGCGATCCTGTAGCCGACTCCGAGAGATACCGAGCGCGCTCTGGAACGCGTTGAAGCGCCGCACGCCCGCGAACGCGTACTTCAGGATCACCAAGGTCCAGCGGTCGCCCAGGATCACCAGGGGCCGCGTGATCGAACACGGCTCATCGGCAAGTTCCTCGTAGCGCACCTGTCGATGCTACCGATCGGTCGTTGCCCGGCGGCGGCTTTCCCCGCCGCTCCTCAGCCCGCCTCCGCCGAATACGCGACCATCGGATCAGCGTCCTGCAACGGCGGCACCTGTTCTCCATCCAGCACCTTGCGCATTCGCTCCGAATCCAATTGCCCCTCCCACTTCGCCACCACAAACGTCGCAACGCAATTGCCGAGCAGATTCACCGTGACCCGCATCGAATCCATCAGCCGATCGGCCCCGAGCAACAGTGCGACCGCCGCCACCGGAATCGACCCGTGCCCGATGGCGGTGATCGTCGCCGAGAGCGCAAGGAATGACGACCCCGGAACCCCCGCCATACCTTTCGAAGTCAACATCAACACGCCGACCGCCGTGATCTGCTCCCCGAGACTCAGATCCACACCGAGCGCCTGCGCCAGGAACAGCACGCAGATGGACAGATATAGCGTCGCACCATCGAGATTGAACGAGTACCCGGTCGGTATCACCAGCCCGGTAGTGGCCCGCGAACATCCGGCCTCGGTCAGCTTGATCATGATCCGCGGCAGCACCACCTCGGTCGACGCGGTGCCGAGCGCGAGGAACAGCTCATCCTTGATGTATTTGATGAGCTTCCACAGGCTCACACCCGCGAAAACCCGCACCACCACCGCGAGCACCAGTAGGAAAAGCACCGCCGCCCCGTAACAACAGGCGATCAGCTTGCCGTAACTGCTCAGCGCGGAAAGTCCGTACTGCCCAACGATATAGGCCATCGCCCCGAACGCACCGATCGGCGCCAATTTCATGATCCAGCCGATGATCGTGAAGAAAATCTTCCCGATATGATCCACAGCCTCCAGAATCACCGGCGGCACTTGCTTGCCCACCCCGCCGACTGCGTCGGCCGCCATCCCCGAGCGCTCCCCGAACTTGGCCAACGCCAACCCGAACAGCACCGCGAAGAACAACACCTGCAGCAGCGCATTCTCCGCAAATGCCGAAATCACCGACGCCGGAATAATATTCAGCAAAAAGTCGACGGTATGCGGCAGCTCGCCGTTCTTGGTGGTCTTCGCGATCTTCTCCGCACCGGTCACCAACGTCTGCGCGTCGACATGAAATCCCGCCCCCGGTTCTACGAGATTGCCCACCACCAGACCGAACAGCAGCGCGAAGGTCGTGATCACTTCGAAGTAGACCAGGGCCTTCACCCCGATCCGCCCCACCGCCTTCATATCTCCCACATGGGCGATGCCGAGTACCACCGTGCAGAAGATGATCGGCGCGATCACCATCTTGATCAGCTTGATGAACCCATCGGCCAGCGGTTTGAGATCCGCACCGAAGTCGGGCCACAGCTTGCCGACCAGAATTCCGGCCACGATCGCCACCAGCAGCTGCAGGAAAAGCGAACGGTACCAAGGCGGTTTGCGCACCGGGTCTGTCGATGCGGCGGATTCGATCGTCACGCTCATGCGCGCAACGTACGAGCGATGCGTATCACCAAAGTTTCAACAATATTGCTGAGCGGAAACCCGATCGATATATGCCCGTCACCCCAGGTCGGACGCGGAGAACATTACGAACGAAAAGCGGGCCCCGGGAAAATCCCGAGACCCGCTTCCGCTACTGGATTTACAGCGGAATGTTCTTGTGGTGGCTCTTGCGCACCGGCGCCGCCGCCAATGCCGCGGCAATGGTGCTGCGGGTCTTGGCCGGGTCGATGACCTCGTCCACCACACCGATCGCGATCGCCCGCTCGACACCACCGGCGATGCGCTCGTGCTCGACCGTCAGACGCTCGTGCAGCGCCGCACGCTCGTCCTCCGGCGCGGCCGCAAGTGCCTTCTTGTGCAGGATGCCGACCGCGGCCTTGGCACCCATGACGGCGACCTCGGAGCCGGGCCAGGCGTACACCGCGGTCGCGCCCAGCGACCGGGCATTCATCGCAATGTAGGCGCCACCGTAGATCTTGCGGGTCACCAGCGTGACGCGTGGGACGCGGGCCTCGGCGAACGCGTGCAGCAGCTTGGCACCGCGGCGCACCACACCCTCCCACTCCATGCTGACACCCGGCAGGTACCCGGGCACATCGGTAAGCACCACCAGCGGAATACCGAACGCGTCGCACAACCGCACGAAACGCGCGGCCTTCTCGGCACTTTCGGAGTTCAGACAGCCACCGAGGCGAATCGGGTTATTGGCCAGCACACCCACGGTGCGCCCGCCGAGCCGTCCGAGACCGGTGACAATGCTGCGCGCGTAACCACCCTGCAGCTCCTCGAACGAGGACTCACCGTCGACGTTGTCGAGCAGCTCGTGGACGATCGGCTTCACGTCGTAGGCGCGCTTGGCCGACTCCGGCATCATCGCCTTCAGGTCGACGTCACCGTGTGCGGCGGCGATCAGATCGAATTCGCCCTGCTCGGCGAACATCGATACCAGGCGACGACCGCGGTGCAGCGCATCGGCCTCGTCATTGGCCACGATGTGGGTGACACCGGACTTCTTGCCGTGCGTCTCCGGACCACCGAGGGTCGCCATATCGACCTGCTCACCGGTCACACTGCGCACCACATCGGGACCGGTCACGAAGACCCGCCCCTCCGGCGCCATGATCACGATGTCGGTCAGCGCCGGACCGTAGGCGGCGCCACCGGCCGCGAAGCCGAGCACCACCGAAATCTGCGGTACCAGACCCGACGCGCGGACCATGGCCTCGAAGACCAGCCCGACCGCGTGCAGCGCCTCGACACCCTCGGCCAGGCGAGCGCCGCCGGAATGCCAGATGCCGACTACCGGAATGCCGGAGTCGATGGCGGTATCGATCGCGTCGACAATGTGCTTGCAGCCCTCCACGCCCATCGCGCCGCCCATGACGGTGGCATCGGAGCAGTAGGCAACGGTGCGGACACCATCCACCTCGCCGATCGCGGCCAGCACGCCGGACTTGTCGCGCGGGTGCAGCGGCAGAACGGTTCCTGGGTCGAAGAAGCGTTGGAGCCGACCGAGCGGATCACGCGGATCGGTCGCAGTTTCTGGTCGAAACGCGGGAGCCACAATTGTCATCGCGTTTTCTCCTCACCTCAAGGCAGTGCGCCGCTACCGCGGCTGCGTATGTCGAACACCGGTGGGGTCGACCGACTTTGGCGTTGGTCGACCCCACCGGGATCGTTGTGCAGTCAGCCAGTCTGTGCGGTCAAGCCCCGGAGGCGGCAGCTTGCGCAACCATGTCGGGGCTCCGCACAGACTGAATCGGTTACCGAGCGGCTATGCCCGACCGAAGGCGAGCGCGACATTGTGCCCACCGAAACCGAACGAGTTGTTGATCGCGTACTCGATCTCCTGGCGGCGAGCCTCGCCGTGCACCACATCCAGATCGATCTCCGGATCCTGGTTTTCCAGGTTCAGCGTCGGCGGCACGAGGCCGTCCCGGATGCTGAGCACGGTGAGCACCGATTCGAGCGCACCGACGGCGCCGATCGAGTGCCCGAGTGCCGACTTCGGCGCGTACACCGAAGCGTGGTTGCCCACGGCCTTGTTGATCGCGTTCGCCTCGGCGGTGTCGCCGATCGGAGTCGCGGTCGCGTGGGCATTGATGTGGGTGATGTCCTTCGGCGTCAGACCCGCGGTCTGCATCGCCCTGGTCATCGCCCGTGCGGCACCGTCGCCCGTGGGGTCCGGTGCGACCAAGTGGAAGCCGTCGGAGGTGATGCCGGCGCCGAGCAGCCGCGCGTGGATCGTCGCACCACGTGCCTTGGCGTGCTCCTCGGTCTCGATGACCATCAGCGCACCGGCCTCACCGAAGACGAAACCGTCGCGATCCTTGTCGAACGGACGCGAGGCCCCCTTCGGATCATCATTGCGGGTGCTCATCGCGCGCATCATGGTGAATGCCGCGATCGGCACCGCATCGATGAAACCCTCCACGCCACCGGTGACGACCATATCGGCGTCACCCATGACGATCATTCGCCATGCATTGGCGATGGCCTCGGAGCCCGATGAGCATGCCGAGACCGGAGTGACCACTCCTGCCCTGGCCTTCAATTCGAGGCCGACGACGGCCGACGGACCATTCGGCATGACCATCTGAACTGCCAGCGGCGAAATCTTGCGATAGCCACCGTTCTTCAGCTTGTCGACCGAGTCGATGAGCGCATCACCGCCACCGAGTCCGGTACCGATCGCCACACCCAGACGCTCCGGGTCGACCTCGGGGCTGCCCGCGTTCTGCCAGACCTCACGACCGAGAACGGTCGCGAGCTGCTCGACGTAGGCCATGCGCCGACATTCGACACGGCTCAGCAGGGTGTCGGGTCGAACCTTCAGGTGACCGCCGATGCGGACCGGAAGGTCGTACTCCTCGACGAAGGAATCCTCGAGAACGTCGATGCCGCTCTCGCCGTTGAGGAGTCCCTTCCACGTCGCATCGACATCACCAGCGATCGACGTGGTCGCCGCCAGGCTTGTAACGACGACGTTGGGGAAGTTCCCGTTCAAGGTGGAAGGAGTGGTCACAGTGTCGGCCCTACTCGGCGTCGAACTTGGCCTTGAGCTCCGCGGCCGCGTCAGCGTTCTCGGCCTCGAGCTTCTGGATGTAGGCGACAGCGTCGCCGACCGTCTTCAGGCTGGCCAGATCCTCGTCCGGGATCTTTACGCCGTACTTGTCCTCGGTCTGAACCGCGATCTCGACCATGGACAGCGAGTCGATGTCCAGGTCATCGACGAAGGACTTCTCGATCGTCACTTCGGAGGGCTCGATACCGGTCACCTCTTCGATGATCTTGCCGAGTTCCTCGACGATTTGTTCCTGGGTCAGAGCGGCCACTTCGTGGCTCCCTTCTTATCTACTTTGTAGGGCTTCACTGTTGTTTTTCGAATCGAGCGGGCCGATGGTTACCGCCTGCTCGGTCACGATCGTGCATTTGGTTACACAATCGCCGGGGGAAAGCTAGCCGGAAGTACTGAGCCCGGCCAACGCGGGGAGGTCTTCGGGGGTCTTCAGGGCCATGGTTGGCGTGCCCTTCATCTCCCGTTTTGCGATACCGACGAGCGTGCCCGCCGGTGGCAGCTCCGCCACGGCTGAAACCGCCGCCTGTCGCACGGTTTCGGTGCACAGATCCCACCGGACGGGCCGGGTGACCTGCGCCGCGAGCTTAGCGACCGCATCGGCACCCGAGGCGACCGGCTTGCCATCGAAGTTCGAAAGCAGGGTCCGGGTCGGCTCGTTCGGCGTGATCTTGGCTATGGCATCCGTCACAGCGTCCTGAGCCGGGGCCATGAACGCGGTGTGAAACGCCCCCGCGACGGGCAGCGCACGCACCCGCGCCTTCTCGGGCGGGTCAGCGGCGAGTTCCGCCAGGGCGGTCAAACGTCCGGCGGCCACGATCTGCCCCGCTGCGTTGCGGTTGGCCGGGACCAGGTCGAGTTCTTCGAGCCGCGCGAGCACGGCGGCCTCATCGCCACCGAGCACCGCTGACATGCCGGTCGGTTCCAGCGCGCACGCCTTGGCCATTTCCGCACCGCGGATGGCGGCCAAGGTCACCGCTTCGTCGGCGGAGATGACTCCGGCGACCGCGGCGGCGGCGAGCTCACCGACCGAATGTCCGGCAACGATGGTAGCCGCCGGAAGCGACTCCGGCTCGATTTCGGCATAGGCCAGCAGGGCCGCGGCCACGACGAGTGGTTGGGTCACGGCGGTGTCGGTGATCTCCTCAGCCGTCGCGGTGGTGCCGAGACGGAGCAGATCCAGGCCGGAGGCCTTGGACCAGATGGCGAGGCGATCGGGCGCGCCTGGAAGGTCGAGCCAAGGCGCGAGCATGCCGGGTGTCTGGGACCCCTGTCCAGGGGCGAACAACGCGATCACACCTCTAAGAGAACACTGTGAGGTGCGCCGCACGAGATGTCGACGCGAATGAACCTTTTTGCTCGCTTTTGTGGGGGTCCCACAAAATCCCATGTGGCGTGTCCCGATCGACCGGTTCGCCGAATCCGTTACAGCCCTTCGTTACCCGTCGAGTATTGAGTGACTTCTGGGACAGGTGTTGACGGTTCGTTACGGGTTCGTGTCAAACGACCCACTGTTGCAGCGATCCGGAGTACATACGCATCCCTCGGATTCATCGGATCGCGGCCCGTGATCTCGGCTATCCGTTTGAGGCGATAGCGGACCGTATTTGGATGAACGTACAGCTGCCGGGCACACGTCTCGACAGCGCCACCGCCGTCCAGATAGGCCTCGAGTGTGTCCGCCAGCGAGGAACCCGCGGCGGCCAACGGAAGGACAAGATACTCGTTCAACGCGTCGATCGCAGCTCGATCGCCCAGCAGTGCGCGCTCGGGCAGCAATTCCGCCGCATGCACCGGCCGCGGGGCCCCGCGCCAGCCGACCACCGCCTCCATTCCGGCCAGCGCCTCCACCGCGCTGGCATGTGCCGCGCCGAGAGTCCGCATGGTCGGGCCGATCACCACCGGACCGTCGGAGAACACCTCGGCCAGCAGATCCGCGAGAAATGGTGAGGCATAAGAGGTATCGCCGAGATTTCCGCTGACCACCATGACCAGTCGCGAGCCCTGGACGACGGCCAGCGCCGCGCGGCCGTGCCGCGCCGCGATGGTGTGCACCGAACCGACCATCGATACGCCCTGATCCCCCGGCGGGGTGCCGACCAGCACCGTCGCCGGTGCGGTGGCGTCCCAGTTCAATGTCGCGGCCCGCGAGAGCATGTCCGGACCGGAATCGCCGCGCACCACGGCATCGACGACGAGCGCCTCCAGTCTGGTATCCCACGCGCCACGCGATTCCGCAGCGCTCGCGTACACCGAGGCGGCCGCGAAGCCGAGCTCACGCCCGTATCGCAGCACCGCCTCGGTGAGCGCGACCAGCTGCCGGTCATTGCGCGCGAGCGCGGGCAGCCATTGTTCGAAGAACTCCATGGCCACGCGGACCATATCCACGGTCTGGCGCAGCGTCAGCCGCCGCGCCAGATCCTGCGGAATCACTTGGAAGGCATCCAGGCTGAACCGGATATCGCTTTCCGGGTCCTGCAGCCATTCCAGGAAGTTCACCACCGCGGTCTGCACCAGCATCTGCACGCCAGCGCGCTGCGCGGCGTCCAGATCGGCGAAGAACGGCAACCGATCCTGCATGGACCCGACCGCCTCGGTGGAGAGGCGTCCGGAAAACTGCTTCACGCGTTTGAGCAGCGTGTCCGGAAGCGGGTCACGGGTTTGCCGGTTCGGTGAGAGTGCGCCCGTCGGCAGATACACCTCGTGCTCGGAGGAGCCTTCGGAGATCCGACGCGGCCGCGGCGGTTTACGTTCCACCATCCAATCGTCCGCTATGCGAGTTCATCTTCGGTGCCGGGAGCCGACTTCGGCGCGGCGTCGACATCATCGATGCGGTACTTGACCGCGGCCTCGGTGGCCTTCGCGGGATCGATCTTGCCGGTCCGTGCCAGTGCGGCCAGCGCGGCGACCACGATCGATTGCGCATCGACGTTGTAGACCCGGCGCGCGGCGGGACGGGTATCGGAGAAACCGAAACCGTCCGTGCCGAGCGTGGTGAAGTCGCCGGGAACCCACTTGCGGACCTGGTCCGGCACCCCACGCATCCAGTCCGTCGCGGCCACGTACGGACCATCGACCCCGGCCAGTGCCTGGGTGACATACGGGACCCCGGCGTCGGTGCCCGGATTGCGCAGCTGGGCGATCTCCTTGTCGAGGGCCTCCTTGCGGAGCTCACCCCATGAGGTCACCGACCAGACATCGGCCTGCACGCCCCACTCCTCGGCGAGCAGCGCCTGGGCCCGCACGCCGTCGGGCACCGTGACGCCCGAGACCAGGATCTGCGCGCGCACACTGCCCTCGCCGCCGCGCTTGTACAGGTAGATGCCCTTGAGCAGTCCGGCGATATCGAGATCGTCGGGCTCGGCGGGCTGTACATACGGCTCGTTGTAGAGGGTGATGTAGTAGAAGATGTCCTCGCCGCCGAACTCGCCCGCGGACCCGTGCGGATGCGTACCGGGCAGTGCGCCGGGACCGGGCTGCGGGGTGCCGCCGCCGTACATCCGGCGCAGGCCGTCCCGCACGATGTGCGCGATCTCGAAGGAGAACGCGGGATCGTAGGTGACCACGGCCGGATTGGTGGAGGCGAGCAGCAGCGAGTGGCCGTCGTTGTGCTGCAGACCCTCACCGGTCAGCGTGGTTCGCCCGGCGGTTGCGCCGAGTACGAAACCGCGCGCCAATTGATCCGCGGCAGCCCACAATCCATCGCCGGTGCGCTGGAAGCCGAACATCGAGTAGAAGATGTACAGCGGGATCATCGGCTCGCCATGAGTGGCGTAGGAAGTGCCCGCCGCGGTGAACGACGCGGTCGAACCGGCCTCGTTGATGCCCTCGTGCAGAATCTGCCCGACAGCACTCTCTTTGTAGGCAAGCATCAATTCCGCGTCGACGGAGGTGTACAACTGCCCGTTGCGGTTGTAGATCTTCAACGAAGGGAACCACGAGTCCATACCGAAGGTGCGGGCCTCGTCCGGAATGATCGGCACGATCCGCTTGCCGATCTCCTTGTCCCGCAACAGCTCCTTCATGAGCCGAACCAGGGCCATGGTGGTGGCCACGTTCTGCTTGCCGGAACCCTTGCGCACCGACCGGTACGCCTCGTCGCCCGGCAGTTGCAGCGGCTTAGCCGCCGCGCGCCGTTCGGGCAGGAACCCGCCGAGCGCCTTGCGACGATCGAGCATGTACTGGATCTCACGCGCCTGCATACCCGGGTGGTAGTACGGGGGCAGATACGGATCCTTCTCCAGTTCGGCGTCGGAGATCGGAATCCGCTGCAGGTCACGGAAGTCCTTGAGGTCCTGCAGGGTCAGCTTCTTCATCTGATGCGTGGCATTGCGGCCCTCGAAATGCTTGCCGAGGGTGTAGCCCTTGATGGTCTTGGCCAGGATCACCGTCGGCTGACCCTTGTGCGCCATCGCGGCCGCGTAGGCGGCGTAGACCTTGCGGTAGTCGTGACCGCCGCGCTTGAGGTTCCAGATGTCCTGATCCGAGAGGTCCTGCACCAGCGCCTTGGTCCGCGGGTCACGGCCGAAGAAATGGTCACGGACGTAGGCGCCGTCATTGGCCTTGTAGGTCTGGTAGTCGCCGTCGGGGGTGCTGTTCATCAGATTCACCAGCGCGCCGTCGCGGTCGGCGCCGAGCAGCGCGTCCCACTCGCGACCCCAGATGACCTTGATGACGTTCCAACCCGCGCCGCGGAAGAACGACTCCAGTTCCTGGATGATCTTGCCGTTGCCGCGCACCGGCCCGTCGAGACGCTGCAGGTTGCAGTTGATGACGAAGGTGAGATTGTCCAGACCCTCGTTCGCCGCCACCTGGATCAGTCCACGCGACTCCGGCTCGTCCATCTCGCCGTCGCCGAGGAAGGCCCAGACGTGCTGATCGGAGGTGTCCTTGATGCCGCGGTCGTGCAGGTAGTGGTTGAACCGCGCCTGATAGATGGCATTCATCGGGCCCAGGCCCATGGACACCGTCGGGAACTCCCAGAAGTCGTTCAGCAGCCGCGGATGCGGGTACGACGGCAGGCCGTGCCCCGGACCGCCGTGGCTGTACTCCTGCCGGAAGCCGTCCATCCGGTCGGTGCTCAACCGGCCCTCGAGGAACGCGCGGGCATAGATGCCCGGCGAGGCGTGCCCCTGGATGAAGATCGAATCGCCGCCACCGGAGTGGTCCTTGCCGCGGAAGAAGTGGTTGAAGCCGACCTCGTAGAGCGCCGCCGAGGACGCGTACGTCGAGATGTGACCGCCGACACCGATTCCGGGACGCTGCGCCCGATGCACCATGATCGCCGCATTCCAGCGAATCCAGGCCCGGAAGCGTCGCTCCACCTCCTCGTCGCCGGGGAACCACGGCTCGTTCTCGGTGGGAATGGTGTTGACGTAGTCGGTGGAGGTCAGGGATGGAATGGCGACCCTACGCTCACCGGCGCGTTCCAACAGCCGGAGCATGAGGTAACGCGCGCGGCCCGGACCTTCCCGGTCGAGCATGTCATCGAACGATTCGAGCCATTCGGAGGTTTCCTCCGGGTCGATGTCCGGTAGGTAGGACGCCACCCCTTCGCGGATCACCCGCACCCGCCCGCCGGTCGGCGGCACGTGCGATCCGTTCGGATCGCCGGGCGCGGAGTTGTCACCAGCGGATTTCGCTGGTGCGGAAGAGTGGATCAGGTCGGTCAAATCTGCTCCTCGTACAGGGGTGAACAAGCTGATGGGCGTCTGTTTCCCCGGATGGGCACGCTTGGTTGGCGGACCACCCGTCTACGTTAGGTTCGGGCGCACCTCCATCCTTGCGGAAGATGTGGCCCAGGTCATCATGTCAGGGGCATCTACAGTACGGTTCCGCAGGGAACGTGAGTCGAGTACCGCCGACAATAAAGAGGAGCCGGGAGGACGATGAAGGTGCTGGACCCACGCGGGTTCGGAGCGGTGTGCGCGGCAGCGGCGGTCGTGATCGGCCTTACCGTCGCCGGGTGTGCGAAACACGTTGACGGCGTTGCCAATCCGAATGCCTCGGAACTAGCCGCCTACAAGACCGAGGCGGCCTCGTCCTCCGCGGCGGCCACCTCCTCGCGCAAGGCCGCGGCACAGGCACAGGCGATCAGCGACAACTGTGGTCAATTCCCCACAACTACCGGCGTCGGCGTCTCGAAGTACAACGAGTTCATAGATGCCCATGATGCGAACGCGCCGGACTACAACGCCAAGCGCGATACCGCCGCCAAGACGCTCGAGGACGCCGCAACCAAGGTCGAGACCGGCGTGAACAACGCCAACGGCGCGCTACCGGCCGACCTGCAGGCGAAATTCACCGAATACGTCGCCGCCGCCCGGCAGCTGGCCGCCGAAACCCGCAAAATGACCTACACCGCGCCGGTCGGCGCGCTCAACGACGCCAGCAAACGGGTCAACGACGCACGCAATGCGGTCAAGGACGCATGCCCGAAACGCTGATTCATCCCACGAACCGAGTGCGGGTGGCGATAATCGGTCGATGGCACGAGGTTGTCATGCGACATTCCGTGGGTATTTCCTCCGATCAGCTTGCGCTCGAGGCGATAACCATGTTCGCTTGCAACTAACTATTGTCTGGAGTTGAGGAGGACACCACCGTGGTCGCCGCGGCGGACGCGCAGAATTACGCTCAGAAGCTTGGCATTACACACGGCATGGTTGTCCAGGAGCTGGGCTGGGACGAGGACACCGACGACGACCTGCGAGCCGACGTCGAAGAGGCCAGCGGCGGGGAGATGGTCGACGAAGACTCCGATGAGGTCGTCGACGCCGTACTGCTGTGGTGGCGTGAAGGCGACGGCGATCTGGCGGATGAGCTGATGGAAGTCATCAGCCCGCTGGCCGACGAAGGCTTCATCTGGGTACTCACCCCCAAAACCGGGCAACCTGGTCATGTCGATCCGAGCGATATCGCCGAAGCGGCGCCCACCGCGGGTCTGACGCAAACGTCGGCGATCAGCCTCGGTGCCTGGTCCGGCAGCCGCCTCGTGCAGCCCAAGGCACCCTCGAAACAGCGCTGACCGCTTCGCTATGGTTTCGCCGGGCGGTGTTCCCACCGCCCGGTGCAGCCCGACACGATGGAGGATCAGTGATGCCACTCGAGGTTGGCCCGCTGGAAATCGGCACTGTCGCGCCGGATTTCACGCTCAGGGACCAGAACAACCAGGACGTCACGCTCTCGGACTACCGCGGCAAGAAGAACGTGCTGCTTGTGTTCTATCCGCTCGCCTTCACCGGGATCTGCCAGGGCGAGCTGTGCAAGGTGCGCGATGAGCTGCCCAAGTTCCAGAACGACGACGCGGAGATACTCGCCATCTCGGTCGGCCCGCCGCCCACCCACAAGATCTGGGCCGCCGAACAGGGCTACATCTTCCCGCTGCTGTCCGACTTCTGGCCGCACGGCGCCGTCGCCCAGTCCTACGGCGTCTTCAACGAAAAGTCCGGCTACCCCAACCGCGGCACTTTCGTCGTAGACCGCGACGGCGTCATCCGTTTCGCCGAAATGAACGGCCCCGGCGAGCCCCGTGACCAGGCGGCTTGGGAGAAAGCGCTCGCCGCGCTAGAGTCCTAGACCGGCCCGTCGGTAACCCACCGACGGATCCCGGGCGTATAGCTCAGTGGTAGAGCTCTGGTTTTACACACCAGCGGTCGGGGGTTCGAACCCCTCTGCGCCCACAAAGAACACCGAGATAGACCTTGTTTTTCATGGGGCAGCCTGGCTCGTGCAGTTCGATTCATGGGGCAAACGTGGGGCACGCCTCCCGAGACCTATGCTGCAAGTGTCATGACGCGTCCCGAAGAACCCTTGCCACTCCAGGACGGGGCGACAGGCGAGCCGCCGCCCCAGCGCCAGACGGTGGCCCGATGGGTGGCACCGGTGAAGAGCAATATCCCGCGCACCGAGCATGGACTCCTTGACTCCGCGACGCTGAGCCGCGACTGGTACCCAGGTGTCCTCCCTCGACGGGCCGAGGATCTAATCGGTGCCTGCAACTCCTACGTATTGCTCGCGCCGGGCGGAGCCGGCAAGACCACGCTGGTCGAGGACCTGAAGCGCTGCGAGCCTAGCAGTATCTCGATCGACCTTCGGCTGGACGGCCAACGATCTCTCACCGAGTTGCTCGGCACCCTGTCTTCGAGCGAGTCCTCGCCGTCCGACCCGTCTGGAAGAACCGTTTTCGTCGACGCTGTCGATGAGGCGCTCCAGGTCGACTCCAACATTGGATACGTGCTGGTCAAGCTCCTGAGCCGTCCCGGATCCAACCGCATGGCATGGCGGTTCGCTTGCAGACCCGCTTCATGGACGGTCGACCTGGCAGACGGGTTGCGTACAGCCCTGCCCGGCTTCAAGGAGCTCGAGCTTCTTCCTCTGAGCCTGGCAGAGATCCGGGAGATAGCTGGCACCGACACCGACCAATTCCTGGCGGCGGTCGAGCACGCCCGTCTCACGCGTCTGCTCGCCCACCCACTGCACGCCTTGAACCTGCTGGATCACTGGCGCATGTCGGGCCAAATGCCTGCGAGCCGATCGGAGGCCATGCGACATGCCGTCACCGGCATGCTGACCGAGACCAGCACTACCCGTCTACCCGGAACGGTCGATGACCACCGCCGCCTTCTGATCACCGAGCGGCTGGCGGCGATATCGATGTTCTGCGGAGTGGGTACCTTCGCGCTCCGTCCTGTCACGCCACGCCCCACAGGGGCGCAGCCCGCGCCCGGCGGTGGCCTCGACGCGTCCGTGCTCGCGGTGACCTCGGTACCGACTCAGACCGAACCGGACCTGTCCGGGTCCTTGCTAAACGTCGACGATATTCGCGAGGTGCTCGGCACCGCTCTGTTTGCGGCGGCCGGGCAAGGCACCGTGGCCTTTGTCCACCAGTCCTACGCGGAGTTCCTTGCGGCGGCGTATCTCGCCCGCCGTAGCGTGGCCGGACAGCGGCTCGTCTCGGTTCTGGGCGCCGACGTCAACGGACTGGTTCCCGGACCGATGAATGAGGTGCTGGGCTGGCTCCTGGCTTCAGGCTCGCCGGTTCCTAACGCGCTGATCGCGGACAACGCCAAACAATTGTTGAGCACGGCTGGACTGGAACTGGTCGACGACCAGGTTCGCAAGTATGTCGTCGACGCACTGCTGTATGGAGCTGCAGCCGGCACGATCGACGAGGGGTGGCGCGCCGACACCTCCGTTCTGTCCCATCCCGGGCTGGCTACCCAGCTCCGCGCCGCCGCGGAGGGCGCATCGAATCATTGGGTCGTCTTCTGGATCTGCCGCATCGCGCGCCAGTGCGCCGTGATCGAGGCCGCCGACGACCTACTCGAGATCGCCGTCTCGTCGTCCTGGCCCGCCCCTATGCGAGCCGAAGCGATAAAGGCCTTTGCCGAAGTCGCGCCGCGAGACCGGATGGCTGAGTTGGCGCCGCTGCTGGATCTGGGTTCCGAGGCGGACCCCGACGACGAGATCCTCGCAGCGGCTCTGCGAGCGATGCTGCCTGACGCCGTGGACTTCGCATCCATCCGAGTCGCGTTGAGGCCCAGACGCACACCGAACTACATCGGTGACTACTACCGGTTACTCGGCGAGCTGCCCTCGCTCGTTCCCGGTGAGGATGTCCTCTCTACGTTGGCCGACGCGTTGCGCCGCCGACCCGAGCGCGGTGACGACGTCTTCGACCGTCTGATCGGCGGGCTTCTGCGGCGCGCATGGAAGATGAGGGATCCGGCGAGTGCTGCAGTGATCGGCGCAGCGCTGGGCAGCGAGCGACTCTCGCGGCAGCGGACGTTCCGCGGCGAAGCTCTCCCATGGCAGACAAACGACGAGCCCGCAATACGCCGTGCCATGGCCACCGCAGCGCTGACGGCTCACGAGCACGCCTTCGTCACGGTCCTCGACCTGCGCATACTCACGCCGGAAGACATCGGGTGGCTGATCGACTGGATACGCACCGCCCCACCCGAGGCGCTCGGGCCTGCTCGAGCGGCGTTGAGCCACCTGGCCTGGAAAGTGACCGACGCCGAGTCGGCCGAGCGCATTCTTGACACAGACGAGGACCATCCGGCATATGAAGTGCTCGCGGCCTTCCACGGACATCAAGAGATCTCCTCGCGCCCCCACTGGCTGGCCGCCCGCACCAGAAACAACAAGAGACGTTTCCCGACGGCGCTCGAATCACGACTGCTGCGCGATGCCCTCGCTTGCGCACGCGAGGACGTCGACGACTGGTGGCATGCCGTGGTCGCGCTCGCCGGTGACCCGACGAGCCCTCACCCAGGGATTTTTTCCGTCTGGGACCTGACGAGCACGCCGATGTGGTCCACGATGCCTTACGAGGAGCAGGAGGAATTCCTGCGAATCGGGCTGGTCTACCTCCATGCCAGGCAGCCTGACCTCGGTCGCTGGCTGGGCAGGGACCAGTGGCCACTTGATGACGTGATGCCTGACTGGGCTGCAGTGTTCCTGCTCGCGACCCTGGCTGCACACCGTCCGGACCTGCTGGCCGACGTCGAGCCCATTGCGTGGGCTTCGTGGGCCAAGGTGATCACCTGGATGCCGACCTTCATGGGCGGGGACAGAATGCAGCGGTGGATCCGCGACGCAGCGCCGGAGGCAGGGCACGACGCGCTCGATGAAGCGCTGCGCGAGCAGGTGCAGCAGGCCGCCGTCACGTCGTTTGCACACCACCCGTTCGCCGACTTCTCTGACAGCCGCCTGCTGGCCGTGGTCCAGCAGGTGGCGCGTGACGCCGACAACTCTGTGGCCCGCCGCGACGAGGCCATCAGTGTGCTCATCAAGCACGCTCCTGACATCGCGCTCGACGTCGCCCGGACAGCGATGAACGAAGACGTCATTCCTCCCGCGGTCTTCACCGCGCTTGCGAGGCTAGCACCGGACGAACTGGTGGCGGAGTGGATCGTGCAAGGTCGGCTCGGCCCTGTGGAGCGTCTGGGCAACCTCGATCCCGAACGTTTGTCCGACACCTCACTCGCCGCGCTGACCGGCATACTGCTCGACGAGCTGTCCTTCGCTGAGGATCCTGCACAAAGCGACGACTCCACTAAGCGCACCCCGGCGGCTCGCCAGCTGTGCACGGGTCTACTGCAGTCGATGGCCGGTCGCGGCATGACCTCTCACCTGGCCGCCCTCGGGCACGGCCGTCCGGTAGCAGACCTCGAGCAGATCCGGCACTTGTTGCAGCAGGCGCGCATGCGTGAGGCGCTGGCATACTGGCGGCCCTTGCAGCCGGACACGCTCATGAAGTTGCTCGCCCGTGGGGACGCCCGGCTGATCCGCAACAGCGCCGGATTACTCACAGTTCTGCTCGAACAGCTCGATCAGATCCAACAAGACGTCCGCGGGCGCGCTACCTTTCGAAGCCTGTGGGACGGCGAACCCGGCGCCAAGGGCGCCAAGCCGAAGGGCGAGGACACCATCTCCGATTGGTTGGCGGAGCAGCTTCGCCTGCGGCTCCGGCCTCACGTCGTCGTCGATCGAGAGATACAGGTGACCCGCCCCAAAGCCGCTGGCGTTGGCACCCGCATCGACATCACGGCCACTTCCGGAGGCGTTGACCTTGGACGGGTGATCTTTGAAGCCAAGCGGGTCAACAACGACGAACTGCTGACCGCGATCGATGATCAACTCGTCGGCCGGTACATGGAACCTGCCGCTCTCACGCACGGCATCTACATCGTCTACTGGACCGCTTGCGAACTGAGGCCCTCGTCATGGCACAAGAAGCATCCGGACCCGGATGCACTGGCCGAGGAGCTGCGCGTGCAAGCGCAGCGTCATCTCTCGAACAAACACATCAAGGTCGTCGTCTTCGACATCGGCCCGACAGCATGAGCGCGATAGCCTCGACCGGTCGTTGAGATCCGTTTTCCCCGTTCCGCCCTCCTGAGAGGGCGCACGCGGCGCGCCACCCAACCGAGCATTTCTGGCACGGAACCAGTTGGCATCTGCCCCTGGTCTCGCATCCCTGACGGCTGAGCGCCTCTGCTATCAGCTGCCGTGGCCAGCGCTACTCGGGTGCCAGTGCAATGTCGTCGGCGGTAGTGAAGTCTGCATCGGTGAAATGGATGCCGCTGAGATCGGCGTCGGTCAGATCGGCGTGGATGAGTTGGGCGCCGTAGAGGATGGCGCCATGCAGGCAAGCGCGGATGAGTTTCGCACCGGTGAGGTCGGCATTGGGGAGATCAGGGTCGCCGGCGAAGCCGAGGCGAATGTCGAGGGTCGGGTGATTCAGCGGGACTTTGGCCAACTTGGCGTTGGTGAGATCGGCGTCGGTGAGATCGGCGTCGATTAGCTCGGCACCGGTGAGGATGGCGCCGTGAAGGCAAGCGCGTATGAGTTTGGCCTCGCGGAGCGTCGCGCGGAGGAGGCTGGCGCCGGTGAGATCGACATAGGACAGATTGACGCCGGTGAGATCGGCGTTGGCGAGGTTGGCGCGTATGAGTTTGGTGGGTTGGAAGCCACTGAGGCCCGCGCCTACGAGCTTCGCGTTCCTAAGGTCGGCGCCGGTGAGATCGGCCGCGATGAGGTTGACGCCGCTGAGGTTGGCCCTAGTGAGGTCTACGCCGGTGAGATCGGCGCGCCTCAGGTCGGCGCCAGTCAGGTCGACGCTACTAAGGTCGGCCCCCCTGAGTTTGGCGGATTGAAGGTCGAAGCCACTGAGGTCAGCGCCAACGAGGACGGCGCCGCTGAGGTCGACGCTGCGGAGGTTGGTGCCGGTAAGGGTCACGCCGCGCAGCCGGGCCCCGGTGAGGATTGCGCCAGCAAGATGGGCGCGGGTGAGGTCAGCGCCAACAAGCCTGGCGCTGCAGAGATTCGTTTGGTGAAATACAGCGCTACTGAGGTCCGCGTCGCGGAGCTCAGCACTATGGAGGTCAGCGCCGGTGAGATCTACACCGGCGAGCTTTGCACCGGCGAGCTGCGCTTTGCAGAGGTTGGCGCCGCTCAGGTCGGCGCCGCTCAGGTCCGCGCCGCTCAGGTCGACGCCAGCGAGATCGAATCGGCAGGAGCGCCAACTCGACGAATCTCGGTTACCGCGCAGCGTGCGCTGCCGGATGATAGTGATGATCGTCGCACGTACTCCGTGATAGGGCCGCACCTCCGTCCTCTCGGACGACGCTGGTTCTGTCGGTGGCTCGGCCGCTGCTTGTTGGCTGTCGAGTTCTCGCAGACAGCCACAGAGAAGATCTATACATATCTGACGCTCGTCGTCGTTTCCAAAGGCATGCCAGTCGTCAGCCAGGTGGGCGAGTGCACGGGCGCCGGCCTGCTGGATCATTGTGTGGCCGCCGTCGAGCTGCTCGGCGCAAGTCGTGTAGCGCTCGCGCAGCGACCGAGTGTGCTCCAGTGCATGAGATCGCCTGAACTGCTTTTCGCTTTGAAGGCGGGTAAGCAGCACACCACACAGCGCAATCACTGCGGCGATCACCGCCATCCCGGCTGCGATAACAGTCGCCCATGGCTGTGTCAACGTCATGCGAAGATCGTGACTCACGCGCCAGTCTCATCTCAACCACGCTGTATGGCTGCTGGCTCAGGATGCCGTACGAGGGCAACACCCCAATCTCGTGGACACGTGGCTTGAAAGACGAGGTAGCTTCGGCCATTACATGCAGATTCGGAGTGCGCCACTAGCGACGACGAATTCTCACCGTTCACAACGGGATTCGAGCCCAAACATGGAGTGGCAGGTCAACGATCGAATGCGCCGTGAAAACGCGCGAAGGCCGCCAAACTGTTATTGAGGGCGGCTATGACTGCTGGCGATTTCGCGGCAGAGGTATGAGTGGATCGAGGTATCGGGATGACTGAGAAAGCAGAGCCGACAACCGTGTCCGATCCAGACGAATATCTCGCGGCAGCCGAGAAGTTCATCCTCGAGTTGCCGGTGCAGACAGAGTTCATCAATGCGCACGTGCACAACGCGATGCGCGCCAACGGATGGCCAGAGTTGTCCGAGCCCCGCCGGTTCGGGCCGATGCTTCTGCGGCTGCGTAAAGAAGGTTTCATCGAGAAGGTCGGGTCACCGGTCCACTCGACCGCGTTCACACGGCGGTATGACCTCGGTGTGGCGACGTACAGCCAAGGATCAGCCGTGATCCGGGTGAGGTGAACGGCCCTCGGCATACGCCGCACAGGATCGGTCTGCCCGCGATCGTTTTGTGGGCACGGATGCGGCGGGCTGCAAGACAGCCACAGATCAGCGGGCGGCCGTTGCGGTCACGATTGCCGCTGTCCTCGCCGAGGGCGAATGTTCTCGTCTCCCGGCCGGATGACCGAGGGTTCGAGCTGTCGATGCGCTGTGATTGCTGCTGCCAGAACCGCGATTTCACCCTGGTAACGGTTGACGGTCTGGTCTGGAACGCTGCTGATCGACCAGCCGCAGGTCGGATGCCGGCGGACTGTCAGGCCAAGTTCTTCGGCGAGCTGCTTGTATCGCTTGTTGTGGTATTGGTGGGCGCGCCGGCCAGTGTCGCGGATGCCGCGGTTCCAGACCGGGCTGTGTGCCGCCTCGTGCAGCAGTACACCGAGCATATGGCGAGGTCCGGCACTCAGTGTTTCGGTGCCGAGGAACAACTCGGGAAGCCACTGGCTACTTCGACGCCACCGGCTCGGCGCGAATTTCGCCGTACGTGCCGGTCGATCCCGACGCGAGCGTGATCACCATCTCCCGGATGTCGATGTGGCGTCGCCTGATCTGGTTCCACATGTGCTCGATCGCAGTGGACAGCACTCCCGCAATGTGCCCGGTCTCGGCGGAGTCCTGTTGTTGATGCATTGCCCTCAACCCACCTTCATCGACAGGTGGGACATGAAACGCATTCTGACAGACGCCGCAGAGGATCGGACCAGCATAGACGGTGCGTTTAACCGCGCTCACACGCCGAGGCGGGTCACATCGGCAGATCAGCGCGCATCCACCACGCGGTGCCCGCGGTTCGAGTCCGGCCTCACGAGATACCACACCTAGACGCACCGCTCGACAAGCGCTCATCGGTCCTCGCTACCGCCTCGATTAGCGCTGGTGCCGCTTCTTGTAGCGACAAGGCCACGACGTGGTCATCTCCGTACCTCGAACTGACCTCGCGGTCCGCTCCTGCACAGTCGGTTCGCGACTTCTGTTGTGATGCGGCGGTATTCGGCGCGTGCCTGTTTCTTGGTCGGATAGGTGAACCGCTGCCGACCTCGCCTGCCATCCGGCTCGAGCCCTAAGTCCACCTGGAATGCATAGGTCACGGTGCCTTCGGCGGCGGTGCGCCTGTCGATCGGTCGGCGCGGCGGGTGCGGGCGTCGGAGGCTTCCGGTTTTGGCATGGTTCGTATCTCCCTGTCTTGCTTACGTTTCGGTGACAGTTCAGCAGGTTGGAGGTGTCGGGCTTCCCGCGCTTAGGCAGCCTCGCCCCAACGATGCCGCGCTTACGGCCGAGATGTTCGACAGCGAACGGAAACACAACCAGATCCATTTCTCTGTGGCGATTCAGCTGGGGCCGCGACCTCGGTCGCTGTCTTCGTCCTCGATGCGCTGCCGAATCCCGTCCACCGACTTGTCTTTCGGAATCTGGGTGGGCCAGAACACCGTCCCCAGAATTACCGCCAGCGGCAGGCCGACCGCCACTGTCAGCCCGAACAATGTCCAGCTGCTCATCCGAGCCGCCCGGAAAACATCGCAGCCCAACGGGCAAAAGATATTCTCGGGCAGGCAGTTTCAACATCGGCGATGCACATGACCGCGTGGAGCGTGATCACGTCCAAGTGCTCCGGAGACGGTGAGATCACCGCATCCACGTCCGCCGCCCGAACCTGATCGACCAGCGGCAGCAGCGTGATTTCCGGCGGCCAAACCAGGACGAAGCCGAGTTGCCGCGCTAGTCTCCGGACTTGGGCATGGTCCCAGTCGGACGCAGTCGTCACAGCGGGATCGATCCAGGCGAATGCTGTCGGCTGTGCCCGCATCACTGCTCTTTCGTGCCGGTCAGTTCGGCGCGTCCGCGCGGCGTGATCGACCAACGCGCATGGTGCAATGTGGGCATGATCAATCCGCGGGCCGACAGCTGAGCGATTGTGCGCCGCGTGCTCCAGCTCGTGAGTTGGGTTTGTCGCATGATCTGGCTGGCGGTCAGCATTCCGCCGGGCTCAAGCACATCCAGCACTGCCGCCTGCGCGACTGTTCCTGTCGCCATCCGTTGCCCCCTGGGTCGTTGTTTGGAGCGGCCTGGCGCTGTTGGGAGAGGTTTTCGGTAGCGCCGGGCCTGGCTCTACATTCGCCGGATTCGGGCAGGTGATCGACTGCGTCCTGTTGGTAAGACAATGGGAAGACAGTGGGAAAAGCGCTAGTACGCAACCGATGAGCCACTATGGTGAGACCAGGTCCAGAAGAGAGGCTCAATGGCGTGGCGGAGCGCAACGAGCTGCTGATCGAGGCCCGGTTGCGTGTGGAGTCGCCTGGATCACCGGGACGTTCGATGACGCGCCAAGAACTGGCCGACGCCGTCAACGATCACGTATTCCGTGCGACGAACAAGCGCGGCGCAGTCGATGAACGGCACATCGGCAAATGGGAGCGAGGCGAAACGACGTGGCCCAGAAAGCATTACCGGGCTGCACTGCGTGCGGTGTTGAACATTGCGACAGACGCCGAGCTCGGGTTCACCCGGCATCGGCAGTCGGTGGATGACGAGGACGTGAACCGAAAGCAATTCCTCACGAGCACGCTTGTCGTGGGCGCGGCAGTGCTGACGAATGCTGCACCGACCGAATCCGGACTGCTCGACACGATGGCGGGGCCGACCGCGAACTATCGCCGCATGGAATCGTCGGTGCCGTCCGATCGCCTCTGGCCAGCCGTTGAGGCCCATCTGAGCCTTGTCTCAGGCATCGTGCACGATCGGTTGCGCACCGCCAGCGGCTACCGCACCCTGTCGGAAGTGGCCGGGCTCGCTGCATGGCTCGCCGCCGACCGAGGAGACGACGCGACCGCGCGACAGCGGTACAGCGACGCCATCGGCTACGCCGAGCGCACCCATCACCCGCTGTTGGTGGCCTACATGACCGCCAGCCTCGGGCATTACGCAGTCGAGACTGGCGACGGCCGCGCCGGACTGTCGTTGCTGCACACCGCCTCAGCACAACTCGGGCACGACGCACCCGATAGCGCAGCCGCGTGGATGTCATCCCTGCTTGCAGTCGCGTACGCCGCTACCGGCGACCGCAAGGGCACACTTGCCGCGCTCGCGCGTGCCGAACGGCTCGCCAACCGGCAAAGGGGCGAAGCGCAATGGCCGTGGGTATTCGTCTTCGACGGTGCCAAGGCTGCCCGGTACCAAGCCAGCGCGCTCGGCCGACTCGGCGATCACCGTGCAGCGCGAGCCGCGTTCATGGCTGCTGGGCCTGCACTCGGCGCGGAGAAATCGCGGGCACTCGCACAGGTGGAGCACGCGCATGTTCTGGCGGGCAGCGGCGACATCGAGGCGGGTTGCACGCTGGCGGCCGAGGCGTTGCGAGTCGGTCTGGAGTTGCACAGCGAGCGAATCACCCGGGTCGCGCGATCATTCCGGGCCAGCCTGCCTCCGTGCACGGTGGAGGCGCGCCCGTTGGATGATGCCCTGGTGACTCTGTACAGACGGGACAGGCGATGACGCGGATTGCGATCACCGGACATCGAGGCTTGCTGGACGCCACAACATCATTGGTGGACAAGGCATTACGGACGCGGATAGCGGAGCGCGGCAGTGCGGAGCTGATCGGAATCAGTTGCATCGCTGACGGTGCCGACACGATGTTCGCCCGTGCGGTGCTCGACGCTGGCGGATCTCTTGTTGTCGTTGTGCCCGCGCGGCAATACCGAGACAGTCTCCCCGCCAGCCACCATCACACCTATGACGAACTGCTCGCCGCTGCGCTCGACGTGATCACGCTCGACTACGAAGAGTCGACCTCTGAGGCGCACCAGGCGGGCAGCGTGCGGATGCTAGACGCGGCCGACGAGCTGTTCGCGGTGTGGGACGGCAAACCGGCGCGCGGCTACGGCGGGACCGCCGATGTGGTCGCCGTGGCGCGAGAGCGCGATATCCCTGTGACCGTGGTCTGGCCGGAGGGCGCGCAGCGCGACTGACCGCGCCTGTTGATCGGTGCCGCCAGAAATCTGCGGAACCCCAGAATTACGCGGAACGGGGGTCAGCCGGCCGGGAGTTTCACCACCGGATCTTGGCCGAGATCGGTGATGTATATGTCGCCCGCCGAGTCGACTGCCACACCCTGGGGATTCTTCAGGCCGGTGAACGGCAGCGGGGTCGGCGTCGACGCGCCCGGCGCCAACATCACCACCCATTTGTTACCCCAGTCGACGACGTACACGTCTCCCGCCGGGTCGACCGCCAAACCCTGGGGATCTTTTAGCCCGGTAAACGGCAACACGGTCGGTGCCGCCGCGCCCGCCGCCAGCCTCGTCACATGCTCGCTACCCAATTCGGTGACGTATACGTCGCCCGCCGGGTCGACCGCCACACCATCGGGACCTTGGAGCCCCGTCAACGGCAGCGTCGTCGGCGCCGCCGCGCCCGGCGCCAATTTCAGCACCCGATCATTACCCCGGTCGGCGACGTATATGTCTCCCGCCCCGTCGACCGCCACACCATGGGGATCCTTCAGGCCGGTGAACGGCAGCGGGGTCGGCGTCGACGTGCCCGCCGCCAATTTCAGCACCCGATCGTTACTCGTGTCGCTGACGTATACGTTGCCCGCATTGTCGACCGCCACATCCTGGGGGTTCTTCAGGCCGGTGAACGGCAGCGGGGTCGGCGTCGACGCGCCCGCCGCCAATTTCAGCACCCGATCGCTACCCATGTCGGTGACGTATACGTTGCCCGCATTGTCGACCGCCACACCGGTGGGCAGGCTGACGCCGGTAAACGGCAGCGGAATCTGTGACGAGTAGCCCGGGGCGATAGGTTTGGGCGAGTTGCCACCGCCACCTGATTCCCGTTGGACACCGATGAAGAAAGCTACGGCGGCCGCCACCGCCACCGCGACCACGGCGGCGAGCAGCCCGGCGGCCCTGGGCGACAATCTGATTCGCCGCCCATGGCGCGCAGCCATGCCCCCGGTGGAGCCGACCGCGGAATCGCCCATCGCGGCCGAGGCCGCCGCGGCCAGCTCGCGCACGGTCTGGTAACGATCGCCGGGGTCTTTGGCCATTCCCTTGGCGATGACCGCATCGAACGCAGTCGGTACCTCGGGTGTAGTACTGCTCGGACGCGGGGGCGGGGTGTGCAGGTGATGGGCGAGCACACCCTGCATCCCCGACGTGCTCGCAAACGGCGGGTGGCCGGTCAGGCACTCGTGCAGCACGCACGTCAATGCGTACACGTCCACTCGGGCATCGGCCTTGACCTCCGCGGCGATCTCCTCCGGCGCCATGTAGGCGACGGTGCCGATGGTCTCGCCGGTCGAGGTCAGCGTGCGGTCGTCGGCGGCGTGGGCGATCCCGAAGTCGATCAGGTAGGCGAACTCATCGGCCCCCAGCAGGATGTTGGTGGGTTTGACATCGCGGTGGACCAGCCCGGCGTCGTGGGCCGCCTGCAGCGCGCCGGCCACCTGTGTGATGATCGCCACTGCCCGCCACGGCGACAAGGCCCCTTCTCGCGTGATCACCCTGCGCAGGTCGGTGCCCTCGATCAAGCGCATATTCAGATAGAGCCGACCATCGATATCGCCGAAGTCGTGGATGGGGATCACATGCGGCTCGGTCAACTGCGCGACCGCGCGGCACTCCCGGCGGAACCGCTCGCGCAGCTGCTCGTCATCAGCGAAGCGCTCGGGCAACAGCTTGAGCGCCACCACCCGGTTGGTCAGCGAATCCTGCGCCCGCCACACCTGGCCCATGCCGCCCTGCCCCAGCAGCGACAGCAGCCGATAGCGGCCGAACGCCTGCGCTGGCACCCAAGTGGCGTCCCCGCCACCCGTTGACATGTCATCCATTGTGCCGTCCCGTGACCACCCGACTGGCAAATGATGTACTTGCTTGCATTCCAACCTCCGCTCGCGAGCGGGTAGCCCCACACTAGTTGATTTAGCCAGGCCAGACAGTTGCGAGTCGGCGCTATCGTCGGCGCGCGAATTTCCCAGCCATGCTCGTCCCGGCAAGTACGCGGCCGGGCACTGACCCGCTAGCGGTGCGAGTGCGCGGATCGTGCCCAGAAATCCGCCAACAAACCTGTCGCAAGTTCGGCGTCGCAGCATAAGCTCTCGCCGACGACACGGAATCCGCCAACCTCGAGCGCCTGAAGAAGCACTACGGCAGCCACCCGCGCACGACTCATCCCTTCGTGTGGTGACCACTTTGCCGCCGATGGCATCCGGGTGCCGGGACGATCACGGCGGGGCGATGGCGAGGTAGGCCGTGCTCCACAGCTGGGCGGCATCAGATTCGGTCACGTCGGCGGTTTCCGCGCCGAAGGCCACCGGCTGGTAGGCGCCGTCGCGGTAGATCCAGCTCCACAGTTCCGAATTCCGCATGGGTGCGACGGCATCGATCGTCTGCCACAGGGCTTTTCGCGCGACGATCAGCTGATCACGAACGGCGCCGGGCAGGTCCGTCCGGGCGAGCTGGCGGTTCAGACCCGCGGCGAAGGCGGCCTGCACCCAGGACCAGGCGACGGTCCCGTGGTAGTCGTGTGCGGTGAACCGCTGCCGCACATCGGGATCGGCGAAGACCGGGTTCGCGACGAGCACGCCCGCACCGGTCGTCAGGCCCAGCGGAAACGGCGCGGCCATGATCGCGATCTCGCGCGCGAGCGCCTCGGGCGCGGGTGCGCCGAACAGCAGGTCGAAGACCTCGTCCGAATGCACTACGGGGATCGGCCCGCCGTCGGCGTCCAGGGCAATGGCGTTGAAAGAGAAGGGATTCGAGCCGAGCGCGGCGAGCGCGTCGTCGGGCCGGACGCCGACCTCGGTGGCATAGGCCGTGACGGCACGGACGGCGTCGGCATTGCCCATGGTCACCGAGAACAGACGGGCCGCCGTGGAGCGCCAGATCGTCGCGTCGGCGGCGGCCTGGACCAACGCCGCCCGGTCCGCGGCGCCGAGTACGGGATCGAGCAGCCCGCTTCCGGCCAAGCGTGCGGCAGCCTCGAGCGCGGCGGGCACGAGTATGCAGTTCACGTCGTACGGGTACCACCCGCCCGCGAGGCCGTCGGCGCTGTCGCGCCACTGTCCCGCCGCCTGGCCGGGCGGCAGCCCGATCAGATTGGCGTACCGCGGATCCCGCGCGAACGCGCCCGCCGTCGCCACGACGCGTCGCAGGTTCCCGACCAGATCGGTCGCGCGACGGGGATCGGCTCGGAAGTAGTCGCGGGCATGCGCCGAACCGGCACGGTCGTCGAGCAGATA
Organism: Nocardia sp. NPDC004278; assembly: GCF_053602975.1. Classification (NCBI taxonomy): domain Bacteria; kingdom Bacillati; phylum Actinomycetota; class Actinomycetes; order Mycobacteriales; family Nocardiaceae; genus Nocardia; species Nocardia sp. NPDC004278. The sequence continues at coordinate 141,268 of NZ_JBSGEQ010000014.1, forward strand.
GGCGGCGATCACCGGTGCTAGCAGATAGGTCTCATCGATCATTGCGTAGTCGTAGATCGGTGCGGCACTGGCGGTCCCGTCCTGGCGGCGATGCTGGAGGACGGCGTATTCCGATACCGACTCCTCGTGGGCGACCCGGCCGTCCGGGCTCAGCCGGGTCAGGACCGAATCCAGTCCGGCGTCCACTGCCGCGGGTGCGAGCGCGGGCATGAGCAGCATTAGCGAGATGAGGGTGTCCCGGCCGAAGTAGGTGTCGAAATGCCATGAGCCGGCGAGGAACTTCTCCCGGTAGCCCAGGTACGCGAGCGTGTTCTCCGCGGAGCCGAGTCGGCGCTGCGTGCCGTTGAGCAGATCGTTCCCCGGCAAGGGCGTCAGTGGTGTGTCACCGGTCAGCGAGGAGATCCGCAGGCCGATGCGACCGTCGGCACCCGCGGCCAGGGCCGTGCCGCCCGGTCGCACACTGCCGTCGGTCACGGTGATGGTCAGGCGGTAGCCAGGCGCGCCGTCGAGGCGGTCTCGCGCCCAGCCGAGCGTATTGCCCGAAACGGTAGGTGCGACAAGGACTTCCGGCGCAACCGTGCCGTGCTGATCGAAATCGCGCAGCACCCGGACACTGGACAGGATCGCCTGGTTCAGTACCAGTTCCGGGGCCGCGATCGTGGCCTCGAACGCGATACCGTACAGCGGCCGCCCGCGAGAATCGCTCTCCCGGCGCGGCTGTGGCGTACCGGTGACGGTCCAGGCGGCCGGGGCGGACAGCGGCGCGAACCATACTCCGACGCCGCTGTCACCGGCCGGGAAGGCCACCACCATCCGCGGGTCCCGGCCCGAGCGCAACACCAGATGCGCCGCGACCGGCCCCTCCCGGATGAATTCGTTGCTGTTCAGGCCCTCGGCAACCGTAAACCGAAGCCCTGCGGACCCCGATTCCCGCGCGCATCCGGTCCCGATCGCCAGCACCAGCGCGGTCCCTGCGGCCAGCACACCCCTGCCGATGCTCGTCATGATCCCATCATGGCCGGACGGCCCATCGCTCCCCGGACATCTCCGACCGCGCGCCGCCTGGACAATCGCTCGTCCGGTACGACGACCGCGCGCTCCAGGACGGCCTCGTCACGAGTGGGGAAGCATCGAAGTCCGGGCTACTCGCGCCAGCGCCCCGCCTTCAGAGGGATCAGATCCCCGCCGGCAGGTCCGCGGCACTCCCCGGCTCGCGGGGAGTCCCGGTCGCCCGGCTGTCGGGCGCATTCATCGCGGGCGATCCTTATGAATTCGGGTATGTGGCGCGGTGCGACTCCGCGGCGGTCCGGATGTCCGTCCGACGCGACCGGACCCGAAGAAGCTTCGACCGAGCAGGCCATCCACTATGTCGAACCGATGATTGGGGATAATTCCCTACAGAACAAAGAATTATCTTCAGGATTATAGCGAACCGTACGCATAATCTTCACACTAACTCCCTACAGAGTGCGGCGGGTCACCGTCACCTGACCGCCGAGAACGAGGAGTGCAGATGAAGATCGGAATCCGTCCGAGTCTGTGGCCGAGGCACACGGATACGCCGCGCGTACCGAAACAGTCGCCTAGCAGCACCTAATCGTCATCGGCTCCCGGCCGGCCGCGTCTATGAGGGGAGCGGCCGACCAGGGTGGCCCGTGATCGGACCTGCCCACCCGTCCGCCACGGCATCCGTGCGCGGCAGCAGCGACGCAGGACTCGCAGCCCCCATATCCGGCGGCCTGGTACGGCGGCGACCGCTGTCGCGCCGCACACAAGTAGGACTCATCCGGAAATGTCGACTGGTCATTGCGTTGCCCGAGGAAACGATAAGCCGTGAATTCCGAACAATGGACTCCGCCGGAAGGTGATCTGCACCTGCGGATCTGGCTGGCCGGTAGGGGCTTGGACTACGCCGCCACCGCTGCGGCAGTACGCAATTTGGTCCACGATTGGAAACGAAAGCGCTGGTGCACAATCGAATTGATGCACGAAGCCGTCGAGAACCGTCGGCTGCTGCCGCGCCTGCCGTGCGAACGATTGTTCCTCGGACCATGATCAACGTCGGCAAAGCGGCGCCGGGATCGATCACCGCGGTGACCGACGCGACGTAGCCGACACGTTGGGCGTCGGTACCGGCTCCGCGGCACCGGCCCGCCCGCCGGTCTCGGACCCCGGGACCGATTGCGCGAGGTCGTCGAGGGCACTGCGCACCCCGCGGGCGAACACCTCCACGTCCGGGCAGCTGTCCTGGTCAGCGGCGGCAGTGAGGTTGAGCTGACCGGCGTACGACAGGGCGGCGACGACGAGAGTCAGGTTGCCCATGGGCGGCAGTAGGGGGAACACCTCCAGCAGCGGCGCACCGGCGAGATACAGCCGCATCGGCGGACCCGGGACGTTGCTCACGACCAGGTTCACTGACCGCTGCCGCGGAAACAGCCGGTACCAGATGCGCTGGCCGACAACGAATCTGAAGATCCCGCTGCCCGCCTCAGGGCGAGCCCTGTGCTTCCGTGCGCTTGTCTCTGCGGCGATCATCGCGAGCCGGCGCAGCGGGTCCGGTTCACCGACCGGCAGCGGCACCATCATCCATCCGGGCGTGTTGCCTTGCGCTTCGCCGGGCCGCGCCTCGTGGTGGGAGATGGTCACCATCGCGCGCTGGACGAGCCCTTGGACATCCTCGCCGCGGCTTGCCAGCAGCTGGCGCAGGCCGCCGGCGACCGCGGTCAGCACCACGTCGTTGACCGTGGCGTGATGGAGATGGGCGACGTGTACGACGGGGTCGAGGCGGCCGCGGACGATGGTCAGTCGGCGCTCGGGGCCTACGGGGCGGTTGAGGCTGGTTCGTGGGGCCGGCTTTTCGGTGAGCACCTCCCGCCAGGCCGGTAACGCACGGCGCGCCAGGCGCAGTGTTCTGGTCGGATGGACCAGGCCCGACCACCCGAGCCCTAGTTCCCGTCGGCGGCGGCGCAGGTTGTCGCGGAGCAGCTCACCGGTGGACGGGGTGGCTGTCGGCGTCCATGGCGGTGCACCCTCGACAGGCGCGTCAGCGGTCCGATCGAGCAGCGCCCCGAAGGCCGCCATCGCGGCGGGGCCGTCGGCGAGGACGTGATGCAGCTTCAAGAACGCACCGACCCGGTGGTCCGGCAGACCGGGCAGCAGCCACAGCTCCCACCGCGGCCGGGCGGGATCGAACGGTCGCCGGGCCAGCTGCTGGCATGTCTGCAGCAACTGGTCCTGGTCGCCGGGCGCGGCGAGCGCATGGACGTGGATGTGCTCAGCGAGGTCGAAGGCGGGCGCGTCGATCCACAGCGGCCAGCCCAGCCCGAGGCGAGGCCGGTACAGCAGCTGCCGGAAGCGCGGCACCAGGTGCATTCTCGGCTCGAGGTGTCGCCGGACCACGTCGAGTCGGACGCCGCCGTCCTCGTCGAGCAGGCTTGTCCCGTCGAGGATGGCGAGCCCGCCGATATCGGTGGACCAGCCGTAGTCGTCCCAGAGCAGCAGGAACAGATCCGAAGCGGTCACCCGTTCCAGCAGACGGATCTCGGCCATGACCTCACATCCCTTCCTGGTGGCCTAGACAGCCGCCGCGGTTCCGAGGCCTTGGAGGAACGAGTAAACAGTGATTCCTCCGGCGTGCTTGTATGCGAGTTCCCTGAGCTCCTGGGAGACTTCGCCGAAGGCGGTCATGCGGTGGTCGTAGGCGTAGTTCTCGAAGAGGATCGCCCGCGCGTCCATGATGTGTGTGTTGTGCTCGATCAGCCCTTGTCCGCTCGGGTACACCTCGTGGACCTCGCATTCGGTTCCGTCCTCGCTGATGAACCAGTCGAAGCGAAGGGTCTGCGTGTCCTGCTCTCGGGTCAGCCGCATGATCTCGGCCGCTCGAGCCTTGAACCCTTCCAGTTGACCTGGACGGATCTTCATGTGTGCGTGCAGTTCCAGATGTCCCATAACTCCTCCCGTCATCGACATCGGGTGCGGTCGTTCCGACCTAGCAAGACCGGGTGTGCCGAAACGAACACCCACTCATCGGCGAGCGCATCGTCCTCCTCGGGGTAGCCGCCGAAGCCGGTGGGCGTTTTCCGAGAGCGCGGCCAGTGGGCGCGTGGCACACCCGCATTTCTACGCCGGCGCAGTGGTGCCGGCGTCTGTCGAGTCGGGAGTCTCTCGTTCGACTTCGATCGAGTAGTCCGCGGCGAGCGCGGCGAGCGCTCCGATCGCGGCCACAGTGGGCGCGAGGAGGAAGCCGACCACGCCGACCGTCACGGGGACCTCCATCACGGTCTTGCCGTCGGAGTCCTTGATGATGATCCGACGAACGTTGCCTTCGTGGACCAGTTCCTTGACCCTGTCCACCAGGTGGCCGCCCTGCACGTCGATCTGCTCTGTCGATGTCGTCACTTGCTGCGTCATTCCGTTCACCGCCTCCGCTGGGCTGTCGGGCAGACCGCGTCCGCTCCGTTCCTGCGGCTCAGCCTCGATATCCGACTCTTGGCCGGGACCCCTGTTGTTCTTCACATCGTCGTCTTCGGGACCGCCTCGCGGCAGGGCCGAAGGTCTACCCCGCACCGGGCCGACCGGCCCGACTGCCGGGGTCAATTCGCCACCCGTTGATCGGCCTATGTCGGCGCCGATACCCGCCCGACGCGCCGGTCACGATCGCGGTGGTATTCGGGATCGCCGCATCGTCGCCGTTAACGAACGAGCGTCATGACGGTTCGGTAATGCCCTGTGGCACTTCGGCTTCGGTATCGTGGGCGAATCGGCGTTCGAGTTCGGCACCCTCGATATCGAGGTCGGGGATGTAGCGGGCGAACCAGCGCGGGTGGTACCACATCCGGTTTCCGATCAGGGCCATGACCGCGGGCACCAGGGTCAGCCGGACGATGAAGGCATCGAACAGCACGCCGATCGCCAGGGTGAATGCCAGTGGTTTGACGATCGGATTGTCGGTGGTGGTGAACGCGACGAACACCCCGAACATGATCAGCGCGGCGGCGGTGACGACGCGCGCGGAGTGCGCGACGCCGTTCTGCACCGAGGCGATCGCATCGGCGGTGCGGGTGTATTCCTCCTTGATCCGCGAGACGACGAAGATCTGATAGTCGCTGGACAGGCCGAAGATGATGGCCAAGGTGATGATCGGCAGGAAGCTCAGCGTCTGCGCCTTGTTGACATCGAAAAGACTTGCGCCCCAGCCCCATTGGAATACCGCCACCTGCGCGCCGAGGGCGGCGAACACCGAGAGGATGAAGCCGACGATCGAGGTCAGCGGGACGAGAATCGTACGGAAGGCGATGGTGAGCAAGAGCAGCGCCAGACCCACCACGACCGCGAGGAAGATGGGCAGTGCACCGGCCAGCCGCTTCGAGGTGTCGATATTGGCCGCCGTGGTACCACCGACCAGATACGTTGCGCCGGTGCCACTTTCGACGCGGTCACGGTCGTCACGCAACCGGTTCACCAGATCGGTCGTCGCGGAGTCGTTGGGGCCGGTCTTGGGAACGACCTGGATCAGCACCAACCCGTTCCCGGAGGCCGCGAGCTGTACGGCGGCGACGTCGGGTTCCTGCTGCAGCCGACCGATCAGCGTTTGCGCGGCGTCCGGGCCGGTGGCCTTGGACAGGTCGGTGACCACCAGCAGGGGTCCGTTGAAACCGGGACCGAAGGACCGGCTGACCAGGTCATAGGCCTTGCGGGCGGTGCTCTTCTCCGGCTGGGTGGCACCGCTGGGCAGCCCGAGGTCCATGCGGGTGGCCGGAATGGCCGCGGCGACGAGAATCGCTATGCCGAGAACCAGCAACGGGATACGGAATCGGGTGACGAAACGTCCCCACGCATGCCCGGCCGTGCGCTCGGGCTCGTAGGCGGCGATGCGCGCCACCTCCTCCGCCTTGCCCGGATGCAGCGGCGGTGAGATGAACCTGGCGACGGTGTCACCGGCGAAGCCCAGCAGCGCGGGCAGCAGCGTCAATGCGACGAGCATGGCCACCAGCACCGCGCCGGCGGCCGTCAGACCCATGACGGTGAGGAACGGTATGCCCGCCACCGTCAGCCCGCACAGCGCGATGATGACCGTTATCGCCGCGAATACCACCGAACTGCCCGCTGTCCCGACCGCCAGCGGAATCGCCTCCGACGCAGCCATTCCCAGCACGATGTGATGCCGATGCCGCGACAGGATGAACAGCGCGTAATCGATGCCACAGGACAGACCGAGCATCAGGGCCAGCGAGGTCGCGGCCGACGGCACGTCGACGAAGGCGGCCACTCCCAGAATCCCGGTGAGCCCGATACCGACACCCACCAACGCCGTAATGATGGGCAACCCCGCGGCGACCACCGCACCGAAGGTGATCAGCAGGATGACGAATGCCGCGACGATGCCGAGAAGCTCCGGGGTGTGCGGGATCTCGGCCGTGAAGCCCGGATACACCGCACCGGAGAACTGCACGTCGAGACCGGCCTCGCGCGCGGGGGCCGCGAGGCGGTCCACCCCGTCGAGGGTGTCCCCGCCGACCTCACCGGCCGACACCGAGAATTGCACGGTGCCCAGCGCGACACGCTGATCCGGCGACACCGCCTTGGCCTGGAACGGGTCGACGACCACAGCGACCTGCGGGAGTCCCTGCAACCCGGTCATCGTCTGTTCGATCTCGGTCCGCACCTGCTGGTCGGTCACCTTGGCCAGACCGGGCGTAGCGAACACGACTTGCATCTGCGCACCACTGAACGTCGGCATCCGCTGCCGCAGCAATGACACGGCATCCTGCGACTCGGTACCGGGAACCGTGAAATTGTCGTTCGTCTTCCCACCGGTTCCCGCGGCGAAACAGATCGCGCCGACCAACAGCACGATCCACACCGCCAGCACCCACCAGCGGCGACGCACTACCACCCGACCAAGAGCGAACAGATACCGAGACACGCGGGTCCTCTCCTCGAGACACCAACGGACACAGCAACGGAGCGAGCACGCACTACGTCGGTACGATAACACGCAATATGATGATTTCCTCATAAATGCAGAAACGGTCAGCAACTTAGCTGCAACAGTGTGCCGAACAGGGCTGGCGCGACGCCATCGGGGCCTTCGTCGACACCTTCGCCACCACCGTTCGGCCGCCTCCGCGGCGCCGCGGCGCTGCGCACCGGCACGGTCCGAGAACTGTGGTCTCAGGTGATGGCACAGTTCGTCGAGGACGCGGAGGCTCGATTTGCCGTAGCCGTAGACGCCCGGGCGTGACGGCGGGCCGGTACGGCGGAGGCCCACCGGTGCCCTCTTGTCAGCGGATACAGTGACCCACCACAGTGCAGGCGGCCGCCGATAGCTGCTGATCACGCCGCCCGGAAAGCTGCCGCCACGATCGCGATACCCGGCCTTCGCCATCTCCCGCCTGCGGACAGCCACATTGAGCCCGTAAGTCCCTGCAACACAGAGGTTCTCGCATGAGACGCCGCGGCAACCGTAATGGTCGCTATGATCGAATTGTCGGGGCCGGTGTTCTGCCTCGTGAGGTGATCGTATGGTTTGCTACCTCCGCAGCCGGTGCGAAGCCACGCGGCGACTCCCGCCGATGCCGAATCACCGGAATTCGGCACGGTGAGGCAATAGGCCATGCCGGAATTCGACCCCACCGCAACCCAGCGTGACCTGCAGGTCGGTCTCGCTGCCGAACTGGCCGCGGCCGGATTCTTCGACGCGCAGGAGATCGGGCGGGGCGGTTTCGGCGTCGTCTACCGCTGCTTCGAACGATCGCTGGACCGCGCCGTGGCGGTGAAGGTCCTCACCGCGGAATTCCGCGATGAGGACCGGGAACGGTTCGTCCGCGAACAGCATGCGCTGGGGCGGCTGTCGGGGCATCCGAACATCGTGCAGATCCTGCAGGCCGGTATCACCGCAACCGGTCGGCCCTATATCGTCATGCCGTTCCACTCCCGAGGTTCGCTGGAAAACCGGCTACGCACGACCGGACCGATACCGTGGGACGAGGTGCTGTCCATCGGTGAACGCATCGCCGGGGCGCTGGCCGCCGCACATGCCGAGGGAACCATCCACCGCGATGTGAAACCCGCCAATATCCTGGTCACCGACTACGACGAACCGCAACTGGCCGACTTCGGCCTCGCCCGCATCGGCGGCGGCTTCGAGACGGCGACCGGACTCATCACCGGCACACCCGCATTCACCGCACCCGAGGTGCTGGGTGGTGCGCAACCGAGCCCGGCTTCGGATATCTACAGTCTCGGCGCGACGCTGTTCTGCCTGTTGACCGGGCACGCGGCCTTCGAACGCCGGACCGGCGAGAGCGTAATGGCGCAATTCGTACGCATGACGACCGAGCCGATCCCGGACCTGAAGGGGACAGCGATTCCGGCCGATGCCGTCGCCGCCATCGAAGCGGCCATGGCGATCGATCCGGCGGCCCGCCCGGAATCCGCTGCCGCTTACCAGCATCTATTGCGGGACGCACTGCGCGACCACGTCCCGGCCGCCGGTTCCGCCCGCGCGGTCCGCGCCGAACCGGCGGCGCCGCAGTACGTCCTACCCCAGCCGGTAGGACCTGCGGTCCCACCGGCTGCGCTGACCAAATTCCGGCCACCGACGCCGCCGCGTGCGCTCGTGGGCCGTCCCCGGTTGCTGGGCATGCTGCGCGAAGGCCAGCAGCGTCGGCTGACCGTGATCCACGCGCCGGCCGGATTCGGAAAGAGCACCTTGGCCGCTCAATGGGCGAGCACCCTGGAATCCGAGGGGGTTCAGGTCGCCTGGCTCACCATCGATGGCGATGACAACAATGCCGTCTGGTTCCTGGCGCATCTGGTCGAGGCGATCCGCCGGATCCGACCGACGCTCGGCCGCGAACTGAACCAGATCCTGGAGGAACGCGCGACCGACGCCACCCGCTATGTGATCACCGCGTTGATCAACGAAATCCACTCCAGTGGGGAAACATTCGCGGTGGTCATCGATGACTGGCACCAGGTCACCAATCACGATGCGCTCGCGGCAATGGAATTCCTGCTCGACAATGCCTGCCACCACCTGCGCCTCATCGTCACCAGCCGAAGCCCGGCCGGACTCCCGATCAGCCGGATGCGCGTGCGCGACGAACTCGTCGAAATCGATTCCGAAGATCTGCGCTTCGACGATGCGGAGACCAGTTCATTCCTCCGCGATGTCAATCAGCTGCCACTGACCGCGGCCGATATCACGCAGCTACGCGAATCGACCGCGGGCTGGGCGGCCGCGCTGCAACTCGCGTCGATGTCCTTGCGCGGCAAGGAAAATCCCGCCGAATACATCGGACGGCTGTCCGGGCACAGCTACGCCATCAGCGAATACGTCGCGGCGAATGTACTGGACACTGTGGACCCCGCCCTGCTCGACTTCCTGGTGTCGACCTCGGTGACCGATACCATCTGCGGCGACCTCGCCAACACTCTCGCCGACGTGACATATGGACAGGAAATGCTCGAGGAGGCCGAGCATCTGGACCTGTTCCTGCGTCGCGTCGATGACGAGTCGGAATGGTTCCGATTCGACCGGCTCTTCGCGGATCTGATGCGGCACCGGCTCGCTCGTCAGGACCCGGCGCGGCTGCGACGGCTGCACGCGGCCGCATCGACCTGGTTCGCGGACCACAGGATGTTGCCCGAAGCGGTCGACCACGCCTTGGCCGCGAACGACGCCCCCGGCGCGGCGCGCATTATCGAGGAACACGGATTCGAACTGCTGGAACGGTCGAAGATGGCGACACTGCTCGGACTGGTTGCGAAGCTGCCACCGGCCTATGCGAATACGAACCCGCGGGTGCAACTGCTGGTGGCCTGGTCCGATGTGACGCTGCAACGCCTCCAGCCCGCCCGTACCGCACTGGATATGGTTGAGGCGATGCTGGATTCGGGCATGCGGGACGAGACCGAAACCGCCGATATGCGGGCCGAGGTTGCCCTGATCCGCGCCACATCGGGATTGTTCGCCGACGACTTCGAGTGCCTGCCGGAGCTGGTCCAGCAGCGCCTGCAGCAAGACGCTTCGGCGGGGGCGATCGACTCGTTCTTTGCCATGATCGGCGCCAACGTCGCGTCCATGTGCGCGATGTACAACTTCGATTTCGACGAGGCGCGCCGGTGGCAGCGGTGGGCCGCGCCGTATCACCCGAAGCGCACGGGCCCCTTCGGCATCGTATACGGCTACTGTCTGTCCGGTCTGGCGGCGAGTGAACAGCTCGATATCGCGGCGGCCGAATCCGAGCTGCGCACCGGGCTCGCGCTGGCGCAGACGATCGGAATGCACTCCTACGGCGCCCAGCTGGCTTCGGCTCTGCTCGGCGCGATTCGATACGACGTCGGCGATATCGCCGAGGCCGAGGCGCTGCTCGACGAAAGTGCCGCGCTGGGACCGGAATTCGCACTCGTTGATATCATGATGGCCACCTACGCCATCGGGGCGCGGGTCAAATCACTGCGCGGAGATATGGACGCAGCCGCGGCCCGACTGGCCGAGGGCGCCGAGATCGCGAAGAACCTCGCACTGCCCCGGCTCGCCGCGCGGATCGTGAACGAACGCGTGCGCATCGGGCTGCCCATCGATCCACAGGACCGTGACGCGCTGGTCCAACTGCCGCCGTATCGCCGCCTGCCGAACACCTTGCACACGCTTACCGCGGAATTCCAGCAGGACAGCGCGATTCGGCTATTGCTCGGCGCGCACTCCCCCGCCGCAACCGAGCAGGCCTGCACACGCGCCGAGGCGCTGGCGCGCGAAATCGCCGCCGATAACCGGCCCCGTGACATTACGGCAGCCGAACTCCTCTGGGCGGCCTGCCTTTCCGAGGCGGGACGGATGGACGAGGCGATCGCCGCCGCGGCCCCGGCACTTGCGCGCTGCGCCGAGCACGGACTGATCCGCTTCGTGGCCGACGAGGGCCGACCGCTGCGCCACATCCTGGAAGCCCTTTGCGCGGACCCCGCGGTGGCCCCCGATATCCCGCGTCCGTTCCTCCGCAAAGCCCTATCGGGATACGAGGTAGAACGCCCTTGATCACGGAGGCCGATCTCAGTGGCTCGAACGCCGCCATGTCACCCGGTGGGTGTAATACTCCGGAATATCAGCTATAGACCGGTCCCCGGCGTAGTAGCACGAGTTCGCGGACCCGCACCGATCGCAGCGGCAACTCACAGGCCGGCGGAACCACAATTGAATCCGACGTCAACTTCAATTAGTGTCGGAGCCGTCCCGGGGCTCGGTCCGCTCCCGACGGACACCTTGATCGTCGCGCATGAGCATGGAGGTTTCTGGCCGTGAAGAGCCGAGAGGTACATCTGGTGGCCCGCCCCACCGGGGAACCAGCACCATCCGATTTCCGCATCGTGACGACGGATGTCCCCGATCCCGGCAGCGGGCAGCTGCTGGTTCGCAACGACTGGATGTCGGTCGACCCCTATATGCGCAACCGCATGAACGACGTGAAGTCCTACATTCCGCCGTTCCGGCTCGACGCCGCCATGGACGGCGGCGCGGTGGGTACGGTCGTCGCCTCGGGAGTGCCCGGCGTCGAAGTCGGTGCGACCGTGCTGCACGATCTCGGATGGCGGGAGTATGCGCTGCTGGACGCCGGGCACGCGCGAGTCGTCGACACCACCCTGGCTCCGGCCGAGAGCTACCTCGGCCCGCTCGGCATCCCCGGACTGACGGCATATGTCGGCCTGAAGGAAATCGCGCCGGTCCGGCCGGGTGATGTCGTCTTCATTTCGGGCGCGGCGGGCGCCGTCGGCCTCGCCGCCCGCCGGGTGGCCGAGCACTTCGGCGCGGCGCGGATCATCGGGTCGGCGGGCGGTCCGGAGAAGGCGCGGCGGCTGGTCGAGGAGTTCGGTTACGACGCCGCGATCGACTACCGGGCGGGCAGTCTGGGGAAACGGTTGCACGAGGCGGCCCCGGACGGCATCGACGTCTACTTCGACAATGTCGGCAGCGACCATTTGCAGGCGGCGATCGGCTCGATGCGCAATTTCGGCCGCATCGCCCTGTGCGGAGCCGTCGCCGGGTACAACGCCGAAACCCCGCCGCCCGGCCCGAAGAATCTGGCGCTCGCGGTGGTGCGCCGACTGTCGTTGCGCGGCTTCATCGTCACCGACCACAGTGACCTCGCCGCGGAATACGCGGCACTCGCAGCGGACTGGGTGCGCGACGGCAGCCTCCGCGTCCCCACTACGGTGCAGACAGGTATCGACACCGCCGTCGACGCCCTCCTCGGCCTGCTACGCGGCGCCAATACCGGCAAAATGCTGGTCCGACTGACTGCTGAGGAGAACTGATGCAGGTCGGCAATGCGGTCGCGATCGTCACCGGTGCCGCTGGCGGCATCGGCGCGGCGATTGCGCAACGGCTGCTCGAACACGGCGCCCGAGTCCTGATCACCGACCGCGACGCCGATCGGCTCGCGGCGACCACCCGCCGCCTGACCGCCGAATTCGCGGGCGCGGTGTCCGGGCTGGCCGCTGACGCCGCATCCGAATCCGATCTCCGCAAGCTCATCGATACGGCCACCAGCGAATTCGGTCCGGTGGACATGTTCTTCGCCAATGCCGGTGTCGGCGGCGGCCCCGGACTCGACGCCAGCGACACACAGTGGGAGCAGGCGTTGCAGGTGAACGTCATGGCCCATGTGCGGGCGGCGCGGTTGCTCGTTCCCGATTGGCTGGAGCGCGGCGGCGGCTACTTCGTGAGCACCGCGTCGGCGGCGGGGCTGCTCACCCAAATCGGTTCGGCCACCTACACGGTCTCCAAGCACGGCGCGGTCGGATTCGCCGAATGGCTGGCGGTGACCTACGGGGACCGCGGGGTACGCGTCAGCTGCCTGTGCCCGATGGGTGTCGATACCGCCATGCTCACCGGACTCGGCGCCGATGGCGGACCCGTCGGCGACCTCGCCACCCGGGCCGTCACCGGAGCCGGGGCCGTACTGCGTCCCCTCGACGTAGCGGATCGGGTGATCGAGGCGGTCGAGGACGAGCGGTTCCTCATCCTGCCGCATGCGGAGGTCCGAGAATTCCTGCACCGCAAGGTTTCCGATCACGACCGGTGGATCGCGGGCATGCAGCGCTACCGGAGGTCGCTGACATGAGCGGGCGCACCGCGGTGCTGTTCGATTTCGGCGGGGTGCTCACCACGGCCGTGCTCACCGCATTCGCCGAATTCGGCGCGGAGCTGGGCGATTCTCGGCTGCCGCTGCGGCTGCTCACCCGTGATCCGGAAAGCAGTGCGCTGCTGGTGGATCACGAAGAGGGCCGCATCGGTCAGTGCGCGTTCGAGGAGGGGTTCGCGCGGCGGCTGCGCGCGCACGGCGCCGATATCGAGGCCGTGGGCCTGGTCGATCGCATCCAGTCTCGGCTGCATCCCGACCCGGCGATGATCCGGCTGGTCGCCGATGTCCGCGCCGCGGGCTATCGCGTTGGGCTGCTGTCGAATTCGCTCGGCGACGACTGCTATTCGGGCTTCGACCTGCCGACCATGTTCGACGCGGTGACCATCTCCGCGGAGATCGGCGTCCGCAAACCGTCGCGCCGGGCCTATCTCATCGGCTGCGAACGACTCGGCGCCGCGCCGGAGCAGACCATCATGGTCGACGACCTCGAACAGAACATCACCGCGGCCGAACTGCTCGGACTCGGCGGCATTGTGCACCGCGACGCCGAATCGACGGCCGCCCGGCTGTGGCCCGCGCTGCAGCCGCGGGGGCAAAGCCTCAACTGACCCACCCACCTTGCGGCGCAGTCGCTTTCGACAGCTCGCACCGACGATCGGAGCCTCGATGGATCTGTTCACAACATCCGACCGCACCCGGCAATATCAGCGCGATCTGCTCGCTTTCATGGACGAATGCGTCTACCCCGCCGAGGCGGTGTACGAGAAGCAGATGGCCGCATCCGGCGACCCGCACCACCATCCGCAGATCATCGAGGAACTCAAGGCCGAGGCCCGTGGCCGCGGCCTGTGGAACCTCTTCCATCCGCATCCCGAATGGGGTCCGGGCCTGACCAACCTGGAGTATGCCCCGCTGGCCGAGATCATGGGCCGCAGCGCGCATCTGGCACCGGAGGCGTGCAACTGCTCCGCCCCCGATACCGGCAATATGGAGGTGCTCACCCTCTTCGGCACCCAGGAGCACCGCGAACGCTGGCTGGAACCGCTGCTCGCGGGCACCATCCGCTCCGCCTTCGCGATGACCGAGCCCGCCGTCGCCAGCTCTGATGCCACCAATATCCAGCTGAGCATGGTGCGCGACGGCGACCACTACGTGCTCAACGGTCGCAAGTGGTTCGCCTCCAACGCTTTGCACAAGAACTGCAAGGTGCTCATCGTGATGGGCAAGACCGATCCGGACGCGGCCAAGCACCGGCAGCAGTCGATGATGGTGCTGCCCATCGACGCGCCGGGCGTCACGGTCATGCGCAATCTTCCGGTCTTCGGCTACGCCGACCGCGAGGGCCACGCCGAGATCGACTTCTCCGATGTGCGGGTCCCCATCACCGATGTGCTCAAGGGCGAGGGCGAGGGTTTCGCCATCAGCCAGGCCCGGCTGGGGCCGGGTCGCATCCACCACTGCATGCGTGCCATCGGCATGGCCGAACGCGCGCTGGAGCTGATGTGCGCCCGCGCCGAAACGCGAATCACGTTCGGACAGAAGCTGAGTGAGCGCGCCAATATCCAGGACTGGATCGCCGAGGCCCGCATCGATATCGAACAGGCCCGGCTGCTGACCCTCAAGGCCGCCTGGATGATGGATACGGTCGGCAATAAGGCGGCCCGGACCGAGATCGCCGCGATCAAGATCGCCGCACCGGAGATGGCGCTGCGGATCGTGGACCGGGCGATCCAGGTGCACGGCGGGGCCGGTGTCACCGACGACTTCCCGCTCGCCAGCATGTACGCGCACCTGCGCACGCTGCGTCTCGCCGACGGCCCGGACGAAGTGCACAAACGGACCATCGCGCACGCCGAACTGGGTAAGTTCAGGGCCGGCGGGGCGTAGGACGGATAGGAACGAATGCAGACAAGTAGCGAACTCATTCGGCCCACCGCGGACGCGACCGGTTTCGATATCGATGCGGCCGCGTTCGTGGACTGGGTGTCCGGACTCGGTTCGGCCTGTACCACGCCGGTGCGGGCCGAACGGGTCGGCATCGGCCAGTCCAATCTGACCTTCCTGATCACCGATGCCGAAGGGCGGCGCTGGGTATTGCGCCGTCCGCCACTGGGCCACCTGCTCGCGTCCGCGCACGATGTGGCGCGGGAGGCCCGCGTCATGTCGGCCCTGGCACCTACCGATGTCCCGGTGCCGCGCGTGCACGATGTCCGGCCCGAGGGCGATATCCGGCTCGTGCTCATGGAATTCGTCGACGGGCTGGTCATCGACGGGGTCGAGACCGCCGAACGACTCACCCCCGACCTGCGCCGCAGCGCCGGGCTGTCACTGGTGCAGACGCTGGCCCGAATCCATGCCGTCGACCTGGAAGCCACCGCGCTGATCGACCTCGCCAGTCACAAACCGTATGCCGAGCGACAGCTCAAACGGTGGTCGGCACAGTGGGAGAAGTCGAAAACCCGGGACCTGTCGCTGGTGGACCGCCTCACCGAACGGCTCCGAACCGCCGTTCCCGAACAGCGCGAACTCGCGCTCGTGCACGGCGATTACAACCTCCGCAATGTGATCACCACACCGGATACGGGTGCGATCGCCGCCGTACTCGACTGGGAGCTGTGCACCCTCGGCGATCCGCTCGCCGATATCGGCAGTCTGCTCGCCTATTGGCCGATGCCCGGCGAAGCGGCCATCCCTGGTACCGAAATGTGCACGCTCCCAGGGTTTCCGTCACGGTCCGAACTGGTCGAGGAGTATCTCGCGATCACCGGACGGGACCGCCGTGCACTCGGCTTCTGGCATGCCCTCGGCCTGTGGAAACTCGCGATCATCGCCGAAGGTGTGTTCCGCCGCGCCCTCGACGACCCGCGCAACCGTGCCATGGCCGGCACCCCTACTACGGATCTGATCGACGGACTCGTCGACACCGCCGACCGGGTCGCCACCGAAGCCGGATTCTGAGCCGATACTTGCCTGTCTCCCTGCTCATATCGGCAGGGAGACAGTCTGGTTCGCATACTCGCTCGAACGAAGTGACCGCCGGACGCACAGTGCTCGGCGGTCACTTCTTTCAGTTCTTCAGGGCACGAGAACCGACAGCGCCTCGGCAATGCAGGCGGGCTTATCGCCACCCTCGCGTTCGATGGTCACCCGGGCCGTCACCTGGACTCCCGCATTGGTCGGTTTGATCTCCGCCAGCTCCACGCCCGCCCGCACCCGACTGCCGGAGGGCACCGGCGACGGGAAGCGAACCTTGTTGCAGCCGTAGTTGATACCCATCTTCAGCCCGTCGACGCGATATACCTGCGAGACCAGCAGGGGCAATAGCGACAGGGTCAGGTACCCGTGTGCAATGGTGGTGCCGAACGGGCCCTGCGCGGCCCGCTCCGGATCGACATGGATCCACTGGTGGTCACCGGTCGCCGCGGCGAACAGATCGATCTGCTCCTGGGTCACGGTATGCCACTCGCTGTAGCCGAGATGGGTACCGACGGCCTGCTCCAGCTCACCGATTCCATTGAATACCTTCATATTCGCCCCCACACTCAGACCGTCGGCGCACCGGCGACGTAGAGCACCTGACCGGTGACGTACGACGCGCCCTCGCTGACGAAGAACGATACCGTATGCGCGATATCCTCCGGCTTGCCGACACGTCCCACCGGAATCCGCGCCACCAGGGTCTTGCTGAACTCCTCGAACGAAACACCCATGCGCTCGGCGGTCGCGGCGGTCATCTCGGTCTCGATGAAGCCCGGCGCGATGGCGTTGACCGTCACCCCGAATTTGCCGAGTTCGATCGCGAGAGTCTTGGTGAATCCCTGCAATCCGGCCTTGGCCGCGGAGTAGTTGGCCTGGCCGCGGTTGCCGAGCGCGGAGGTGCTGGAGAGATTGACGATGCGACCCCAGCGCGCCTCGGTCATGTACTTCTGCACCGCGCGGCTCATCAGGAAGGACCCGCGCAGGTGCACGTTCATGACCGTGTCCCAATCGTCGATGGTCATCTTGTACAGCATGTTGTCGCGAATGACGCCCGCATTGTTCACCAGGACGGTCGGCGCACCCAGTTCGGCGGCGACCCGCTCCACCGCCGCGGCGACCGCCTGCTCGTCGCCGACGTTCGCACCCACCGCGAGCGCCCGGCCGCCAGCCGATTCGATCTCGGCGACAACGGCTTTGCCCGCCTCTTCCTCGAGATCCAGGACGGCGACGGCGAATCCGTCGGCCGCCAGCCGCCGTGCGGCGGCCGCGCCGATGCCGCGCGCGGCGCCGGTCACAATGGCGGTACGGGTTGTCTCACTGCTCATTACGGTTCTCCCTTATCGAATTCGGTTGGCACCGTTTACGGTTCGAAAACTATGCGGCCGACGGTCTTGCCGTCGGCGAGGCGCTGCAGTCCGGCGGCCACATCATCGAGCGGCAGCCGCTCGCCGATCAGCGGTTTCACCAGACCCTGATCGGCCAGCCCGGTCAGCTCCCGGTGGCAGTCGCGCACCGCCTGTGGATCCTTACCGCGGTACAGACCCCAGTGCAGACCGACGATCGAATAGTTCTTCACCAGGGCGTGATTGAGCGCGGCGGACTGGATCTGCCCGCCCGCGAAACCGACGACGAGAATGCGGCCCTCGAAGGCGATGCATTTGGTGGACCGCTGATACACCTCACCACCGACCGGGTCGTACACTACATCCGCGCCGCGACCGTCGGTGGCGTCCCGGACGATCGACACGAAGTCCTGCGCGCTGCGATCCACCACGATATCGGCGCCCAGTGCCCGCGCCACTTCGGCCTTGGCCGCACTGCCGACCACCCCGATCACCTTCGCCCCGGCCGCCTTGCCCAATTGCACCGCCGCGCTGCCGACACCACCGGCCGCCGCGTGCACCAGCAGCGTCTCCCCCGACCGCAGGCCCGCGCGCCGATGCAGCCCGAACCAGCCCGTCTGGTAGCCGATGAAGAATGCGGCGGCCTCGGCATCGTCGAGCGACGCGGGGGCGGGGAAGACATCGACGGCGTCCATGACCGCCAGTTCCGCGAATCCGCCCCACGGCAGCGCCGCACCGCCGAGCACCCGGTCGCCGACCGCGATGCCGTCGACACCGGCACCGATCGCGATCACCTCCCCGCACAGTTCGACTCCGGGAGTGAACGGCAGTTCCGGTTTGACCTGGTACTCGCCCCGGCACATCAGCACATCCGGGAAGTTCGCCGCGGCGGCGCGGGTCCGCACCACCACCTGGCCGGGCCCCGGCATCGGATCGTCCAGTTCGACCGGCCGCAGCACCTGCGCCGGTTCGCCCAGTTCCGTTACCTGCCAAGCCTTCACGCCACACCTCCGGTGAGGGTGACCCCACCGTCGACGACGATCAGCTGTCCGGTCAACCACGCCGCGTCGGCGGAGAGCAGGAAGGCGGCGACGCTGCCGATGTCCTCGGGCTCGCCGAGGCGCTTGAGCGGATACGCCGCGGCGACCTCCTGCTCGCGGCCGTCGTAGAGCGCGGTGGCGAAGCGGGTCTTCACCACGGCGGGCGCGATCGCGTTCACCCGGATCGACGGGCCGAGTTCGACCGCCAACTCCTGGGTGATGTGCACCAGCATCGCCTTGGTGGCCCCATAGAACCCGATGCCGGGCGCAGGCTTGATTCCGGCCACGGACGCGACATTGACCACCGCGCCGCCGTGCTCACCCATCCACGCCTTGTGCGCCTGCTGCACCCAGGAGATGGCGGCCAGGCAGTTCACCTCGAACACCTTGCGGGCGGCGTCCAGGTCGAGTTCGACCATCGGCCCGTACACCGGATTGATACCGGCATTGTTGACCAGGAAGTCGACCGAACCGAAGGCCTCCAGCGTGCGGTCGATGGCCGCGCGCTGATGATCGACGTCATCGGCTCGTCCCGCGACGGCGACGGCATGCTCCGGTCCGCCGAGTTCGGCGACCACCGCATCCAGCGCGTCCTGTTTGCGGGCGGTCACACAGACCCGCGCGCCGTCGGCCACCAGCCGCTGCGCGATGGCCAGCCCGATACCGCGGCTGGCTCCGGTGACGATCGCCGTTTTTCCGTCGAAACGACCCATGTCGTAAGCCTTTCCTGATGCTGAGGTGCCCGCCCCAGCGTCACCGAATTTGAATCCGACGTCAAGTTCATGAGCGATCGCATTGCGCGTGATCCGGGTCACAGAGATGATCGAAGTGAATACAGCTCGCGCCGGCCCGATGCCGGCTCAGCGAACTTCCTTCAGCTGAAGGGCGTTGAACCACAATTGATTCAGCGTCTTCACCAGCTTTTCGAAGGAGATCTTCTGCCCCTCGACGAATACGAAATAGGCCATGCGGCTCACCATGCTCGACAGCGCCTGCGAGGTGATCGCGGCATCCAGCTCGGCATCAACCAGGCCGCGCTCCTGCAGATTCCGGATCATCTCGGCATTGCGCTCGACGAATGCCATCGCGCGCTCGAATCGCAGCACCCGGAATTTCTCGTCGATTTTCGACACCTGCTCGAGCACGGCCATCAGCCGCGCATTGCGCCGATACGACTGCAGATACTCGCGATTGGCGGCGGCGATCAGCTCGCGCGGATCATCGATGCCGACCCGCTCCCGAATATGCGGGTGCAACATCTCCTCGCGCACCTGCTCGACGACCGCGGCGAAGATCTCTTCCTTGCTGTCGAAGTAGGTGTAGAACGATCCGGATGCAACCCCGGCCTCCTTGGAGATGTCACTGATCCTGGCATCGAGGAAGCCGTCCCGTTCGAACACCTCACGCGCCGCGGTCACCAGCGCGGTCCGGGTGCGCATCCCCCGCTTGCTACGCGGGGGCACCCGACCGGACTGGTCCTCGATGGCTTCCTGGGCGTTCACCGTCTCACTCGCTGTCGTCGGACTCGCTGACGTCGTGGATCGTAACAGCGTGCGCCGCTCCCCCAACCCCACGACGTACGGCAGGCACGGGAGGGCGACCAGGAGCAACGCACCATCTATTGAACATGACGCCGAATTCAAGTAGCGTTCCGACGCACTGACGTGGCCTGCGTCACATCAGACCTCTCCCACCTCTGGATCGGGAGAAAGCCATGCCTGCGAATCCGGCTGCCCCGACAGCATCGGATCAGCGGAAACGACCCGACAGGGAGACACCGTGACCAATGTCGCCGACCGCTTCTGGCAACACGCCACCGAACGCCCCGAGGCCACCGCGCTGCTGACCGCGGACGCCCACATCTCCTACGGCGAATTGGCCCGCCGCAGCGCGGCCTATGGCGGCCAGCTCCGCGAAGCCGGTATCGCCACCGGCGACCGGGTGCTGCTGGTGGCGCCAACCGTGGCCGAATTCGTCATCGCTTATCTGGGCGCGCAACTCATCGGGGCCATCACCATCACCATGAACACCATGGCCACCGTGCCCGAAATCGGTTACGTACTGGATGATTCCGGCGCGCGGATGGCGATCGCATGGCACAGCGCACGCGATGCCGCCCAGCGGGCGGCCACCGAACGGAATCTCCCGTTACTGGTGCTCGAGCCCGGCGCGCACGCCGAGCCGAACAGTCCGGTGACCGAACCGGTGCACCGCGGCGCCGACGACACCGCGGTGCTGCTCTACACCTCGGGCACCACCGGCAAACCGAAGGGCGTCGAGCTCACCGTCGCCAATCTCAACGAGACCGCCCGAATCTTCACCGATCAGCTGCGGCTGGGCCCGGAGGATCGCTTCGGCACCGGGCTGCCGCTGTTCCATGTCTTCGGACAGGCGGTATGCCTGGTGACCGCGCTCAACGCGGGCGCATCCTTCGCCATGGTGACCCCGTTCGAACCACGGGCCATGATCGAGATGATCCGCGATCGCCAGCTCACCCATGTCGCCGGAGTTCCGACCATGTGGAATGCCATGCTGCACGCCGCCGGTGACTACGGCCCCGCGGACTTCGCGAGCCTGCGGCTGGCGGCCTCCGGTGGAGCGTCACTGCCCGGTGAGGTGATCCGGGCCTTCTCGGACCGCTTCGGCGCCACCATCCTCGAGGGTTACGGACTCACCGAATCCACCGGCGCGGCCACCTACAATCCGCTCGATCGCGAACAGCGGGTGGGATCGGTGGGTGCCGCCCTGCCGGGGACCTCGATCGAGGTTCGCGACCTCGATGGAAAGGTGGTGCCCGCCGATACCGTCGGCGAGATCTTCGTGCACGGCCCGAGCATCATGAAGGGGTACTGGAATCGGCCCGATGCCACCGCCGCCGAATTGTCCGACGGCTGGTTGAAGACCGGCGATCTGGGCCGCGTCGACGCCGACGGCTATGTCTACATCGTCGACCGCGCAAAGGACCTCATCATTCGCGGCGGGTACAACGTGTACCCACGCGAGGTCGAGGAGGTCCTCTACCAGCATCCGGACATTGTCGAAGTGGCGGTGATCGGCATTGCGGACGACCGATACGGCGAGGAGGTCGGTGCGGTCGTTGCCGCCACACCCGGCGTCGAGCTCGAACCCGAGCAACTGCGGTCCTGGGCCAAGGAGCGGCTGTCGGCCTACAAGGTGCCACACCGGTTCGCCTTCACCGACCAGCTGCCCAAGGGCGCCACCGGCAAGATTCTCAAGCGCGCTATCGATCCGAACCTGTTCACAGACAAGGCATCCCGTTGACAGCAGTACCCACCGCGACCGGCACCGCCGACTCGAGCGAACTCGGCCGCGTCCTGGTCCACGAGCACGTCTTCATACTCGGCGAGGAATTCCGGCAGAACTATGCCGACTGGGACGAGGACGCCCGCATCGACGACGCCGTGAAACAGCTCGACGAGCTGAAGTCGCTCGGCATCGACACCATCCTCGACCCGACCGTACTCGGGCTGGGACGGTACATCCCGCGCATCCAGCAGATCGCGGCCCGCACCGATCTGCGGATCATCGTCGCCACCGGTATCTACACCTACAACGACGTCCCCTTCCAATTCCATTACACCGGACCGGGATTGCTGTTCGACCGGCCGGAACCGATGGTGGAAATGTTCGTCAAGGACCTCACCGAGGGCATCGCGGATACGGGTGTGCGCGCCGGATTCCTCAAGTGCGCCATCGAGGAACCCGGACTGACGCCCGGCGTCGAACGCGTCATGCGCGCGGTCGGACAGGCCTCGGCACAAACGGGTGCGCCGATCACCGTGCACACCAACCCGCACACCCGGTCCGGCCTGGTGGCGCAGCGAGTGCTGGCCGAGGAGGGCGCGGATCTGAGCCGGGTGGTGATCGGCCATTCCGGCGACACCACCGACGTCGACTACCTCACCGAAGTCGCCGATGCGGGATCGCTGCTCGGCATGGACCGATTCGGGCTCGACGTCCTGCTGCCTTTCGAGGATCGGATCGACACCATTGTCGAACTGGTGCGGCGCGGCTACCGGGACAAGATCGTTATCGCCCATGACGCAGCCTGCCACATCGACTGGTTCGACCCCGATGCCAAGGCGCAGGTGGCGCCCAAGTGGAACTACCGCCACATCAGTGCGGATGTGCTTCCGGCACTACTCGAACGGGGGCTCACCGAGGACGATATCGACGCGATCCTGGTGCGCAATCCGCGCCGCTACTTCGAGAACGGCGCGCAATCCGAGTAACGCAGGAACGCAAGCAGATTCGATGACTCGACGGCCGCATGGATTTCGGTGCGGCCGTCGAAACGCAGCCACTCGGACACAACGAGATACCGGAGCGATCCCTTGACCACGGTCTCCCCACACAGCGCCCGCCTGACGTTCCGCGCTCTCGAGCCGGTACACGGCATGATCTACTTCACTCCATATGGCCCGGATGAGTACCGCGAGCTGGGCATCACCGATCCGCGCATGATGTACTTCGCATCCCGGTCCGCGGCCTTCGGCCCGGTGCCGGACACGGTCACCATTGCCACCTTTTTCAACTTCAATCCGGCCGCGGTGCGCGCCGTCATCCCCGCCGCATGGGAAATCTCCGCGCCCGCAGATATTTTGCGAGCCCGACTGCGTGCTGTCGACCGGTCACTTCGGCAGGCGTGGGGCGACGACATCACCGGCCCCGAGGTGCGCGAAGCCGCCGACCTCGCCCGGCAAGCGGCCGAACGCGCTTGTGCACGCCCACATGGCCGTCCGCTGTTCGCGGCGCACGCGACGCTGCCGTGGCCCGATGAACCACATCTGATGCTGTGGCATGCGCAGACATTGCTGCGGGAATACCGCGGCGACGGACACGTCGCCCTGCTGATGACGGAGGGGCTCGACGGCACGGAAGCATTGATCACGCACAGTGCGACCGGTGAGATATCGCCGGAAGTGTTGCGCGCGAGCCGATCCTGGAGCGAAGCGGAATGGGCCGCCAGTGTGCGACGGCTGCGGGTGCGGGGTTGGCTGGCCGACGATGATCTCGTGCTGAGCGAGTACGGCGCCGAACGGCGCAGCGCGATCGAGAGCCGGACCGACGAACTCGCGGTCCATCCGTACGAAGCGATCGGCGAAGCGGGATGCGCGCGCCTGCGTGCCCTCGCCGCGCCTTTGGCGATCCGGGTGATGGAAGCTGACCTCGGCTTCCCAGCCCCGCTGTCGGCGCGCTATCGGCAGGCGATCCAGGCCCAGGTGCGGTAGGCCTCGACGATTCAGCCGATGCTGCGGGCGAAGTCGATCAGTGCCGCGCTGACTTCGGCCGCGCGTTCCTGTTGAATCCAGTGTCCCGCCCCGTCCAGGACAATCGAGGTTCGCAGGTCGGAAAGCACGGCGGTCATCTTGCTGGTCGGGGTGAACCGGATGACCGCGTCTTGCGATCCGGCAATGAACAGCGTCGGCTGGTGGATCTTCGCATCGGCCAGATGCGCGGCCAGCTCCCAGTTGCGGTCGAGGTTGCGGTAGTAGTTGAGCCCGCCGGTGAATCCGGTGGTGGTGAACGTTTCGATGTAGTACCCGAGTTCGGCCTCGCTCAGCCAGGCCGGGGCGAGCATCTCCGAACCGTTGCCGTTCAGCAGATCCCGGGCGCTGACGACGTCGTCCTGCAGCAGGGTGCGGCGCACGTCCGATGCGAGCGCCGCATCGGCGACGCCCGGTTCCTGGAACCAGCACATATAGAAGTCCTCGCCCAGCCGGGACCGCAGTATCGGCAGTGGTGGCGCCGCCGATCGCGGCGTGGCCGGAACACTCAGTCCCGCGACGGCCCGCACTCGATCCGGATGCCGAACGGCCAGTTGCCAGACCACCGAGGCACCCCAGTCATGGCCGACGAAGATCGCGTCCTCGATATCGGCATCGTCGAGCACACCGACGAGATCAGTACACAGCGCGGCGACGTCGTAGTCCTCGATCCGGTCCGGACGCGAGCTGCCGCCGTATCCGCGCATATCCGGGGTCAGCGTCCGGAAACCGGCCTCGGCGAGTGCGAAAACCTGGTGGCGCCAGGAGAATCCGAGTTCGGGAAAGCCATGGCAGAACACCACGGCAGGACCGTCGCCGTGGTCGACGACGCGCAACTCGATCCCATTCGTCGCGACCTGACGGCTGCCGAGCCGCAGCCATTCGTCCAGCAGATTGCGTGTGTCCATCTCGAAGGTCACCTCGTGTACCACGGCACCATAGGCTCATCACCGTATTCAATTCTGACGTCAAGTTCAACTATCGGTGGCGAACCTGCGGCACAGCACGCCCTTCGGATTTCGGTAACCGCACCTCCAGTAGCTCTCACTGCGCAACCGCGAGCACGTGATACCGACCATCGGCGGCGGCAACCACAGGCGACTACCTGTCGAACGAATCAGCGGGTCAGGAGAAGGAATGGGGCGGCAGGCGCGGGGTGGTCGGGTTCTCGCTGATCCGCTCAGCCGGAGTAGTGGACACCGGTCAGCTTCTCGGAGACCTCCCAGAGGCGGCGCTGTCTCTCGCGGTCCATCGAGCGGGAGCTGGATTTCACCCGATCAGGATAGCCTCGGATCTCGAAAAGACCTGAGGGCCCATAGTATTCGCTGCCCTTCGCCGTGGGATCGGTCGCGGCACGGAGGGTGGGTAGCGCACCCATGGCGGGGGTGCGCCCGAGGAGGTGGGCGATGGCCAGGTTGGGCAGCCGGAAGGCCGCCGGGGAATACCGGAATACCTCCGTGCTGGCGCCACCGGGATGTGCGGCCAGAGCATGTGCCGACGTTCCGGCGAGGTGGCGATCGAGCTCGTAGGTGAACATCAGATTCGCCAATTTCGATTTCCCGTAGGCGTTTCCGACGCAGGCTGCCGGATCGTCGAGGTCGATACGACCGAAGCGGTGGCCGATGCTGCTGACGGTCACCACCCGCGCAGTCTCGGATGCGAGGAGGCGATCCAGGATAAGTCCGGTCAAGGCGAAATGGCCGAGATGATTGATCCCGAACTGGATTTCGAACCCGTCCTCGGTGGTGCCGGACAGTCCGGTGACGCCGGCGTTGTTGATCAGCAGATCGACCCGGTCGTAGCGGCTGCGGACGACCTCGGCTGCGGCACGGACCGACGCGAGGGACGCCAGGTCGACAGTGATCGTGTCGATCGTCGCACCGGGCACCCGCACTGCGATGCGCTCGGCAGCGTCCGTCGCCTTGCCGAGATTGCGGCAGGCGAGCACGACCGTGGCGCAGCGCTCAGCCAGCGCACGCGCCGTTTCGAACCCGAGTCCAGTGTTGGCGCCGGTGACGACCGCTACTCGCCCGGTCAGGTCGGGCATATCGGCTTCGGACCACTTGCTCACGGAATCACTCCTAACATGAACGGTGCGTTCACATTAAAGTGAACCATTCGTTCACGTTGTCGGCAAGGCAAGCCCAGAAAGGTGTCACTGAGATGACGGACCGACCCAGACGCGCCGACGCGCTGCGCAACCGCGAGGCGATCGTCGCCGCCGCACGTGAACTCGTCGTCGCCCAAGGACCCGACGTCGGCATGGACGAGATCGCCGCCGCCGCGGGTGTCGCCGTCGGCACGCTGTACCGGCATTTCCCGGCCAAGCAGGATCTGATCGAGGGCATCGTGACCGGCCTGACCGAGGCGATCGGCCGGTCGCTGGATTCGGCACTTGCCAGGGTCGAGCACGGCACGAGCTCGGCCGTCGACGAGCTGGTCGCGCTACTGCGGCGCGTAGTGATCGACATGCGACAGGAACGTCTAATCCGATTCGCCGTCGCCGGAGTAGCCGAAGATTCCCTACGGGAAATCCAGGCACGCGGCCGCGCCGCCGTCGAGCACCTGGTCGCCGTCGCACACGGGACCGGCTCGCTCTACCCGGACATCACCACCGACGACGTGGTCCTGCTCTTGTCCACCGCACCCGCCGACACCACGGCCGAGGTGGAGCAATTGCGATGGCTGACACTGGTACGTCGAACGCTCACACCGGAACCGCCGCCGGAATGCAGGCCGTGACCCTTCCGAAACGAGACAACCAAGCCACGGAACCCGTTGGGCGACATGGCCTAGACCTGCGCGGCAATCAGGATCCGCGCACCGGAACGGCGCAGCAGTTCGGCGATGTGCTTGCCGGACAGGCCGCCATTGATCGGCGCGGCGACACCGGCCAATTGGGCAGCCAGCGTCGCGGGGATCAACTCGGCACAGGTGGGCGCGATCAGCGCGACCGCGGAACCGCGGCGAACACCGAGTTCGTGCAGCAGATTCGCATATCGGTGGACCGCGGCGAGCAGCTGAGAGTAGGTGCACCGCACCGGTTCCCGCCATCGCGCGGCCTCGGGCAGCACCGTCAGCGCAATACGGTCCGGCCACCGACTCGCGGCCCGCGTCAGCAGGGCGTAGGTCGATTCCGGCAGCCCGCGCTCGGCCAGTGGTACGGATTCGATATCGGGCAGGTCGCCGGGCGACTCATAGCGTGGTCACAGCGGGTTTTCGGTCACCGCCTGCTCGGTCATCGGGCGTACCGCACGACCGTGCGCTGGCGGCCCAGATCGATCGCGCTGTCATCGGTGGCGATCGCGGCCTCCACCACGTCACCCTCCTGCAGATACTTCGGATTCTTGGCCTGTCCCTCGAAGAACAGCTTCCATTTGACCGCCGCTGGCAGCAGATTGGCGATGAACTGCACCGGCTTGGGCGGTGCGCTGATCGCCGTGCCGACCGGGGTTCCGGTGAGCAGCAGATCGCCCGCGTCCATGCGCTGGAATCGGGTCAGTTCCCGCAGGGTTTGCACCGGCCGGTAGATCATGTCCGCGACCGTCATATCCTGGCGTACTCGGCCGTTGACCCACAGCCGCAGCCGCAGATCGGTGAACCGCTTCAGCTCATCGGCGTCCAGCAGCACCAGCGCCGGACCGACCGGGGTGCAGGTCGGATATGACTTCGCCTCGTAGAACTGGGTTTTCGGCAACTGCACATCACGGGCGGACACATCGTTGGTGACGACGAGTCCGGCAATGTAGTCGGCGAGGTTGTCGGGGGTGATCTCGGTGCCGACCGGCATCTCACGGCCGAAGACGAGCCCGATCTCCACCTCGTAGTCCAGCAGCCGCACATGTGCGGGCCGTACCACGTCGTCGTACGGGCCGCTGATCGATCCGGAGGCCTTCCGGAAGAAGGCCAGCGGCACGGTCTTCGGGTCCATGCCCGAGTCGGTCACATGCGAGACGAAATTCGTCATCTGCGCCACCACCCGGCACGGAGCGGTGACCGGCGAAATCAGCGAAAGGCTTTCGACGGCAACGAGATCGGAGTTCGCGTCGGCGGCGGCGATCGCCGGTCGGTCGGCCAGCAGCGCACCGGTCGTGGTCGCCGCGGTGTCGATGCGGGCGGCACCACCTGGTGTCTGCACCCACCAGGCGTCGACCGTGCGAAGTACGGAAACACTCATGAATTGGCTACTTTCAACAGGCCGCGCAGGCGGCGGATATCGAATTCGTTGTCCTCGCGCAGCGCGTCGACGATCGCGCGCAGTTCACGCACCGATTCCCGGCCGGGCGTGATGCCGAGGAAGTCCTTGGTGACCGGCGGCCCCCACTGGGCGAGTCCGGACGCGCTCATCGGCGCCCACCCCGGCTCGAGGGTGCAGTCGAACATGTCGCCGTCACTGAAATGTTCGACCATGAACCCGTCCGGATCGCGCCAGTAGTCGAAGATCTGGCTGCCCTGGATATGGCGGCCGATCCCCCACGACCGGTGGTATCCGCGCTCGCGCAGATACTCGCCACCGGCGGCGAGCGCATCCAGATCGGCCACCTGGTAGGCCGAGTGGACATATCGGTTCGACGGACCGAGTGTCAGCGCCAGGGTGTGATGATCAGTCGGCACCGTGCCCTGATCACAGCGGATGAAGCTCATCACCGGCCCACGCTCGCGCTGCCCCGAGTAGTACAGGAAGTCGCTGACTAGCAAACCCAGGTGCTGCAGATACCAGTCGAGCGTTTCCCGATATGTGGTCGTCTGCACGACGACATGTCCGAGCCGCTGCACCAGGGCGGGCTCGCGCGGCGGCCGCTGCGTGCCGTTCACCCGCTCCAGCTTGTGCCCGAAGTTGAAGGTGTGCGGCTCCTGGGCTGGTAGGGCATCGAGTACCCGCGTCTCGGCGACAACCCGGACCCGCAGGCCGCTGGGGTCGGTCAGATCCACCACCAGTCCGCCCAGACTGTCGGTCAGCGGCAGCACCTTCGCACCGGCCGCCTCCGCCAAGCGCACCAGATCGGCGGCATCGCCCGCCCGGAACGCCGGGCCGAGGAACCGCGAACGGGCACCCCGGCGAATGCGCACGCAGGGCGCCCCCGCATCGGTACCGCGCAGCTGCAACTCCTCGGCGGTGCGCAGCGATGTCGTGAATCCGAATGCGCGAGCGAATATTTCGGCACCGTCGAGGTCCGGCTTCGCGAACTCCAACCAGGCCAGATCCTGCACTTTGACGATCGGATTCCGCGCCCGCCCCGGATGCTCACCGGGCCGAGCGCCCTGCGCGCTGTGCAGACCCGCATGCGGGTCGTGCTGGTCGGTCATCGGACCCTCCCTTCTGCTGACGATATCGTCACTCAAGAGCATTGCATCAGTCAAGCATTCTGAAGAATTCGTCAAAACTGACTGAACGAGCTATGCTGGTCATCCGCAGATTCGGGGAGAGAGATGGCCGATAAGACTCGCGAAGAACCCAACCGCTTGGAGCGCCGCAAAGCGCGGACCCGCGCCGCACTGGTCACCGCCGCGCAGTCGTTCATCGCGGCCGGGAAACTGAACGCGCCGATCCTGGAGATCACCCAGGCGGCCGATGTCGGAATGGGCTCGTTCTACAACCACTTCCAGAGCCGGGAGGAGCTGTTTCAGGCCGCGATCGAGGAGGCACTGGACCGGCACGGCGCCGCGCTGGATCTGTTGTGCGAGAACCTCGATGATCCCGCCCAGGTCTTCGCGCAGAGCTTCCGACTCACCGGTCGGCTGCACCGCCGCAATCCCACGCTCAGCAAGGTGCTGCTCAGCAATGGACTGGCCTTGATCCGCTCGGACCGGGGCCTGGCCCCGCGGGCCAGTCGCGATATCGAGGCCGCGACCCGCACTGGCCGATTCCAGGTTCAAGATGTGGAGTTGGCGATGACCATTGTCGCGGGCGCCGCCATCTGCCTCGGCCAGCTACTGCACGACCAAGCCGACCGCGACGACGCCGCGGCCACCGATCAGGTCACCGAGGATCTGCTGCGCATGCTCGGCCTACCGGCCGATGAGGCCCACGAGATCTGCCAGCGCCCACTGCCACCCCTCGACGCACTCCCGCAGCACGACACCGCCGCCTGAAAACTGACTCGCAATCGCCTCTGATCCTTTCCTCAGATACGATTCCGATAACGAATGTGAGCGGAAAGAGGGAGCCGATGGCCGAGCCCGTAGCACGCAACCGCATCGATCGCCGCCGCGAGCGCACCCGCAACGCGCTGCTCGGTGCGGCACGAAAGTTCTTGTCGGAGGGGCGTTCCGCGGTGAGCATTCAGGAGATCACCGACGCCGCCGATGTGGGATTCGGCTCCTTCTACAACCACTTCAGCTCGAAAGACGAGTTGTTCGACGAGGCCGTGCGCTCGGTACTGCAGGTCTACAGCGAGATGCGCGACGATATCGTGGCGCTCTACGACGATCCGGCCGAGGTATTCGCGGTGAGCTTCCGGATGACCGGTCGCCTACAGCGCCAGATCCCCGAAGGCGTTCGGGTGATTCTGCATTCGGGCATGTCGGTGCTGCTGCATGACGAGGGCTTGGCCCCGCGGGCCCGCCGCGACATCATCGCCGCCCAGGAGGCGGGCCGGTTCGAGCCGATGGATCCGGATATGGCGATCATGGCCGCGGGCGGAGCACTGCTGGGACTGCTGCAACTGCTGGACGCGCGGCCCGAGGCCGACGCTGGCGCACTGACCGACGAGATGACCTGCCATGTGCTGCGCATGTTCGGCATGAACAAGCGCTCGGCGGAGAAGCTGACCACCAAACCGCTTCCGCCACAACCGCAGCTGTGACCATGCGGGCCGATTCGATATCGAAAGCGGCCCGGCATATTTACCGCAAGCACCCGAGATCAGCACTCCCGCTTGCGGTTTCAGATCACTCATAGCGCGGGCAGCGGGGCAGGTGCGGGAGGCGATCAACGATCTGATTCCCACTGACCGAAGGAGAGGTCATGAACGACAGAGCCGAGAGCGGCATGGCGGTCCGGCGCGAAGTGCTCGGCGACGCTCACGTCGATCGCGCCATTGCCAGGACCACCGAATTCAGCAGGCCGTTCCAGGACTACCTCACCGAGGCGGTGTGGGGTTCGATCTGGACCCGCGAGGGCCTGGACCGGCGCACCCGCAGCTGCGTCACCCTGGCGGTGCTCACCGCCCTCGGGCGGCACGAGGAGATTGCGATACATGTCCGCGCCGCGATCACCAACGGTCTCACCGCCGCCGAGATCGCCGAGGTACTGCTGCACACCGGCGCCTATGCGGGAGCGCCGGCCGCCAATGCCGCATTCGCGATCGGGCAGCAGGTACTCGCCGAACTCGGGGACGACACCGCGCTGTAGCACGCTGTCGAGGTGGACGACGATGACGACCGGCGGTACCGACGATGTCCCTGCCCGAGGTGGCACAGCCACACCTCGAACAGCTCTGTGCCGACGTCCACGAATCCAGCTCGGTATCGGTGCTGGACGGCCCCGACATCGTCTACGTCGCCCGGGTCGCAGCATCCAGGATCATGGCTTCTACATCAACGAAAGCCTGCGCGGCCTGATCACCACCGGCACCGGCCAGCCGAGCGCGTTCCCGGACGCGGTGGCCTTGCGTCAGGCGCAATAGGTCCTGCTCGACGAAGGTGAGCGGATCAGCATCCGGCGGATTCGAGCGCCGCGCGGGCGGCGGCGCGGGCGGATTCCGGGTCGGATGTCGCCAACACCGCGGCGGCGGCACGGCGGCAGTCGTCGAGGGTGACCGCGGCTAGCGCGGCGCCGACCGCGGCGACAGCGGCACCGGCCGCGGATAGCGAGCGAATGCCGAATCCGGCCAGCACACAAGCCAATAGTGGATCGGCGGCGGCCTCACCGCAGACGCCGACCGGCTTACCCGCGCTCGCACCGGCGGCCGCGGTACGCGCGACCAGCGCGAGCACCGCGGGCTGCCAGGGATCGGTGAGGGCCGCGAGTTCGGCAGACATGCGGTCCGCGGCCATGGTGTACTGCGCGAGGTCATTGGTGCCGATCGAGAGGAAATCGACGTGTTCCAGAATGGCCTCGGCCAGTAGGGCCGCCGCGGGTACCTCGATCATGACACCGGGTACCAGTCCGCGCGCCCGCACTTCGGCGGCGAACGACTTCGCTTCGGCCGCAGTGGAAATCATCGGGGCCATCACCCACGGTGCCGGTATGCGATCCGCGGCGGCTCTGGCGATCGCGTCGAGCTGCCGGTCCAGGATTCCGGCGTCGCGGGCGGCGATGCGGATGCCACGCACCCCCAATGCCGGATTCGCCTCGTCGGGTTGCTCGGCGAAGCGCAGTGGCTTGTCCGATCCGGCGTCGAGGGTGCGGATCACCACCTTCGACCCGGCATAGGCGTCGAATACATCGCGATAGATATCCGCCTGCTCGACGATGCTCGGCTCGGATTCGCGGTCGAGGAAACACAATTCGGTGCGGAACAGCCCGATTCCCTCGGCAGGCTGCAATCGCGCCGCGCGGGCTCCGGCCGCGTCCTGGACGTTGACGAGGACTTCGACCCGGTGTCCATCCGAGGTGGCACCCGGCCCGGTCCAAGCCGCGGTGCGCGACTCCTGCGCACGATATTCGGCAACGGCGCGGTCGGCGGTTTCCGGATCCGGGCCGATGACGACGCATCCGGCCGAACCGTCGATCAATACCTCGACCCCGGCGGGCACATCGTCGAGCCCGGCGATCGCGACGACGCACGGGATGCCGAGTTGACGGGCGATGATCGCGGTATGACTGGTCGGGCCGCCGCGCGAGGTGGCGAGGCCGACAATGAGATTCGGATCGAGCCCGGCGGTATCGGCCGGGGCGAGGTCGTCGGCGAGCAGGATGGACGGCCGCACAGGTGTGGGAATGCCCGGTTCGGGTGCTCCGGCCAACTCGGCAACCACGCGGTCGCAGACATCGCGCAGATCGGTGACGCGCTCGGCCATCAGCCCACCGAGCTTGGCGAATACCTCGGCGAACTGATCGGTGGCGGCGCTCGCCGCCGTCGCGGCGGGACTGCCCGCGGCGATCAACTTCTCCGCTGCACCGAGCCAGCCGCGATCTGCGGCCATCGCGGCATTCGCGGCCAGCACCTCCGCCGCGGCCCCACTCGCACGGGTGGCACGCTCGCGCAAACGATGCGCGACGGCCGCCGTCGCGGTCAGGAAAGCTTCGCGTTCGGATGCCCGATCGGACTCGACGACGGGTTCCAACCGAAGGTCCGGACGGATCCGTAGCGCCGGGCGCACCGTGGGCGCGGCGGCAGTTCCGGGCACCGCCGGTGTTCCGCGCAGCGTCATCGACTCCTGCGATATGGCTGTGGCCTGCGGTGATCCGGGCATTCGATTCCTCCTCCACGTCGATGTCGAGTGAGTGAAACCGATTACTCACCTCGGCTCGATGTGATCCAGACTACTCAAATCTCTTGACAAAGCAACATAGACGGGCATAAAACAACATAAACAAACATTGTCATCGGAGGATCGGATGTACGCAGAGGAGCGCCAGCAGGCCATTGCCGCCCTGGTCGGGCAACGCGGGCGCGTATCGGTTACCGATCTCGCAGAGCGGTACGGGGTCACCACCGAGACCGTGCGCCGTGATCTGGCCGTGCTCGATCGCATGGGGTTGATCCGCCGGGTGCACGGCGGTGCGGTGCCCGCCGCCGCGCTCACCGCGATCGAACTCGGCACCACCGAGCGCGAACACTCGCACGCCGCGGAGAAGGACCGCATCGCCAAGGCGGCCCTGGACTTTCTGCCCCCGACCGGCGGCAGCGTGCTTTTCGACGCGGGCACCACCACCGCGCGCATAGCCGCCGCCCTGCCCAGCGACCGAGAGCTCGTCGCCGTGACGAATTCGGTCCCCATCGCGGCGCGGCTGAGCGGGCACGGCGGCGTGCGGCTGCATCTGATCGGCGGCCGGGTGCGTGGGGTCACGCAGGCCGCGGTCGGGGCCGAGGCGCTGCGCGTGCTCGGCGAACTCCGGGTCGATGTGGCCTTTATCGGCACCAATGCGCTGACCATCGGCCACGGACTGTCCACACCCGATCCGGACGAGGCGGCGGTCAAGCGCGCCATGGTCGCCAGCGCCCACCGCGTCGTCGTGGTCGCCGATGCCACCAAGGTCGGCCGCGAGGATCTGCTCAGCTTCGGCTCGGTCCACGATTTCGATGTGCTGGTCACCGATACCGGACTGCTCCCGTCGGTGCGCGATGAACTCACCGAATACGGCATCGAGGTGGTGGCCGCGTGATCGTCACCCTCACCGCCAATCCGAGCATCGACCGCACCGTCAGCCTGCCCGAGCCATTGCGGCGCGGCGCCGTGCACCGGGCCGAGACCGTGCTGTCGCAGCCGGGCGGCAAGGGCGTCAATGTGTCCAGGGTGATCGCCGCCGCCGGGGTCGACACCGTCGCGGTGCTGCCCGGTAATGACGGTGATCCCTTGCTGCGCATGCTGACCGATGCCGCCATCGATCACCGTGCGGTGGCGTGCACTGCATCCGCGCGCACCAATCTCACCGTCGCCGAACACGACGGCACCACCACGAAGATCAATGAGCCCGGCGCCGCGCTGTCCGCCGAATGTCTTGCCGCACTGGCGGATCAACTGGACGAACTCACCGCGCGGGCCAGCTGGATCGTGCTGTCGGGTTCTCTGCCACCCGCGGTACCCACGGATTGGTACGCGTATCTGCTGCACCGGCTGCGCGGCACCCGCATCGCCGTCGACACCTCCGACGCTCCCCTGCTCGCCCTCGCCGCCGAACTGGAATCGGCCGCACCGCAACTGCTCAAGCCGAATGGCGACGAGCTGGCGCAGCTCACCCGAAGCGACCCGGCCGGACTGGAGGATCCCGTTGCCGCCGCGCGCGCGGCGCGCACGCTGGTCGAACGCGGCGTCGATGCCGTGCTGGCGACGCTCGGCGCGGCCGGTGCCGTGCTGGTCACCGCGGACGGTGCCTGGCATGCCGCCGCGCCCGCCATCACCCCGCGCAGCACCGTCGGAGCCGGCGACTCCGCACTGGCCGGATATCTGCTCGCCGATCTCGCGGGCCTGGCCGCACCGGATCGGCTGCGCCGCGCCGTCGCCTATGGCAGCGCCGCCGCCGCGCTGCCCGGCACCGGATTACCCAGCCCACACCACACCGACCCCCGCGCCGTGGCCGTCACGACGTTGGAAGCCCTGCACAGTCGCTGAAGGACACCGCGATGGCCCACCCGACCACTTCCCCCGATTCGATCATCACCACCGAGCTGATCAGCCTCGATACCGACCTCGGTGCCGCCAAGGAAGCGGTGATCGCGGCGCTTGCCCGGCGACTCACCGACAATGGGCGCGCCACCTCTGCCGCGGCATTGCGTGATGCGGCGTTGGCACGCGAATCGCAGTCCGCGACCGGACTTCCCGGTGGGATCGCCATACCGCACTGCCGGAATGCGGCCGTGACCAGTGCTTCGCTCGGGTTCGCCCGGCTGGCGCCCGCAGTGGATTTCGGTGCCGCTGACGGGCCTGCGGATCTGGTATTTCTCATTGCCGCGCCGGAAGGCGCCGGGGCCGAGCATATGAAGTTGTTGTCGAGTCTGGCTCGCGCGCTTGTCCGGCCGGAGTTCGTGGGTTCACTGCGCGCTGCCGCGAGCGCTGATGAGGTGGTTTCGCTGGTTACCGATGCACTCGCGCAGAAACCTGCGATGACGCCCAAAACATCAGCACCCGAAGCGACAACACCTGCGCCCCATAGCGCTTCGGCCGACGAGATAAACGCGGTGGCCGAGCGAACGATCGTCGCCGTCACCGCCTGCCCCACCGGCATCGCCCACACCTACATGGCCGCCGACTCCCTCGTCGCGGCCGGTGATCGCGCGGGCGTCACCGTACATGTCGAAACGCAGGGTTCCAGCGGCAGCACCCCGCTGCGTCCGGAAGTAATCGCCGCCGCGAGCGCGGTCATCTTCGCCACCGATGTCGGGGTGCGCGGCCGGGAACGATTCGCGGGCAAACCCGTCGTCGAGTCCGGGGTGAAACGCGCGATCAATGAGCCGGACATCATGGTCGCCGATGCGTTGCGCGCCGCGCTCGATCCGAAGGCGGCCACCGTCGCCGGATCGGCTCGCCCCGAGACCGATTCGGCCCCGGCCGCACTCGGCTGGGGCACCCGGCTGCGCCAGATCCTGCTCACTGGCGTCAGCTATATGATCCCATTCGTGGCCGCGGGCGGCCTGCTCATCGCGCTCGGCTTCCTGTTCGGCGGCTACGAAATCGCCGATCACGCCAAGAAAATCGTGCTCGACAACTCGCTGACGGCACTGCCCGACGGCGGCCTGCCGACCTATCTCGGCGCGGTGCTGTTCCAACTCGGCTCGCTCGCATTCGGCTTCCTGGTACCGGCACTCGCCGGTTATATCGCCTTCGCCATCGCCGACCGTCCCGGTCTCGCACCGGGATTCACCGCCGGTGCGGTGGCCGTTTTCGTCGGCGCCGGATTCCTCGGCGGCCTCGTCGGCGGTCTGATCGCCGGATTCGCCGCGCTATGGGTGGCGAAACTGCCTGCCCCACCCTGGGCGCGCGGACTCATGCCGGTGGTGGTCATCCCGCTGTTCGCCTCGCTCACGGTCGGCGCGCTGATGTTCATCGTGCTCGGCAAGCCGCTCGCCGCGATCACCAGTGGACTCACCAACTGGCTCAATAGCCTGACCGGCACCTCCGCCCTCGCACTCGGCGTAATCCTGGGCCTGATGATGTGTTTCGACCTCGGCGGCCCGGTCAACAAGGCGGCGTATTCCTTCGCCGTCGCCGGACTGTCCGTCACCGATCCGGCCTCACTGCGCATTATGGCCGCCGTCATGGCGGCGGGCATGGTCCCGCCGCTGGCAATGGCGCTCGCCTCGACCTTGCGCCCCCGCCTGTTCACCACCGCCGAACGCGAAAATGGCAAGGCCGCATGGCTTCTCGGCGCCTCCTTCATTTCCGAAGGCGCGATCCCCTTTGCGGCCGCCGATCCACTGCGGGTGATCCCCTCGATGATGGCCGGTGGCGCGGTCACCGGCGCATTGATCATGGCGACCGGAACCACGCTCAGCGCACCGCACGGCGGCATCTTCGTCTTCTTCGCCGTCGGCCACATCGTCTGGTTCCTCGCCGCACTCGCCGCGGGTACCGCCGTCGCCGCCCTCTGTGTCACCGCGGCCAAGGAGCTCATCAGGCCGCGCACCGTACTCGCCACCGCCTGATCCGAAAATCGTCAGCCCCCAAGGAGAACTGCCCTCATGGCCAGCACCACCGTCACCGTCGCCTCCGCCATCGGACTGCACGCCCGCCCCGCCAATATCATCGCCGACACGGTCACCGATGCCGGAGCCGAAGTGACGCTGGCACTCGTCGGCGGCGACCCCGTCGACGCCGGATCGGCGCTCATGATCATGACCCTCGGCGCCGCCAATGGCACCGACGTCGTCGTCACCAGCGATGACCCGCAGGCACTCGAACTCGTGGCGAAACTCGTCGCCACCGACCTCGACGCCTGATCGAGGCCGAGTACCAGCACCGCACAAGCAGAATGCCCGCGCTCCGGCGAGCGCGGGCATCTCGGCGATCAGCGGGGCTGTGCCGATCAGCCGACGTCGCGGCGCAGCCAGGTGACCTCCGCACCGGATTCGGTTCCGTAGCGGTAGATTTCGAGATCTTCGTCCCAGGCGGTACCGAGGGCGCGGTCGAGTTCGGTTGCCAAGTCGTAGCCGGTGTAGTTGCCGAGTTCGTTGTTGGCTTGCAGCATGGCGCGCAGGCGCATTTCGCCGATGGTCACATCGCCGTTGGCCGAGGTGGAGCCGTGCCAGAGCCCGAGCGTCGGGACGAAGCTGTAGCGTTCGCCGTCCACACCGTCGCTGGGGTCCTCGGTGACCTCGAAGCGCAGCACATTCCAGGACCGCAAGGATTGGGCAATTCGCGATGCGGTACCCACCGGGCCGAACCAGTCGGTGGTCGCACGGAGCTGGCCGTCGGCGGGCTGGGCGGTCCAGCGCAGTTTCGCGGGTGAGCCCAGTGCCGAGGTGAGTGCCCATTCGATATGCGGGCACAGCGCGGCTGGCGATGAGTGGA
Organism: Nocardia sp. NPDC004278; assembly: GCF_053602975.1. NCBI lineage: Bacteria > Bacillati > Actinomycetota > Actinomycetes > Mycobacteriales > Nocardiaceae > Nocardia > Nocardia sp. NPDC004278. Next base: position 179,178 of record NZ_JBSGEQ010000014.1, read on the forward strand.
TATAGACCACACCCGCCGTCGCGTCCGCGAACTGACCCGATGCACGCACGACTGACACCTCCAGCTTCGACGAGGAACGTCTTCCCCAACGACCCGTCGAATCTGGCGTTGCCCGAGTGTACTGGAGTGTCCCGAGTTACACGTGTTACTTCGGAGGCGTGTCCGATCCGTTACTTCGGAACGGAGTCCCGAGCGAGGATCACCTCGGCGATCACCGCATCGGAGAAGACGGGCCAAGCCTCCCGTGCCCAGTCGCCGAAATTCTCGTCGCTCAAAGCGATACTCGCCACCCCTAATTCGGGATCGACCCACAGAAATGTTCCGGACTGCCCGAAATGGCCATAGGTACCTGCGGAATTCGCTCCGCCGGTCCAATGCGGGGATTTCCCGTCGCGAATCTCGAATCCCAGCCCCCAGTCATTGGGACGCTGCGATCCGTAACCGGGCAGCACACCGTTGAGCCCGGGAAACTGGACCGAGGTGGCCGCGGCGTGTGTCGGCGCCGAAATCAGCTGGGGATTCAGCAGTTCCGCGGCGAAGCGGGCCAGATCTGCCGCGGTGGACCGGCCCGCATGCCCGGCCGGACCGGTCAACACCGAGGCTTTCATATCGAGTGGCTCGAATACCGCCTCCCGCAAGTATTCCGGGAAGGCGATACCCGTCTGCTCCGCGACGAAGGCCGCGAGCACTTCGAAACCCGCACTGGAGTAGATCCGCCGTGTGCCAGGTGCGGTGAGGATATCGGTGGTATCGAAGGCGATGCCGGAGGTGTGCGCCAGCAGATGCCGGACGGTAGCTCCGGGCGGACCCGCGGGCTGATCGAGTTCGATCGCCCCCTCCTCCACCGCGACCAGCACCGCGTAGGCGACCAGCGGCTTGGTCACCGAGGCGAGCGGGAAGACCCGCTCGACATCGCCCGCCATCCGCGTGCCGTCGCGGGTGACGATGCCCGCCGCCACATGCCGAACCGGCCAATCCCTGATCTGCTCGAGTGCACCCACGAATCGAGCCTACGAGACGCCGGGACCGGGCGGCCTCGCACCTTCCTCGCGGTGAACTCGGTACCGCCGGTACCATCAACTGATCATGAGCACACAGCCCACCGTCCATGGCGAGGTGGCGGCCGGATTCGGCCCTGTCGCCGACGCCTTCCGGCGCAACTTCACCCAGCACGGTGAAATCGGCGCCGCCGTGGCCGTTTACGCGGGCGACCGCCTCGTGGTGGATCTGTGGGCAGGTCACCGGGACCGACGCGCGACACTGCCGTGGGAGCGCGACACAATCGTTCCGGTCTTCTCCTCGACCAAGGGCATGGCCGCCTTCGTGGTCGCCCGCGCGGTATCGAAGGGGCTGCTGAACTACGAGGAGCCGGTCGCGAAGTACTGGCCGGAGTTCGCCGCGGCAGGCAAGGGCGCGGTCACGGTGCGTCAGCTGATCGATCATCAGGCCGGACTGTCGGGCCTCGACAGCGTGGTGCGACTGCCGCAGATCGCCGATCTCGATGGTCTCGCAACGATTCTCGCGGCCCAGCGGCCCGCGTGGCGGCCGGGGACGCGACACGGCTATCACGCCATCACCCTCGGCCTGTACCAGGGCGAGTTGGTGCGGCGCGTGGATCCCGAACATCGCACGCTCGGGCGGATATTCGCCGAGGAGTTCGCCCAGCCGCTCGACCTGGATTTCTTCATCGGACTGCCCGCCGCGCAGAGCATGGACCGGATCGCCACCCTGTCCGCCACCGAGGGCATGGATATCCTGCGCTATGAGCGCGATATTCCGATGCGGATCGGTGCCGAGATCTTCGCCAAACGCGGACTTTCCCATGCGGCGCTGACCAATCCGCGCATCGGCGCGCCGGCGCGCGCGAGCCGGCGCGAACTCCTCGAAGTCGAGATGCCGGGTTCCAATGGCGTCGGCAATGCCCGGTCGCTGGCCAAGGTGTACGGCGCGGCGGCCGGTCGGACCGGCGCGCTCCCGATCGACGACAGCGTGCTCGATCAACTCGCCGCCCCGGCCGCGGACGATGTCCCCGCCGATGACCTGGTGCTGCACACCAAATCCCGCTACCACCTGGGCTTCCGCAAGTCCCGCGGCTCGTTCCGCTTCGGCTCGGACAAGCACGCCTATGGCACCACCGGCCTCGGCGGCTCCTTCGGATTCGCCGATCCGACAACCGGATTCGGCTTCGGCTACGCGATGAACCGCCTCGGCCTCGCCGTCCTCGACGACGTCCGCAGCCGCAACCTGCGCGAGGCGCTACTACGCTGCGCCGCCTGACGCCGCGCTGGCGGCCGGGCTGCCGACTTCCGTGCGTTTCTCGGGGACCTGCCTCGTTCGCGAGGTAGGCACTTGGTTGGCAGGCAACCCGGCCGGGCGGTGGAGTGAGCGTCGCCGAGCAGCTTTGTCCGTCGCCCAACCGGCGGTCGAGCTCCGCTCCCCTCGCGGGGAGCGGAGCGGGTGTCACAGTCGGCTGCCGTTGACTACCAGTGTCACGTCGATGTTGTCGCGCGTGGCGTTGGAGTAGGGGCAGACCTGATGGGCTGCGGTCACCAGTTCGATGGCCTGGTCGCCGGAGACCGACGGCAGCGAGATCTGTAGCTCGACACCGAGTTGGAAGCGGCCACCGTCGATCGGGATCAGCGAGACCGACGAGTCGATTTCCGCGTTATCGGCCCGGAGCTTGCTGCGCTGGCCGATCAGAGCGAGCGTCGTTCCGAAGCAGGCGGCGTATCCGATCGCGAAGAGTTGCTCAGGGTTGACGCCCGCACCGTCCCCGCCTAGTTCCTTTGGTTGGCGCAGGTCCAGATCCAGCTGTCCGTCGGACGTGCTTGCGTGGCCGTTCCTGCCTCCGGCCACGTGCGCCTGCGCTCGGTACAGCACCTTCATTATCCTGAACTCCCTTCATCGCTACTGCCAAATGAACTTCGCACTTCAAAAATAAGAAGTCAATAGCTAAGCTCGTGAATCTCACGACGACCAGGGAGATGACATGGCGAGGCTGGCGATCGGCTACCTGCTACCGACCCGCGACCAGACCGTTCCTCATTCAAAATCGGGAAGCGCGAAGTCTAGAGTGATGAAGTGGACCAGCGAAGCTACAACCAGTACTGCGCAACCGCGCGCACCCTCGACCTCGTGGGCGAGCGCTGGACGCTGCTGTTGATCCGCGAGCTGCTGACCGGACCGAAACGGTTCGGCGACCTGCAGGCCAGCCTGCGCGGCCTCGGTACCGGCCTACTCGCAGCCCGCCTGAAACATCTGGAACACGAAGGACTCGCTCACAAGATCACCCTCCCGCCGCCTGCCCGCACGCCCGCCTATGCCCTCACCCGAGCAGGTGAGGAACTCGGCCCAGCGATCCTCGCGCTCGCCCGGTGGGGCCTGAAGTGGGCAATGGGCGAACCCCGTGCGACCGAGACATTCCACCCGGGCTGGGCGGTGCTCGGCCTACGGGCCTGCTTCGACCCCGACGCCGCCACCGGATTGCACGCCGTCTACGAGTTCCATATCGACGACGAGGTCTTCCACGCCCGCATCCACGACAAAACAATCGAGGCACTACACGGACCCGCCCAGCACCCCGACGCGACCATCACCATCAGCAGGGCCGCATTTCTCCGCCTGACCGGCCAAGGCCTCACCTTCGCCGATGCGATCGAGATCGGCGACGCGTCAGCAACCGGAGACAGCACGGCTCTGCGTAGGCTGACGGGCCTGTTCCGGCTGCCACCCCCACACGACCGGAAGACCGACCAGACCTCGTCCTGATCACGCCCCGGAAATCCAGACCCCGCTCCCTTCAACGCAACTCGGCCAACCGCGCCCTCGAAATTTGCGGACACCGCCGTCAGAGATCCACACAGAGCCACTGAGTAGATACTGGGCGTTGGTGGCGTAGCGGATGGCGGTCGGTTCGGCCGAGCCCACCCGCAGCGCGGCGTAGCCGGACCCGGCAGCGCCCACCGACAACTGCGGCGCGCACCGGGCGGGCAAGGGGACGTTGAAATTCCGCTCGGCAAGCCGTTCCGTAGCCGATCACGCAGATCGCGACCAGGCTCGCCGAGCGGTGACCCGACGGTTTACCAGTCGGCGTCGGTGTACTTGATGATGCCGCGAATGTTCTTGCCGTCCAGCATGTCCTGGTAGCCCTGGTTGATCTGCTCCAGGGAGTACTGGCGGGTAACCATATCGTCGAGATTCAGCTGACCCGACTTGTACAGCGAAAGCAGGTGCGGGGCGTCCTGGCGGGCATTGCCGCCGCCGAAGATGCAGCCCTTGACGGTCTTCTGCAGCATGGACAGCAGGAAGCTGTTCAGCTTGACGTCGCTCTCGTCCATGCGCCCCATGGAGGTGACGACCAGGGTGCCCGCCTTCGCGGTGAGGATCAGCCCCTCTTCGATGTACTCGCCGTGCATCTCGCCCATGGTGAGAATGACCTTCTGCGCCATCCGGCCCTCGGTGGCCTCCAGCAGCGGCATGATCGCGGCGGCCATGCTCTCGTAGGTATGTGTCGCGCCGAACTTCTCCGCCTGCTCGCGCTTCCACGGGTTCGGGTCGATGGCGACCACCTTGGACGCGCCGGAGAGCACCGCGCCCTGCAGCGCGCTCATGCCGACACCGCCGATGCCCGCGATCACCACGGTCTCGCCCGGCTTGACGTCGGCGACGTGGGTGGAGGAGCCGAAGCCGGTGGGGACGCCGCAGCCGACAAGGCAGGCGACCTCGAACGGAATGCTCGGGTCGATCTTGACCACCGAGGTGTGGTGCACCGTCATATACGGCGCGAAGGTGCCCAGCAGACACATCGGGATGACGTTCTCGCCACGCGCCTGGATACGGTAGGTGCCGTCGCTGATGGCCTGGCCCATCAGCAGTCCGGCGCCCAGGTCGCACAGCGCCATATTGCCGCTCACACACGCCGGACAGCGTCCGCACGCGGGAATGAACGACAGGATCACGTGATCGCCGACCTGCAGATCGGCGGGGCAGTTCGGCCCGAGCTTGGTGATCACGCCCGCGCCCTCGTGGCCGCCCATAACGGGGAATGCCGGCATCGGTGTCGCACCGGTCACGATGTGGTGATCCGAGTGGCACATACCGGCGGTTTCCATCCGGATCTGGACCTCACCGGCTACCGGATCGCCGACCTCGATCTCCTCGACCGACCATTCCTGGTCGATCCCCCACAGGATCGCGCCTTTCGTCTTCATTCCTGTCGACCTCTCGCATGCACGGGCTTCTATGTGACTGCACCCACAGTACGAGAAAACTGTAACGCGTTCTAGTACCGGATCGGAAATTCGTCGACAGGGATTGGCAGGACCGTCGAACAGGTTCCAGTTCTACCCCATCCCGCCGCTGCTCAGTTCCGATATTGCCCGATTTCAGCCCCGCACGTCGTGCACATGGTGGATTACGTCGTGCACGAAGTAGGACGCCAGGGATTCGACGGTGAAGACCGAACCGTCACTGCGCCGCACCTGGTTGCCGAGGTCGGCGGCGGATACCGATGCGAAGGCGCGCGCGACGGCCTCGGCCGCGTCGGTCAGCTCGGTGGCAACCCTGCTCGGATCCTGCTCGTCATATCGATCCGCGATGGCCGTCACATCCTGATCCCAGTTCGAGAACACCGGGATGCCGTCGACGGTCTCGGCGGCATCGAGCCCCTTCGCATCGAAACCCGGGACCTGCGGATCCACCGCTTCGGTGCGCGCCGCAATGGCCGTGCGATAGGTGAAGATGCGGCAGACGTCGCGAACGTGGGCGGCGTATTCGAGCGCCGACCAGGTCGCATCGTCCGGGCGCGCGGTGGCGTCGGGTCGCATGAGGGTTGCCGACAGGCGGCCCACATATTCGCGGGCCAACTCGGGCACGGCCGCATAGGTGATGGACTCCGGGTCGAATCCGCATTCGGGACAGCGCCGTTCGAGCACCCAGGTCCAGTTCTTCACATCGGGAACGATTGGCATGCGGCAACCTTAGGCTGGCTGGATATTTTCAGCGACACAAATCCAGCCAGTCATCGACAAGATTCCGACAGCGGACCTGAACCGGTCCACTCAATCCATCAGACGATGCGCTCGCTCGAACAGTTCCAGCGTGATGGCATGCAGGAAGTCACCGACCTGCTTGGGCGCCTTCCCCGCGAATGCGCGAGCATGCGTGCCCTCCAAGACGATTCCCAATTTGAAGCAGGCCAGCACCGTGTACCAGGTGACATTGCTCAGGTCGCGGTCGGAGAACTTGCCGTAGTGCGCGATCATCTCCTCCGGTGTCGGCAGACCGCCGACGGCGCCGAGCTTGCCGATCAGCGCCGCGCCGGTGGTGCCGGGTTCCGGGCGGGTCGCGATCTGCCAGCCGAGGTCGAGGAGCGGGTCGCCGATGGTCGACATCTCCCAGTCCACCATCGCGGCCACTTCCGGACCGTCATAGGAGAACATCATGTTGGCCAGGTGACAGTCGCCGTGCAGGATGCCGGGGGTCCATTGCGCGGGGCGATTGCGATCCAGCCAGTCCCCGACCTGCTGTAGGCCGGGAATCTCCGGACCCGGATACCCCGCGTTGGCCGAATACGACTCGAGTTCGCCGAGCCAGCGCGGCACCTGACGCTCCAGGAAGCCATCGGGTTTGCCGTAGTCGTTCAGGCCGAGCGTCTGGTAATCGAGTGCGCCGAGACGCGCGATGGCCTCCACCGCGGACAGGCCCATCTGCCGCCGGATCTCCGGATCGCCCGCATGCAGTTGCGGCAATTCGTTCTGCGGGTTGAATCCGGTAATGGGCTCCATCAGATAGAAGACCGCGCCGAGCACCGATTCGTCCGGGCAGGCCGCGATCACCTTCGGGGCGCGCACGCCGGTTCCGTCGAGCGCGCCGAGCAGTCTGGCCTCGCGGCGGATCACGTCATTGCTCTTGGCACGCAGATGCTTCGGGCCGCGGCGCAGCACATAGTCCCGACCGCCGCGAGCGAAGCGCAGCATGATGTTCTGCGTGCCACCGCCGAGTGCGGTCACATTCTCGAATTCGCCACCGGGCAGACCCTGCTGATCCATCCAGGTACCGACGATGGCGAAGTCGACGATGTCTCGATCCACATCCACCGGTTGCGCAATAGACATGTCCCACATTGTGCACCACGCCGTCCGTCGAACTGAAGGCAGATGACAACAGTTTGCCTCGACCGGGGCGGCGTAGGGTTCTGGACACGATGCGCACGCTCTTGATCGACAATTACGACTCGTTCACCTACAACCTGTATCAGCTGATCAGCGAGGTGAACGGGGAAGAGCCCACGGTCGTGCGCAATGACGAGGTCGGCGATATCGGACAGCTGCGGCTGGAGCGCTTCGACAATGTCGTCATCTCCCCCGGTCCGGGCCGCCCGGACGTCACGCGGGATATCGGCATATCGGCGGCGGTGATCCGGGAGACCGAGCTGCCATTGCTCGGCGTCTGTCTCGGACATCAGGCGCTGGTCGTCGCGGAGGGCGGCATCGTGACCACCGCGCCCGCCGCGCGACACGGATATCTCGATCACATCGAGCACGACGGCAATGACCTGTTCGCCGGGCTCCCCGAGGGTTTCACCGCGGTGCGCTACCACTCGCTGGCCGCCGAACGACCGCTGCCGGACAGTCTCGAGATCACCGCCGTCGCGGCCGATGGCGTGATCATGGGTGTGCGGCATCGGAGCAGACCGCAGTGGGGGGTGCAGTTCCATCCCGAATCGATAGCCAGCGAGTACGGTGCGGCATTACTCGGCAACTTCGCGAAACTCACTGCGGGCCAGCGCATTCGGTCGAGCATTATTGCGCCGTTCGAACATGCCGAACCGCTGCAGGGCGGTAGACACGAGTACCGGGAATCGCGGCGCTCCTGGCAGCTGCGACATTCGGTGATCGAGCGTGCGATCGATACCGAGGCCGCATTCGTTCGGCTATATGGCAACTCCCCCACCGCATTCTGGCTCGACAGCGAGCATGTCGAACCGGGGCTGGATCGGTTCTCCTTTCTCGGTGATGCGAGCGGGCCACTGGCGGAAGTGATCCGCTATCGGGTCGGCGAGAATATGGTGACGGTCGAATCCTCGGACGGAAATCGGCGGACCGTACCCGGCGGAATTCTCGACTATCTGGCCGGGCAGCTGCATCTGCGGCATACCGAATTGCCAGATCTCCCTTTTGATTTCGCGTGCGGGTATGTCGGGTATCTGGGTTATGAGGTGAAGGCCGATTGCGGGGCGAATGCCGCGCATCGCGCTGCCACCCCGGATGCGCAGTGGATCTTCGCCGACCGGATCGTGGTGGTCGACCATGTCGCCGGGCGGACCCATCTGCTCGCGCTCACCGATCCGGTGCCGGAAGCCCTTCGGGCGGGCGCGGATTGGTTGCGCGATACCCGCGAGATCCTGGAATCCCTGCCGACGTGGGTGAATCCGCCGCCGCTCGAGGTGTTCTCCGATACCGCCCCCGTCGCACCGCTTTTCACCCGTGGACGGGAGCGGTATCTCGCCGATATCGCCATCTGTCAGGAGCGGCTGCACGCGGGCGAGTCCTACGAAATCACCATTGCCGACGCAGCGTCCATGGTGGCGGCCGAAGCCGACGGCCTCGATTTCTATCGCACCCTGCGCCGCTGCAATCCCGCGCCGTACGCGGCGTATCTGCGATTCGACGATCTCGAAATCGCCTGCTCCTCACCGGAACGCTTCCTCAAGGTCGACCGTGCCCGCACGGTGGAGAGCAAACCGATCAAGGGCACCGCGCCGCGCGGGCGCACCCCCGCCGAGGACGAACGGCTGCGCCGCGAACTGGCCGATAGCCCCAAGACCAGGGCCGAGAACCTGATGATCGTCGATCTGCTGCGCAATGACCTCGGCCGGGTCTGCCAGATCGGCAGTGTGCACGTGCCGAAATTGATGGCCACCGAGGCGTATACGACCATGCACCAATTGGTTTCCACCGTGCGCGGCACGCTGCGCCCGAATGTCGACGTCATCGATTGTCTGCGTGCGTGTTTTCCCGGCGGCTCGATGACCGGGGCACCGAAGCTGCGGACCATGGAGATCATCGACGAACTGGAGACCGAAGCGCGCGGAATCTATTCGGGCACTATCGGTTTCCTCGGGCTGGCGGGCACGGCCGACCTCAATATCGTCATCCGCACCGCCGTCCGCCATGACGGACACTGGCGCATCGGTGCGGGCGGCGCCATCGTCCTCGATTCGGATCCGGAGGACGAATACCACGAAACCCTTCTCAAAGCCGCCGCCACCTACCGGGCAACCACCCGCTGAGCAATCGCGCGGCCGCAGTCCGACAGGCCGTTCCCTCCGGCGGGACAGTCGGCGCCGAATCAGGCCCCCGGGCGCGCCTGTGGAGCCTGCGCCGTCAGTGGATCCGGATGCAGTGGCGGCGTTGTCGGCGCGGACGATTGCGTTGGGTGCGGCGATTATGCTGGCTCGGGCGTCTCGAATCCGCATGCCCGCTCGGGCATCGCGCCCGCTCCGGGCGTGCAGAATCCCGAGAACGGTTCGGCGGCTACCTGCGGCGACGGCGTTTCGGGGGGTCGGGGGCGGGCGGTGGCTCGGCGGTTCTGCCGGTGAAGCGGCCGAGGAGGGAGACGCCGGGGAGCTTGGCGAGGGCGGCCAAGACGTCTTCGCCGAGGCCGATCATCGCCTCTAGGCGGGGCAGCAGTCGGTCGTAGGCGGCCAAGGCCGGGTCGGCCAGCGCCAGGGTGCGGTCGAGGCGGTCGATGGTGGAATTGAGCCGGTCGATGGCGATCGAGAGGTTCTCGATCAGATCCGGCAATCGCACCGCCAGCTGGGCCGAGGCCGGTGGCAGTCGCACCGCGGCGTCGAGGGCCTGCCCGGCCGTCAGTTGCGCGGCATCCAACGCCTGCACCGCCGCCGACTGCGCGGCCTCCACCGCGGACTGCGCGGCGGCCAGAATGTCGCCGGGACTGGGCACCCGCCCACCCGGCACTTTCGGAATCGAACCCTTCCGACCCGCTCCCTTCGGGGTAGTCATACCTCCACTCTGCCGCACCCGAACCAGCTCCGACCGCAAATCCCCAACCGACCGGTCTGTGTCGCCGCCCAGCCCACCACACACCGGCGGTCCGCCGATCCGCTCCCGATGCTCGGCCTCACCCGGACCGGGCCGCCGCCGCATCGCGGTCTCCACCGGCCCACAGCACACCCGGCTGATCCGCAGCGTGCGACCGGCGCAACGCACCACCAGCCCGCAACGCACCACCAACCCAGCCCACCTCGGCGCCCCACGCCACCCAGCTGATCCGCAGCGTACGACCGCCGCGACACACCACCAGCCCGCAACGCACCACCAACCCAGCCCACCTCGGCGCCCCACGCCACCCAGCTGATCCGCAGCGTACGACCGCCGCGACACACCACCAGCCCGCAACGCACCACCAACCCAGCCCACCTCGGCGCCCCACGCCACCCAGCTGATCCGCAGCGTACGACCGGCGCAACGCACCACCAGCCCGCGACGCACCACCAGCCCGGCACAGCCCAACCCACCTCGGCGCCCCAGGCCGCCCTGCTGATCCGCAGGTGCGACCGGCCCCACAGCACACGATGCGGCACGGCCCGAACGCGTCGCTGTCAGGTCCGTGTGCGACTGGTCCGAGCCGGTCGCCGCAGCGCGGCAGCGGGCAGGTCGGGATGACGCAGCGCAGTGGGTGCCGTACGCGCGGGCCCGGCGCGATACTGCGGCTGGCGGACACACCCGCCGATATCCGTGGTGCGCCCGAGTCGCGTATTCGCTCGCATCGCCGAACCAAGGGATGGGCAGGTTCGGCGTGTCGGACCTTCGTGGCATAGTTCGAGCACGATGAAACTGAGCAAAGGGGCCAATGCGCCGGTACCGACTTCCCTTCTAGCCGTGGTCATTTCATGGCGGTCGGAGCATGCGGTGGATGCGCATGCGTTGTTGCTGGCGGAGGCGGGGGCGGTGCGCACCGATCGGGATCTGGTGTTCTTCAATGCGCCCCGGCATATGTCGCAGGCGGTGACGCTCGATCAGGAACCCGCGCCGGGTACCGCGCGACTGAGCGTCTCACTACCGCGCACCGAAGCGGATGTGGCCCGGATCGTCGTCGCGGGATCGGTCGACGACGGAACCTTCGGCGATATCACGGGTTTGACCCTCACCATCGAAGCCGCCGATGGGCCGATCGCCCAGTTCGATATCACCGATACCGATACGGTGGCCGCGATGATGTTCGGCGAGTTCTACCGCCGCGACGGCCAGTGGCGCTTTCGCGCGATCGGACAGGGCTGGGCCAGCGGACTCTCCGGACTCGTCACCGAATTCGGGGTCACCGTCGACGATCCCGCAGCGCCGGCCCCCGACCGACCACGCTCGGCCCCGACGGCCCTTCCGCATCACCGATCATCCACCTCGCCAGCGCGACAACGTGTTTCCGTGGGCGGACCGACCGATGCCACCCGCCCTCGGCAGCTCCACCACCCCGCACCCTCGGACCAGGACGACCAGCTCGGCCGAAGCAGAGCAGTCGACCTCGATCGCCGACGCCACGAGATCGATCCGCCGCTGCCGCCACCGCCGAATCCCGAACGCGCGGACTGGCATTCCGATCCCGAGCACCCCTCCCGTATGCGTTGGTGGGACGGAGCCGAATGGACGAGCGCCATCCGCGCACGGCCGCAACCCGGCCCACGCGACTGTGCACGGTGTGGAAATCCCCGACGGCGCAAGCTGTTCGGCGGAATCGCGCCGTGTGAACGCTGCGAGAGTGAAATCGAGGAGTTTCTGACGCACTGGCACACCCAGGCTTGGCGGGTGCTCACCGCATACGGGCCGCGTGGCGCGGAATGGGCAGAGCTGTGGGCGTCGCTGCGGTATCAGCGGATCGACGAGGGGCTGGGACGGGCGGCGCTGCGGGATGTCGCGCTCACCTATGTGGAGCGACTTGTCGCCTTCGCATTCGCGGATGGGGAGATCGAGCAGGCCGAATACGAGGCATTCGAATACGCAATCGAGGAACTGGCGCTCAGCGGACCGCTGGTCGAGGATCTGCGCAGGCGAATGTATCGCGGCCACACCCTGTCCAGGTTGCGCGGCGGAGATCTACCGGTGGTCCGGACCCCCGGCCTGCACCTGGATCCGGAGGAGCGGGTGCACTTGGATCTGCCCGCGGTACACGTGCGCCAGCTCGCCAGGGGGCCGAAGCTCACCGACGGCAGGCTGATCGCCAGCAATAAGAAGCTGCGCTTCGTCGGCACCGACACCGGTACCGAATTGCCGTGGAACCGGGTGGTTTCGGTGCGGGTCGAACAGCGCACGGTGGTCATCGCGGCGACCTCGGCGCGCGGCGGCGCCACCTTCGATGTCGACGATCCGGACTACGTCGCGGCCGCCCTGGAGGGCGCGCTGCGGGTCGCCAAACGCCTGATCCTCACCCCGGGCCAGCGCGACACCCGCAGCATCCCCCAGGAGGTCAAGGCCGAAGTGTGGCAGCGCGACGGCGGCAAATGCGTCGAATGCGGCGACGGCCACTATCTCGAATTCGACCACATCATCCCGCTCAGCCGCGGCGGCGCGACCAGCGCGACCAATCTGCAGATCCTCTGCCGCGCCTGTAACCGCGCCAAAGGCGCGCGAATCTGACCGCCCCCGGCTCCGATACCGCACACATCCGCGCACCGGAACACCGGTGTGGCGAATCAGGCATATGCGATGAAGCACGTTGAGCCCGCGTACCGTGTCGCCGTAGCGTGCGACTTACCGAACAGGGCCGTTTGGAGGGAGTGGATCATGCGGGTTGCGGTAGTCGGCGGAACCGGGGTGCTGGGAACCGCGGTGGTACGGGAGCTGGGTGCGCGCGGACATGAGGTTCGGGTGGTGAGCCGGACCGCTCCGGCGACTGGCGTGACCGAGCATCGAGCCGCCGATCTCGCCACCGGATCCGGACTGGAATCCGCATTGAACGGTTGCGATACCGTCGTCGACGCGGTGAGTGCCCGCCGCCGGACCCGATCGGTCATGGTAGACGGAGTGCGTCGGCTACTCGAGGCCGAGCGGCAGGCGGGCATCGGCCACCACGTCGAAATCTCCATTGTCGGCTGCGATCAGGTGCCCATCGCCTACTACCAGGCGAAGGTGGCCCAGGAACAGGTGATCACCACGGGCGAGGTTCCGTGGACGCTGTTGCGCGCCACCCAATTCCACGAACTCGTCACCGAAATCATCGCACTGCCAGCACGATGGCGGATCGCTCCGCACACGACGGCGAAGGTGCAGCCGATCGATGTGAGCGCCGTCGCGACCCGGCTGGCCGATGCGGTGGACAACGGACCGGCCGGACGAATTCCCGATATCGCCGGGCCGTCCGTGCACACCATTACCGAGCTGGCGGATATCTACCGAAACCACATCGGCCGCAAGCTGTTACCGCTGCCGGTGCCCATCCCGGGCCGCATCGGGCGGGCGCTGCGGTCCGGCGCCCTCTGCCTGGACGAGCGCGGCGAGGCGATCGGCATCGGCTACGCCGACTGGCTGTCCCGGCTCACTCACTGATCAATCCGGCGGTCCGCCCCAGATCCGCCAGCATCGCATCGAACAGAATCTCCGGATTCGACAGCGGAATCGGATAATTCCCGAAGACCTCCAGGGTGACATGCCCATAGAGCCGGGCCCAGATCTGGATCATCAGATATGTCACGCCGAGATCGAGTTTTTCGGCGGGAAATTTCTGCCCGGACTCCGAAAGCGCTGCCAGCAGCTCGGTTTGGAACAGCACCAGATCATCACGCAGCTCCGCCGGAATCACATCGGTCGGCGGCGTCACGACATCGTAGGTGGCCAGCAGCCGCCCGGTGGCGGCCAGGAAGATCCGCCCGAACGGTTCGTTGAACCGCCGCAGCATGCGCGCCCGGCCCGCGCCGGGCGAGGCGAATACCAGGGTGAATTCCCTGGTGTGCGCCAGCGCCCAGCGCCGGAAACCCTTGCAGATGGCGAAGAACTGCACCGCACCGTCATCGGGCAGGGTCGCGATCTGCTCGGACAGCTCGGCCGCGAGGTCGGCACAGAACTCCAGGCGCAGGTTCTCCAGCAGGTCCTCGCGGGAGTTGTAGTACCGGTACAGGGCGGGCGCGGTAATGCCGAGTTCGCGCGCGATGGCCCGCAGCGTGACCGCATCGGGACCATGGTCGACCAGCAGTGCGCGGGCCACCCGACGGATATCCGCATCCGATACCACCGGCGCCCGCCCCCGCGGCTTCGAGCTGTTCATCAGGGGATTCAAGCGTATTCGACTTCCCAGCGCTTGATCCCGTTCAACCAACCCGAGCGCAACCGCACCGGTTCGGAGACCTGCCGCAGGTTCGGCATGACATCGGCGATGGCGTTGAACATCAGATCGATCTGCAGCCGCGCCAGATTGGCGCCCACGCAGTAGTGCGTACCGGTGCCGCCGAATCCGACGTGCGGGTTGGGGTTGCGCAGCACATTGAAGGTGAACGGATCCTCGAAACCGTCCTCGTCGAAATTGGCCGAGCTGTAGAACAGGCCGACCCGCTGCCCCTTCTTGATCTGCTGCCCACCGATTTCGGTGTCCTGGGTGGCGGTGCGCTGGAATGCGGTCACCGGGGTGGCCCAGCGCACGATCTCGTCGGGTGCGGTGCGCGGACGCTGCTGTTTGTAGAGCTCCCACTGCTCGGGGTTGTCGACGAAGGCCTTCATGCCGTGGGTGATCGAGTTGCGGGTGGTCTCGTTGCCCGCGACCGACAGCAGGATCACGAAGAACGCGAATTCGTCCGAACCCAGATTCTCGCCATTGATATCGGCATTGATCAGCTGGGTGACGATGTCATCGGCCGGGCATTTGCGCCGTTCCTCGGCCATATTCCAGGCGTAGCCCATGACTTCGGCGGTCGCGGCATGGTGGTTGCCGTCGAATTCCGGATCGTCATAGGAGATCATCTGGTTGGTCCAGTCGAACAGCTTCTTGCGATCGTCCTGTGGGACGCCGATGAGCTCCGCGATGGCCTGTAGCGGCAGTTCACAGGCGACCTGTTCGACGAAGTCGCCGCGGCCGGTCTGCTTGGCCTCGTGCACAATTCGGGCCGCGCGTTCGGTGAGCGCCGCGCGCAGGCTCTCCACCGCGCGCGGGGTGAAGCCCTTGGAGATGATGCGGCGGGTCTTGGTGTGCTGCGGCGGATCCTGGTTCAGCAGCAGCATATTGCCGAGCATGTCGATCTGCTCGCGGGTGGTTTCCTCGTTGAACCGGATGATCGCGGTGTTCTCGTGCGAGGAGAAGACCTCAGGATTCTTCGAGATCTCCTTGATGTGGTCGAGCTTGGACACGACCCAGTAGCCGCCGTCATCGAAGCCGCTGGCCCGCCCGGACTGCGCGCACCACCAGACCGGCGCGGTCCGGCGCAGCTCGGCGAATTCGCGGATGGGCAGGCGGGTGGCGAGCAGATCGGGGTCGGTGAAGTCGAATCCTGTGGGAATCGCTGGCGTGGTCACGGTCACGGCTATCTCCTACCGGTCTGACATGGGCTGCAGACCTCACAACGTTGTGTGGAACAGGTTCCTGAGGAGATAAAACCACACAACCAGGCCTTGTGAACAGTGTTTAGTAAAACCCGTTAACTGAATCAGCGGTTGCCGCCCGTTCGCGGGATGTATAAATAGCAATCAGCTATGACTCTCCTCCTGATCGCTTATCGCGAAACGGTGGACGCGCCACCGAGGACGGCCTGTAATGGGACTCGACCGATTCGACTCCCTGTTCGGAGGTTCCCATGCCCAGCCTGTACGAGCACGCCGGTGGCGACGAGCCATTGCATCGCGTCGAAGCAGCCTTCTACGACAAGGTGCTGGCCGATCCAGTGCTGAAAACCCAGTTCACCGAACGCCTCCCGACCCACGTCGACCACCTCACCTGGTTCACCGCCGAATCCTTCGGTGGGCCGGACCGTTTCACCCGCGACCTCGGCTTCGACTACATCATCGCCGTGCATCGCGGCCTCGCGATCACCGACGAACAACGCGACCGGTTCGCCCAGCTGTACCTGGAAGCGTTCGAAGAGGCTGGCCTGCTCGATGATCCGGCCTTCCGCGACGCAGTGCGCGAACATGCCGAATTCGGCGCGCAGGTGGCACAACAGAATTCGCACGCCAAGTCCGATGACGAACTGCACCCGATCCGCGCGGTGCCGCACTGGACCTGGGACGGCGACGACTGACTACCGGAACACGCGCGCGACCAGCTCCTGCAGCAACCGCGGCACCACAGCCTCGAGATCAGCCGTCTGGTCCTGGGGTGTGCCGCGGGTATGCGCCGCGACGGCGAAGCCGTTGCCGAACGACGCCGAGGCCACCTCGAGCGGCTCGCTATCGGACCAGCCCCATTTGCTGCCCAGGACCCCCGGCAGCCGCGCGGTCCCCCAGTCCTGGGAGGTACCGTCGGCCGCCTGGTCGCCCGCGGCGGCCATCCAGTCGAAGATCGGTGAGCTGGGTTCGGTGCGCTGTTTGGCCGCCAGGAAGCTGGCCACATCGGCGGTGCTGGTGTACGACATGCCCCAGGCCGCACCCGATTTGGTGCCGGTCAGGTGGTACTCCGCGGCGATGGCGTCGATCGCCTGCGGATACTTGGCGCCCATCGCGTCGGCGGCGGAATCGTCGGAGTAGCGGATCATCCGCTCGGCCAACGCCAGATCCTCCGCACTGCGATCACCGTGGTGCAGCGCGTAATCGACCATATAGAGCTTGACCAGCGACAATCCCGCGCGCGATTCGTATTCGTTCGCAGTGCCCCACTCGACACCCGGAACCACCGAGCGGAACGAGAATGCCGTACGCGACGGCACACCCAGGGTGTCGTCACCGATCGCATCCGCCGCGGCACTAGGCGCGGCAAATACCAGCACCGCAACGGCGGCGACCGAAATCGGAAAAATCAAGCGGCCCATGGTGTCTCGCCCCCTACGCCGCGACCGTCAGCACGGGCGGCTGCCAATGCCCACTGATGGCAACATCTTTCGGCGCATAGAGCCGCATGACGAGCGAGAACTGGCCCGCTGCCGGAATGGGCAGCCAATTGCCCGCGGGCACGCTGATATCCGGATCCTCATGCTGCACAGCGAGATCGACCGAACCGTCCGGATTGGGCACCACCGGAACCTGATGTCCGATCGCGTAGATATTCGCCGCATTCGGTATCAGATAACCGTCGGCGTCGTAGGCGGTCAGCGACCAGAACGCATCGACCGGTGGGAGTTGTCCCGGTGGGAAGTGCAGCCGAAATTTGGTGGGCGTGCCATTGCGGTCGGCCTTGGCGAACATGCCCGGATAGAGCGCGTCCCGCGACAGGTTGGCTCCCAAGCCGACCCACGCGACATTGGCCCGCAGCAGGTAGTCGGTGCCGTAGGTGCCGACTCCCGGATTGAGGCGCCATCCGTTCTCGTTCACCATGGTCGGGTCGGTGTAGGTCGGAATCTCCTTCTTCGCCGCATCGGCCGCCGCGGTCAGCTGGTCGTTCGAGATGCCTTGGACGCTGCCGCCCGGCCGAATGCCGATGGCGGCGAAGCGTTTCATGGCCGGTTCATCGTCGGAAGGTGGCGGATTCACCGCCATGACCGCGCACATTCGGGTGAAGAAGGTCGCCGCGTCCATATCGTGCACCTGCTTCGGCGGCGGAACCGCTGTGGAGCCCGTCGGGGTCGAGTGCGACGGCGTGTCCTTGCTTGTGGCCCATGCGCTGAGCGGCACCAGTTTCAGCTGTTGCTGTAGCGCCGTGACGGCGGCGATGTCGGCGGAACCGTTGACCTGGATCCGCCCGAGCAGCCACGCAGTCGGTGTCGGCACCGGCAGCTCGATCATGGCATCGGGCGCCGTGCCCGTCCACTTCGGACCGGTGACGAGGTAGGTGAAGGGCGGGCCACCCGAGCTCGCCTGCGGCCGCCTACTACTCGGGTCGTGCACGGTATTCGTCCAGGCATCGAGCACCTGCATCATCCAGTAGCGACTCGGATCGATCGCGGGCACCTGCAATACCATCGGCTCCGCCGAAACATCCAGCCACGCTGTCGAATACAGGGTGTCCAGATTCACTCGCACCACATCGCGGCGCTCCGGTGTCGGCAGCGCGGTGGCGTGCTGGAAGGTATTGACCGGGGCAATCGCTTCGGCCGCGGCCCGAGTGACGTCCATCAACACCAGCGGATAGCCGAAGACATAGGCGTCCTTGGCGATGGCCTCGACATCGCTGGACGCGGCCGAGGTCGACTCGGACTTGTCCGAGGATTTCCCGCAGGCGGCCAGTCCGATACCGGCCGCGGCGAGCCCGAGGACCGTCCGACGCGCGATCTGCGCCGGGTCAAGGATGGCACCGCAGTTATCCATGGCTCTCCTCGCTCATCCGATTCGGGTCAAACTCGGTGGTGTCCAGCTGCCGTCGAGCGCACCGCCCTCGGGAACATAGAGGCGCAGCGCGAGCCGAAACGTTCCCGACTCCGGAATCGGCAGCCAATTGCCATAGGGCACTTCACCTCTCGGATCCTCGGCCTGGATGGCGAGTTCCAACGCACCGTCCGGCAGCGGTACGACGGGACGTTGGTGCCCAACCGAGTAGATGCCCGCCGCATTCGGCACCAGAAAGCGCTGAGCGGTATAGGCGGTCAGCGACCAGAAGGCCCGTACGGGCGGCGACTGCCCGGCTGGGAAGTACAGCCGGTACCGGCGCGGCGTGCCCTGCTCCCCCGCATTCGCGCTGATCTCCGGATAGACGACATCCTTGGGCAGATTCGCACCGAGCGCGGTCCATGCGGTGGAGGCGCGCAACGCGTAGTCGGTGCCATAGGTACCGAGATTGGTCGCGATATCCCAACCGTTCTCGCGTCTGGCCTCGGGATTGGCGTAGTCCGGAATCTGCAATTGGCCGGCCGCGACGGCGGCATCGAGATCCGCGGCCGGAGCACCATCCAGCGCGCCGCCGGGCCTGATACCGATCGTCGAAAAGCGCCGCAGGGCAGGGGCGTCGGCGGCAGCTGGCGGATTGGTGCGCATCAGGTCGCAGAGCCGAGTGAAGAAGGTGTGTCCGTCCATCCGCGCGACCTGCTGCGGCGCCGAGATCGGGGCCACCATATTCGGATCGATCTCCGGGGTCGGTCGTTCACCGCGCTGCCAGGCGCTCAGCGGCGCCATGTACACCTGATGCTGCAATGCCTCGGCGGCGGCGAGATCGGCCTGATCGCGCAGTTCGACCCGACCGATCAACCATGCGGTCGCGGTGGGCATCGCCAGCGGAGTCAGGTTGTCCGGGAGCGGGCCCGACCAATCGGGGCCGGTGATCACGTAGGTGTACGGCGCGGTATGCCCCTCCTTCACCTGGGGTGCCACACTGCTCGGATTGTGTGTCGTATTGGTCCAGGCGTCCATGATCTGCATCAGCCAGTACCGGTCGCCGTCCATCTCCGGAACCTGCAGCACCACCGGTTCGGCACGCAGATCGAGCCAGGCTGACGCATAAAGGGTGTCGACATTCGGCATGACCACCGAGTTCATCGTCGAATCGATCGGGCCGAGGGCGGCGATTCTATTCGCGGGAACGGCAGCGGTATTCGTCTGCAACGTGACATCGGTCAACACCAGCGGATAGCCGAAGATATAGGCGTCAGTCGCGATCGAACGCGCATCGCGCGGCGGCTCACCATGAGGACCGCCGCCACTCCCGGATTCCGTCGATTTGCCGCACGCGGCCAGGCCCGTGCCCGCGACGGCACCGGCCAGCAGCACAGATCGCCGCGACACCTGGGTCATGGCCTTCTCCCTACTTTCCCGATCAGGTCGGACAACTTCGAGAGATCAGGCGGAGTATAGCCACATATTTGCCATATATCGGGCAAGCGGCGGTCCAGTGCCGTGCCGCGATCAGCCGGTGCCGAGAATCGAATTCATGATGGTGCCCGCGCTGGTGGCGACGACGCCGCCGATCATCGTGGTGTGGTCTGGCAAGGTCGGAAAGACGTGACTGCGTGGTCGCCGAGAACCCGATACCATCCTCGGTGAGCGAATTACATCCTTGTCCCGCATCCAGAATGAGCAATCCGAAATGATCCTGGCCAGCGTTTACGACACTTGGGCGCAGCTCGGCAATCCCACCCCCGAGGCCCCACCGATAGCCGACAAATTCCTCCAGATGGTCCACTATCTGACCTGGTTCGTGCTGCTCGCTGGCATCACCGCCATCATCTACGCCGGTGGCCGTTTCGCCTGGGAGAAGTGGAGCGGCGGCGGCCTGGAATCCCCGAAGATGGTGGCCGGAGCCATGATCGGCGGCGTGGTCGCCACCAGCGCGGGCACCATCATGAACGCGGTTATCGGCTGAGTTCGCGTCGGCGGTTACGCGCGAGCGTCTTTCGGTTCGCCGATGACTCAGCCGAGGATGCCCGCCCGGGTCGCGGCGCGCAGCCAGTCCGGGAACTCGCCGAGCAGGCGGGCATAGAGCTGCGCGTCGTCCACCTGGTCGATGTCGTCGAGGGCGAAGAAACCCGCATTGTCGACCACACGATCCGACATTTCGTCGAGGGTCCGCAGCAGGCCGTAGTTGGCCTTGCCGAGGCCGACGAACTGCCAGAAGGCGGGCAGCCGAGACGCATCGCGCATGAGTGCGGTGATTTCACGCTTCTTGGCGAACCCGCCGTCGGTGAAGAACAGCACCAGGGTCGGGGTGCCGCCGGGGCGCAATGAGGCGATGATGTCGCGCATGATCGGCAGTTCGTCATTGCGGCCACCGATTCTGGCGTAGTCGATGCCCTGGTGGATGCCGGTGAGGTGCAGGAAGGTCTGGGCCCATGCATCGCCGTGTTCGACGGTGATATCAGGCAGTTTCGCGAAGGACAGGGCGTAGAGGTAGACCTCCAAGGTGCCGTCCTCGTCGAGTTGGGTGGCCACCGGGATCATCCGCTGGACGACGCGGTGCACGACCCCTTTGCTGTATTGCCTGCTCATGCTGAGGGTTTTATCGATGACCAGCACGACTCGGGCACGAATCCCGAAGGCGTTCTTGGTGATCAGGACCTTGGCGACCTCGCGTTTGCGCAGGTCGAGGGTGGCGCGCTTCTCGAAGGAGAGTGCGGCTTCACCGGGGACGGTGCGGACTTCGGGGGCAGCGGCAGGTGCCGCAGGCGCTGCCGTTGCGGCGGGCGCCGGGAATCCCACCGGCGCAACGGACACCGGTGCGGGTTCATCGTCGACGCTCACCCCGTGGTCGGTGACCAGGGCGGCGAACCCACCCGCATAGCCCTGCCCAACCGCGCGGATCTTCCAGTCGGAATTACGCCGATACAGTTCCACTGCGATGACGACCGATTCGGTGCCGAGTCCATCGATCACGTACTCGTACAGGATGTTTCCGGATCCGTCGGCGACGGTGGCAACCGGTGGCGTGAATTGCCCGAAGGTTGCGGTGGCATCATCCAGCGTGATGACCACCCGAATTCGATCGATTTCCGCGGATACTTCGGCCGTGGAAACGACCAGCGCCGCAGGCATTCCCGACCGCAACTCCACACCGGGCGCATTCGGCTGATTGAAGAAGACGAAGTCGGCGTCGGTACGCACCCGGCCCGCATCGTTGACCAATAGCGCCGAAACATCGACCGCTGCCGCCGATCGCACCGAGACAACGACATTCGACACCGCCAACGGGCCGTTCTGTCCCTTGACGAGTGATGTGCCCACCGCGACTCCTTGCCCTGCCACCAGACCCGTACCGCCTAGGTGTCTCACAAACCTCTGAGCAGCGTCAACACATCCAGTGCAGCATCGACGGAAGCACTGAGCAGCCCGACTTCCGCCACGGTCGCATCGTGCAGTCCGGGATCCTTCAGCGCCAGCCCATTGCCGTAGATCGCCACGTTGTACCCGAGATCCGCGGCCCGCAGGAGCGGACCGGTCGCGACCCCCGCACCGAGCAGCAGGTCCAGCCCCTCGCCGAGGAAATAGAACCGCCACAGCGGACCGAGATCCCCGTTGTAGACCTCCTTGGTGCGATCGACGATCACCTGACCGGATGACGCGATGGCATCGACAATCTTGAAGTAGTCGGGCGCGTTGTCCGGCTTACTGCCCACGGACGCCACCGAATACGCGAGATCCACGGTCAAATGCGCGTTATAGCCCGCCATCGCGACGCGGGCGGGCGACACCTCACACCGCCGGGCCAGCTCGAAATACCGCGCCCAGTGTGGCTCGACGGGCGCGCCGGTAACGGCCGCATGCAGGTTTTTCAGGAATCGCCCCAGTAGCTCGAGGCTGATCGCATGCGCGTACTCCCGGTCCCGAAATGCGGCGGGATCACGCTGCATGGGCATTACCGCCAACTGTTCGACACCGTCGAGTCCGAGTGGGAACAGCCCGCGCCGATCCCGATGCGCGACCAGGATGTCGGTGATCTCATGATGGCGCGCCACCGCGATCGTCAACCGCTGCAACGCATCTCCGGCCAGCGTGCCGGTGTCGGAGAGCCGGGCGATGGTGTCCAGCTCATCCGGCGAGAGCGGCGTGCCGCAGACCGCCGGGTCGACCGCTTGCGCGATGGCCGCCGGGGTCGACCCGACGGCCATCACGAGCATCGCACTGATCAGACCTAGGACGGCCGGTCGCAACGAAGTTCGCACCGCCGAAGTCTAAAGCGCGATTCAGGTTTGCGCCGACTGCGTCGGGGCGCGCCGACCGGGCTATCCGACGAACTCGCGGTCACGGTGCATGCGACCACGTCAGGGGCGCTGGTCGGGGTACCTATTGCCGTTTCGACCGCGCCCAGCCGAAGGTGAGGGCTACTGCGCGTTTCCAGTTGTCGTATTCATCGGCGCGGTGGATCGGGTCCATTCGGGGGACCCATTGGCCCGCCAGGCGCCAATTGCTGCGCAGACCTTCCAGGTCCGGCCAGTAGCCGACGGCGAGACCGGCGGCGTAAGCGGCTCCGAGGGAGACGGTTTCGGCGACGAAGGGGCGCATGACGGGAATATCGAGGACATCGGCGACTATCTGCATAAGCAGGTTGTCGGAGGTCATGCCACCGTCGACGCGCAAGGTGCGGGCATGCAGACCGGAGTCGGCGTTCATGGCGTCGACGACTTCGCGGGTCTGCCAGGCGGTTGCCTCCAGTACGGCACGGGCGAGGTGGCCCTTGTTGATATAGGAGGTCAGGCC
The DNA here is from genome assembly GCF_053602975.1 of Nocardia sp. NPDC004278. Taxonomy (NCBI): domain Bacteria; kingdom Bacillati; phylum Actinomycetota; class Actinomycetes; order Mycobacteriales; family Nocardiaceae; genus Nocardia; species Nocardia sp. NPDC004278. The sequence continues at coordinate 202,385 of NZ_JBSGEQ010000014.1, forward strand.
GATGACCAAACCCCGCGCATCGCTGCGCCAATGCGGCGCGTACAGACCGGAGAAGGCGGGCACGATATAACAGCCGCCATTGTCTTCGACTGTGCGAGCAAGGGTTTCGATTTCGGGCGCACTCGACACCAGGCCGATATTGTCGCGCACCCACTGCACCAGCGATCCGGCGACCGCGATCGGCCCCTCCAGCGCGTACACCGGTTCGGGCTCGATCTGATACCCGATCGTGGTGAGCAGACCGTGTGACGACTGCACCAGTTCTCGCCCGGTATTCATCATCAGAAAGCCCCCGGTCCCATAGGTGCATTTGGTTTCCCCACGGGCGAAACAGGTTTGGCCGAACAGCGCGGCGTGCTGGTCGCCGAGTGCGGCGGCGATCCGGATGCCGGGCACCACGCGACTGGTCGTCCCGTAGGACGCGGTCGAGGGCTGAATGGTCGGCAGCATCGCGGCGGGAATTCCGAAGAATTCCAGTAGTTCCCGATCCCAGGCGAGCGTGGTGATATTCATCAGCAATGTGCGGCTGGCATTGGTGACATCGGTGCGATGCACACCGCCGTCCGCACCACCGGTCAGATTCCAGATCAGCCAGGTCTCCATGGTGCCGAACAGCACGTCGCCGCGCTCGGCCCGATCCCGCAGTCCCGGAATGGCATCCAGCAGCCAACGCAGGCGCGGCGCGGCGAAATAGCCCGCAAGCGGCAGACCGCATAATTCGCGGATCCGTTCCGCACCCGGCTTACTGTCGAATTCGCGCACCAGGTCATCGCTGCGCATGTCCTGCCAGACGATCGCTCGCCCGATCGGCACGCCGGTGCGCCGATCCCAGACCACCGTGGTTTCGCGCTGATTGGCGATGCCGAGGGCCACAACCTGTTCGGCGGCGATACCCGAATCCCGCAATGCCTGCGGGACGAGCCGCTCGACATTGCGCCAGATCTCCATCGCGTCCTGTTCGACCCAGCCCGGACGCGGGTAATACTGCTGGTGTTCGCGCTGGGCGACACCGGCCAGGCGGGCACGCTGATCGAACAGGATGCACCTGGTCGAGGTGGTGCCCTGGTCGATCGCCAGCACATAGCGTTGCGACATCGCCTGCTTCCTATCGGATGAAAATTCGGTTCGGTGGAGCGTGATTCGGATCGAGTTCAGCGAACTCAGTGCCCGGCACCGAGATCCCGCGATACCGCGTACGCGGCATCGCGCACCAGGCCGACCAGCGTCGGCCGATGCCGCAGCTGCGAATCACAGAGCCGGTCGACCCGCCCGCTGATCCCGATTGCACCGACCACCAGTCCGCCGTGCGCGCGGATCGGCGCCGCGATAGCGGCGACGCCGGACCGGAACTCCTCGGTCTCTCCGGCCCATCCGGCCTGCCGAACCGCCACGAGCGCCCGGTTGAGCGCCGCCCGGTCGACGATCGTGCGCCGGGTGAGCCGCGCCAACTCACCGGCGCGGACGGCGGCGGCCACCTCGGCGTCATAAGCGAGCAGCACCTTGCCGAGCGCGGTCGCGTGCATCGGCAGTAGTTCCCCGACCTCGAGCGCCTGCTCAGTATTGTCCGGGCGGAAGACATGGTGCACGACCACCACATCTCCTTCGGCAGCCGCTCCGATTCGCACCGACTCACCCGTGCGCGCGGCCAAGGCATCGGCCCAGTTGATCGCCCGCGAGCGCAGCTCGTTGTTATCGAGATAGCTGGTCCCGAGATGCAAGACGGCCGCACCGAGCTGGTATTTGCCGCTGGCCTGATCCTGTTCGACGAATCCGACACCCTGCAGCGTACGCAGAATGCCATGCGCGGTCGGCTTGGCCAGATCGAGCGCACCCGCGATCTCACCGACCCCGAGGCGGCCGGAACCCCGAGCGAGCAGCTGTAGGACGGCCGCCGCTCGTTCGATCGATTGGATCGGACCGGGCATACGCCGAAACCTATCTGGAACCTGCGAGTTCGACAATGTCGAATGCGTAGGGACCTCCGAGCAACACCCGCGCCATGAGGTGTGACCTGCGTCATGGTGACCTCCACGGTCGCTGGACAGTAGTGGCGGCGCAGTGCGACGGCCACCACAACCGTTCGGCATTGTCGAACGCGAGCTATGTCCGGTATCGCAATGCGGTCGTAACCTCTGCGCCAGCAGTCGCAACCGCGGCTGGCATTTTCAGACGGAGGCTCAACGGTGAACTTCGGCTCGGTATTCGTCAGCGAGGCACTCGGCACAGGGATCCTGCTGCTACTCGGTGTCGGCGTGGTCGCGAATGTGTTGCTGACCAAATCCAAGGGATACGACGGCGGCTGGTTGCTGATCAATATGGGATGGGGTCTCGGCGTCATGGCCGGGGTGTACGTCGCCTACAAATCGGGCGGTCACCTCAATCCCGCGGTCACTATCGGCATTCTCTTCAGCGGTGCGGACCAGTACGCACCCGGTGTCGATATTTCGGTCGTCAACACCATCGCCTATCTCGGCGGGCAAATGGTCGGCGCCTTCCTCGGCGCGAATCTGGCCTATCTGGCCTATAAACGGCACTTCGACGCCGAGACCGATGCGGACAAGAAGCTGGCGGTCTTCGCCACCGGGCCCGCGATCCGTGCCCTGCGGTGGAACCTCGCCACCGAGGTGATCGGCACATTCGTCCTGGTTCTGGTGATCATGGCGTTCGGCCACACCCCGACCGGATTGGGTCCGGTCGCCGCGGCACTGCTGGTCGTCGGCATCGGTGCCTCGCTCGGCGGCCCGACCGGTTACGCCATCAACCCGGCCCGTGACCTCGGGCCACGCATCGCGCACGCGCTGCTGCCGATCGGCAAGTCCGCGCCAGCGCAGTCCGAGCGAATCCCGGTCGCGGCGGGTGCGGGATATGCCGAACAGCTGCCCGAGCACCCCACCGAACCCCGTCGCAGCAACTCCGACTGGTCCTATGCCTGGGTGCCGGTACTCGGCCCGCTGGCTGGCGGCGCGCTGGCCGGACTCGCCGCGCAATTCCTGTTCTGAATCTTCTTCCCATGCGTCTTTCGAAAGGACAGCGATGAGCCAGTACGTCGGCGCCATCGATCAGGGCACAACGAGCACGCGGTTCATGGTGTTCGACCATGGCGGCAACGAGATCGCCCGGCACCAGCTCGAGCATGAGCAGATCCTGCCGCGCGCGGGGTGGGTCGAGCACAATCCGACCGAGATCTGGGAGCGCACCCGCTCGGTTATCGCCTCCACGCTCAACAAGGCCGATCTCGTCGCGAGCGATCTCGCCGCGGTCGGTGTCACCAACCAGCGCGAAACCACGGTGGTATGGAATCGCCGGACCGGGCGCCCATACTGCAACGCCATCGTCTGGCAGGACACCAGGACCGATAAGATCGCCGCCGACCTGGAACGCGCGGGTCATGGCGAAGTCATCCGCCGCAAAGCGGGTTTGCCGCCCGCCACCTATTTCTCCGGCGGCAAACTGCGCTGGATCCTGGACAACGTTCCCGGCGTCGCCGCCGACGCCGAGCGGGGCGAGGCGATCTTCGGCACCACCGACACCTGGCTGCTGTGGAATCTCACCGGCGGCGTCGACGGCGGGGTGCATGTCACCGATCCGACCAATGCCAGTCGCACCATGCTGATGGATCTGGAAACCTGCGACTGGGACGACGAACTGCTATCGCTGTTCGGGATTCCGCGCGCGATGCTGCCGACCATCGCACCCTCGTCGAATCCGGAACTGTTCGGCAAGACCAGGGCCGACGGCCCGTTCGGCGGCGAAGTGCCGCTGGCCGGTGTGCTCGGCGATCAGCAGGCCGCCACCGTCGGTCAGGTGTGCTTCCGTCCGGGTGAGGCCAAGAACACCTACGGCACCGGAAACTTCCTGCTGCTCAATACCGGAACCGAGATCGTGCGCTCGCAGCACGGCCTGCTCACCACCGTCGCCTACCAGTTCGGCGACGACAAGCCGGTGTACGCGCTGGAGGGTTCGATCGCGGTCACCGGTTCGGCCGTGCAGTGGCTGCGCGATCAGCTCGGTGTCATTTCCGGTGCGGCCCAGAGCGAATCGCTGGCCAGGCAGGCCGAGGACAACGGTGGGGTGTACTTCGTACCCGCGTTCTCCGGACTGTTCGCACCGTATTGGCGTTCGGATGCGCGCGGCGTCATCGTCGGCCTGTCCCGCTACAGCACCAATGCCCATCTCGCGCGGGCCACGCTGGAATCGATCTGCTACCAGACCCGCGATGTCGTCGAGGCCATGGAGGCCGATTCCGGTGTGCGCCTGGACACCCTGCGCGTGGACGGCGGCGTCACCGCCAACGAACTGTGCATGCAGTTGCAGGCCGACTTCCTCGATGTGCCCGTCTCGCGGCCGGTGGTCGCCGAGACCACCGCACTCGGCGCCGCCTACGCGGCGGGGCTGGCGGTCGGATTCTGGAGCGACACCGATGAACTCGTGCAGAACTGGCACGAGGACAAGCGCTGGACCCCGACCTGGACCGAACAGCAGCGCGAACACGGTTATGCCCGTTGGAAAAAGGCCGTCGCGCGCACCCTCGACTGGATCGACGTGGACGAATGACCCTCGAAAACCAGCTCGGCCCGAACCCGAAGACTGAGTAGCACCGAAACAAGGAGACGTACCGTGTCCGCACGTTTGGACCCGAACTACCGCGCCGATGCGCTGAAAACATTGGGCGACAATGAAATCGACGTACTGGTCATCGGTGGCGGCGTGGTCGGCGCCGGTGCCGCCCTCGACGCGGCAGCGCGCGGCCTGACCGTCACCATGGTCGAGGCCAGGGACTTCGCCGCGGGCACCTCGAGCCGTTCGAGCAAGCTCATCCACGGCGGCCTGCGCTACCTGGAGCAGCTCGACTTCTGGCTGGTACGTGAGGCATTGAAGGAACGCGGCCTGCTGTTGCACCGGCTCGCACCGCATCTGGTGCGGCCGGTGTCGTTCCTGCTGCCGCTGCAGCACCGGGTATGGGAGCGCGCCTACATCGGCGCTGGCGTCGCGCTGTACGACACCATCGGCGGAGCCAGGGCGCTGCCCATGCACCGGCACCTATCGCACACGCGTGCAATGGAATTGGCGCCGGCGCTGCGTGACGACTCGATGATCGGCGCGATCCGCTACTTCGACGCGCAGGTCGACGACGCCCGCCACACCATGACCATCGCGCGCACCGCAGCACAGCACGGCGCGACGGTACTCACCCGCACCAAGGTCACCGGACTGCTGCGTGACGGCGAGCGCGTCATCGGCGCGCACGTCACCGATCTGGAGACCGGTCGCGAATACACCGTGCGCGCCCGCCGGGTGATCAGCGCGACCGGTGTCTGGACCGATGAGATGAACGAGATGACCGGCGTGAAATTCCCGTTCCACGTGCGCATGTCCAAGGGCGTGCACATTCTGGTCCCGCGTGAACGGCTCGATCTGGATACCGGTCTGATCATGCGCACCGAGAAGAGTGTGCTGTTCGTGATCCCGTGGGCTCGGCACTGGATCATCGGCACCACCGACACCGACTGGGCGCTGGACAAGAACCATCCCGTCGCCAGCGACGCCGATGTGCAGTACATCCTCGACCATATGAACGCGGTGCTGCGAGAGCCGTTGACCCGCAACGATATTGTCGGCACCTACGCGGGTCTGCGGCCGCTGCTGTCGGGTGCGTCCAGCGATACCGCATCGCTGTCGCGCGAACACGCTGTCGCGGAACCGGTTCCGGGTCTGTTCGTGATCGCGGGCGGCAAGTACACCACCTACCGGGTGATGGCCGCCGATGTGGTTGATGCCGCCGTCAAGGGCCTCGGCCGCGCCGCCGCCCCGTCGGTGACCGAACATCTGCCGCTGCTCGGCGCCGTCGGCTATCAGGAACTGGCCGCCGATGTGCACAGCGTCGCGCAGCGCGCGGGCCTGCCCGTCGCGACCGTCGAACATCTGCTCGGCCGCTACGGTTCGGGTGTCTCCGAACTTTTCGATCTGATCACCGCCGAACCGGAGTTGGCCGAACCGCTCCCGGGTGCCGACGAGTACCTCGGTGCCGAGGTCGTCTACGCGGTAACGCACGAGGGCGCACTGCATCTCGATGATGTGCTGACCCGCCGCACCCGCATCTCCATCGAAACCGCGGACCGCGGTCTGACCGCGGCCCCCGCGGTGGCCTACCTCATCGGCGCCCGACTCGGTTGGGACGCCGCGACCACCGACCGCGAAGTCACCCGCTATCGCGAGCGGGTCGAGGCCGAGCTGGCGGCCAATAAGGCCGCCGACGACGAGTCGGCCAATGCGGCCCGCTTGGTCGCCGTGGCCTGATCCGAACTGCGACTCGGCCCTGTGCGGTAGCTACCGCACAGGGCCGAGTCGTATTCGGGGTCGGTCGTCTCTGCAGGCCGCGCCCCGCTCCAACCCCCAGGTCAGCACCCAGCGGCAACTCTCCGA
>NZ_JBSGEQ010000015.1:0-208317 GCF_053602975.1 Nocardia sp. NPDC004278
GTGATAGGTATTGCAGCACTCCGGAGTCAGGAACACCCGACGCGCCACATTCCGTTCACCCCGCACGAAACCCGGGCACAGTGCCTCATAGGACTTATTGTGAGCCAGCACGTCATAACGCGGACTGAGCACCACACCCGGAAGCGGTTCCAGATGATCCAGAATCACCTGAAGCTCTTCCGGCAGAGCAGTTCCCGCATGCGCCGTCGGCACCGTCGGCACATCCGCCAACCGATACAGATGCGCCTTCTCCGCCGCATCCAACGACAAAGTCCGCGCCACCGCATTCAAAACCTGCACGCTGACATTGATCTGGCGCCCCTGTTCCAGCCAGGTGTACCAAGTTATTCCGATTCCGGCCAGTTGCGCGACCTCTTCGCGGCGTAGGCCTGGGGTGCGGCGGCGTGGTCCCGGGGGTAGGCCGACGTCTTCGGGGGTGATTCGCGCGCGGCGGGACTTCAGGAAGGCGCCGAGTTCGGCGCGGCGTGCCTTGCGTACTGCGCGGACATCCACCACATCGGTCATCCTGTGATGATCCCGGAATCTGCTAGCGGTATCCAGGTGCTGCCAGTACTAGTTTCAGGCGGCGCGGGCCGCTGCCCTCGCCGCCTCGGCCCGGCTGCGCGTCAGTGACCGTTGGTGTGGCGCCAATCGCGGATGGCGTCACGGACACGGTCGAATACCGCCAATGGTGGACTCGTCACGAGGTTCGCCAGTCCGGTCTCGCCCGCGTGCGGATGCGGGCGGGTGGGCGCGACCTTTTCGGCGGCGCGCAGCATGCCTGCCCAGCGTTCGAGCTGATTCACCGAGAACTGCTTGCGTAGGAAGGGGAATTCCTCGGTCTCCTCGTTCGCGGCGTGCGCGGTGAAGGCAGCGGCGAAATCGGCTAGCTTCGTATCGAATTCGGGATGGTCGACGCCGAGATCGTACAGTTCGGCGAGTGCATGCTTGACCGCATTCTCCTCCACGAGTCTCGGCCTGATGATTTCATCGGCGCCGAATGCCGAGCGCCGCGCCACCGCATGGACGACTTCCTCTTCGGCGGTTTCGTGTACCGCCAGCAGCCGTACCATCTCGGTGAACAGCTCCCCCTTGTCGTCCTGGCCCGCTTTCAGCTTGTCGAGCAGGTGCCGGATCTGCTCATGCTGGGCGGTCAGCAGGTCGATCGCATTCTCATCCAGGTTTCCCATCGTGCACCTCGTTTCTGCGCCGACGGCGGCGGTGTATTTCATATACTCCTCCGTTGACCGACCAGCGCGCCACGTTCCGTTCGAATAACTGGCCGACCGGTTATCCACCCCGAGATGCGGTAGCAGGCCGTTTGCTCGCCGCACCCTGGTAGGTCGGCGGGATGATGGTCATGGGAGCGATATGGGACCTGCGCCGATATCCCGGGGTATCGCCGAGGGCTGCCGCGAGCGCAACTCGGTCAGTGGGCATCGGCGGGACGGAACAAGGTCAATGTCGCGGGTCGGCTGGTGAAGGTGAAGTCCGTGCCGCGGTCATCGACCTCGCCGTCGGCGGCCAAGGCGACCGGGCCGCTATCGACGTGCACGGTCAGCCGTTCGGATCGACGGTGGACGTAGGTCGCGGAGCGGTCCAGGGTCCCGGTGAGCGTGGCCCAGATCAGGCGGGTTCGCGAGAACGGCACGTCCGCGCGCAGGTACCGCACGTCGAGGGCGCCATGGTGCAGCGCGGGGCGCGCCATCGGGATCTGATCGGCGGGCCGGTAGTGGCCGTTGCCGACGAACAGCATCCAGATGCCGGTATCGACACCATCGATGGCCACCCGCAGCGGTTGGGCCCGAAACAGGGCGCGCACCATGGCGATTCCCGCGGCGGGCCATTTGCCGAGGCGCGATTGCCAGCGTTCCCTGGTCCGGACGAAGTCCGGATAGCCGCCGAGACTTGCGGTGTTGACGAAGGTGCGGGGCGCGAGTCCGTCCGAGCGCACCTGAGCCGTATCGGTCTGGACCACTTCACCCGATGTCAATGCGGTCAGGGTGTGTTCCAGCCGCTCCACGCCCGTATCGCGGGCAAAGTGATTGAGGGTACCGGCCGCGAATACCGCAAGCGGCAGCCGGTGTTCGATCGCTGCCGCCGCGACGGCCGATACCGTTCCGTCGCCGCCGAATACGCCGAGTGCCACGACATCACGACCGGCTCGGTCGTCGAGTTGTGCGGCGAAATCGTCGGCCACATCCAAAATCTGTGCGGCAGGCAGACTTTCGCGAAGTAACCGTAGTTGTTCAGGTTCGGTGCCACCGCCGGACCGGGTATTGGTCACCAGCAGGAGGCCGCAACCGTTGGATACCGGGGCGATTCGAAGATCCGGCCCGAGTTCGGCGGGCATATCCTCGCGCCGCGCCCACCACCGGCGGGTGCCAAAGGCTATCGCACTGCCCAATGCCGCCCCGGCGAGCACATCCGAAGGCCAATGCACGCCGATGTGCACGCGTGAATAGCCGACGGCCGCCGCTATCGGCGCGATAGCGACCGCCAATGTCGGAGATTCGAGGGCGACACCCGTCGCGAAGGCCGCGGCGGATGCGGCATGCCCGGAGGGGAACGAGGAGGACACCGGCGGTGTCACCAGCCGCCGTACGAACGGCACCGACTCATCGGGCGGCCTGCGCCGAGGAAGCAGCGGTTTCGCAACACCATTCGCCGCCGAACTGGCCAGCGCAACCGACACGAGCCCACGCACGGCCGCCCGTCGCGGTTCGCGACCCCCGACCAGCGCCAGCACCGCTGCCACCACCAACCACAGCCGGTTGTAGTTGGCACTCGTGCTCAGGGTCCGCAGAAACTGATCCGCGGGCGTCGGCCGCACCCGTGCACTGCGCGCCACCAGCCACGCGTCCGCCCGTCCCGCGAGCTTCCGTCGCGGCGCGTTCGGTGTCCGCTGCCCCATGCTCCCAGGCTATCGGCACCCGCTGAGTCGGCCACCACGCCGAAAGCCATCACTACAGATCGCAGGTGCGCCGCACATTGCGCGATCGACCCCAATGCACGTCGACAGGATTGAGCGATGGAGACACCACCGCGCCCCTTGACACCCGAAGATGTTATAGGAATCATCTGATTCCACTGGAATCGACCGATTCCCATGAGTGCCAGAGCGCGCTAGCCTCAGGTGTGCGGGACCGGTCCGCCGCGAGGAGTACAGATGGAGCAGCCGACAACGCGACCGCAGGACGACCATGTGCCGATCGTGATCATCGGCGCCGGATTCGCGGGTATCGGATTGGCCGTCAAACTGCGCGAGGCCGGATTCCGTGACTTCGTCATTCTCGAGCGCGGGACCGATCTCGGGGGCACCTGGAGCGCCAATACCTATCCGGGGTGCGCGTGCGATGTGCCCTCGATGCTGTATTCGTATTCATTCGCACCGAATCCGAGTTGGTCCCGACGCTACGGCACGCAGCCGGAAATCCTCGAATATCTGCGCGGCGTCGCCCAGAAGTTCGATGTGCCGCAGCATATTCGATACAACAGCGAAGTACTCGACGCGAGGTGGGACGAGACCGCCGGACTGTGGCGTATCCACACGGGGCAGAGTTCGTATACCGCCGATGTGCTCGTCTCGGCGATCGGGCCGTTCAGCGAGGCGCAGATCCCCGGTCTGCCCGGCATTGCGAATTTCACCGGCACCCAATTCCATTCCCTGCACTGGGATCACGACCACGATTTGACCGGTGAGCGGGTCGCGGTGATCGGCACCGGTGCATCTGCGGTGCAATTCATTCCGGAGATACAGCCGGTGGTGAGTCGGCTGACGGTATTCCAGCGTTCGGCGCCGTGGATCGTGCCGCGCATGGATTGGGCGACGACCGCCGTCGAGCGCACACTACTGCGGCGGATGCCATTGCTGGGCAAGACGATTCGCGCCGCCTATTTCACCGGCATCGAGGGATTCGGGCTGGTCGGGTTCGTGGACAAGCGGTTCCGGCACCCCTTCGAGGCGCTGGGCCGGTTGCAGCTGCGTCGACAGGTTCCCGATCCGCGACTGCGCCGAAAGCTGACACCCGACTATATGATCGGCTGTAAACGCGCGATCTTCTCTGATGCCTACTATCCGGCTCTGACGCAGCCGAATGTCGACGTGGAGACCTCCGGCATCGCGGAAGTGCGGGCGCGATCGATCATCACCCGCGACGGCGCCGAACACGAGGTGGATACGATCATCTGGGGCACCGGATTCGGTGTCCCACCGCGGATATTCGAGGCCATCCACGACACCGCCGGGCGCACCCTCGCACAGCTGTATCGGCAACGCCCGCAAAGCTATCTCGGCACCTCCGTAACCGGGTTTCCGAACTTCTTCACCACCCTCGGCCCGTTCGGCGCGGCCGGAAATCAATCCGCCATCTTCATGATCGAGGCGCAGATCCGTTACATCGTTGATGCGGTAAAGCGTATGCGAGACAACGGTCTTCGCCGCATCGAGGTGCGACCACAGGCACAGCGGGCTTTCGTCGAGGAGATGGAACAGCGCAGCCGGGACACGGTATGGGTCACCGGCGGTTGCCGCAGCTATTACCAAACCGCCGACGGCAACCACAATGCCGGGCTGTATCCGAACTGGAGTTTCGAATACGCTCGCCGCACGATGCGGTTCGACGCCGACGCCTATCTCACCGAGGCATCATGAACCTCTTTCGACTCCTGCCCACCGACACCCACTTCGACGTGAGCGACAAGGTCGCCGTCATTACCGGCGCCGGGCGCGGCATCGGCGGCGAACTGGCCCGCATCCTGCATCGGCGCGGCGCGACCGTCGCCATGCTCGATCTCGACGAGACCGAAGTCCGCACTGCCGCAACGCGACTGGGGTCCCGAGCGTTCGCGCTGCGCGCCGATGTCGCCGACCGGGACGGTATGGTCGCGGCCATCGCAACGGTTCGTGAACGCTTCGGCCGCATAGATCTAGTGGTCGCGAACGCCGGCATCGCCCCCACGCCCGCCACACTGCGGACCATGGACCCGGCCGACTTCGACCGCGTCATCGGTGTCAACCTGACCGGTGTCTTCAATACCGTCCGCCCCGCGCTCGACGATATCGTCGCCACCAGCGGACATGTCGTGGTGGTGTCCTCCTGTGCCGCATTCGCACCGGGTATGGGCGGTTCCCCGTACATGATCAGCAAGGCCGGTGTCGAACAGCTCGGTCGCGCACTGCGGGTCGAGCTGGCCGCCTCCGGCGCCAGCGCCGGCGTCGCCTATTTCGGCATCGTCGACACGGCCATGACCCACCACACCCTCGACGACGACGATTTCGGCCGCGCCGCCGACGCCATGCTGCCCTGGCCGCTCGATCAGCGCATCAGCGCCGCCGACGCCGCGCTGGCCGTCGCCGATGGCATCGCCCATCGCGCCCCGCGTACCATCGCACCCCGCGTATGGGTGCCGTATTCCCTGCTGCGTGGCGCGATCAATGTGCTGATGGATCAGTACCTCAGCACCGATGAACAGCTCCAGGACCTGCTCCGGAAGCTGGAACAACGCGCGGGCGCGCGCCCGCCGAATGCGTCAGCGCGCACATGACATGATCGGATCCGTGAGTTCGTCAGCCAGCACCTGGCGCGGCAGCACCATGGCAAGCCGGTCCGCCGAACGCCGCCAACAGCTCGTGCGGGCCGGATACGCGCTGCTCGGCGGCGAGGGCGCGGCGGCGACCACCATGCGGGCCGTCTGCCGCGAGGCGGGGTTGAGCCTGCGCTACTTCTACGAGAACTTCCCCGATCGCGAAGCCCTGCTCGTCGAGGTCTACGACCAGACGGCGCACGGACTGCTCGATGCCGTCACGACCCGGCTGCGCGATGCCCCCGCCGACGAAACCGCCCGCGCCCGAGCGGCTTTCGACGCTGCGGCACGGTACTTCCAGGACGACCCGCGCCGCGGACGGATCATGTTCCGGGAAACCCTGGCGCATGACACCTTGCGCGCCCACGGCGCCGATGCGCTTCCGACCTTCGTCACACTCGTCGTCACCCAACTCGCACCGGAGCAGGCCGCGCGATTTGCCACCGCTTCGGGCCGGATCCCCCGGCCGGTCAGCGCGATATCCGGTGCGCTGCTCGCGCTATTCCTCGACTGGCTCGACGGCGATATCGAGTCCGACCGCGACGCGGTGGTCGATTACGCCACCCGCCTCACGGTTACCATCCTCGAGCTCGGCTGAGTCCCGGTTCGAGCGGACTCAGAGCAGACCGCGCAGCCGAAGATCGCTGACGTACTTTTCGATGAGCGCGGGTGTCAGGTGCGGAATATCGTGCTCGGGCCCGATATTCGCGGCTTGGACCGCGGCGGTGAAACCCTTCGCCGGGATGGCGGAGCCGTGGATGGGCCGAGCCGGACGGCGGTAGGCGTGCAGCAGCGGTAGCACTGATGCCTGGCGCTGCTTCTCGGGCAGGGCGCGCAGGGCGGTTTCGAACCGGCTGAACCACTTCTGGTAGTCGTCGATCCGCTGGATGGGGTGGCCGGATTCGACCAACCAGTCCACGAATTCGTCCAGGGAGATGCCGTCATCGTGCGGGTTGAGCACGTCGAAGGTTCGAAAACCATTGCGCGCCTCCGCACCAAGGGCGGTGATCGCCTCGGCGGTGAAGTCAGCGGGCAAGCCATCGTAGTGTGCGCGTTGCCGTTTGCCGTCGGCGTCGGTCTCGTAGAAGGAGTACGGGGCGATGCCGGTGGCGACCAGACTGAGCAGCAGCCGGGTGAACATATCCGGGATATTGAGCTGGCCGTTGAATCGGCTGTGGGCCAGGATCATATCGGATCGGAAGACCGCAACGGGTAGTCCGCACCGATCGTGCGCTTCCCGCAGCAGCACCTCGCCCGCCCATTTGCTGTTGCCGTAACCATTGGCGTAGCTGTCGTCGACGGCACGCGTGGGGCTGATTCGACGGATATCGCCGTCCTCCTCGAAGGCCGACGGCTGGATCTGGTCGGCGACGGCCACGGTGGACAGATAGGTCACCGGCTTGATCCGCGTGGTGATGGCCAAGCGGATAATTTCCGCGGTACCAACGACATTGGGGCCGAATAGCTGGTTATAGGGCAGGACGTGATTGACCAGTGCGGCGGGGTGCACGACCAGATCGACGGTATCGGCCAGCCGATGCCAGGTCGCATCGTCCAAGCCGAGATTCGGCTCGCCGATATCGCCGGGCAGCACCTCCAAGCGGCGGGCGGCCAGCTCCTGGTAGTGCCGGATCAGTTCCGGGTCACCGGTGTCGAAGGCGGCGTCGAGCCGGGCGCGGGCGGCGGCCGCATCTTTGCCGCGGATGACGCAGATCAGGGTGCCGCCGGTCTTATCCAGTCGTTCCAGCCATTCCAGACACAGAAAGCGGCCCAGGTAGCCATTGGCACCGGTCAGCAGAACGGTCCGGGTCGCGGTCGTATGCGGGAGAGTCGTTGCGGCGGAGAGTGATTGCGCATCGATGAATTTGTCGAGCGTCAGTTCATCGGCACGCGCGAGATCTGGCCGGGCATGTACCGAGGCAAAGGTGGGCCGGATCGCGCCGGAGCCCTGTGCCGATTCGACGTAGTCGGCCAATTCGCGCAGCCCGTTGGCCGGGCTGACGATGACGCCGACCGGCACCTCGACATCGAAGATATCGCGGAGCAGATTCGAAAACGACAGTGCGGAAAGGGAATCGCCGCCGAGATCGGTGAAATGCGCATCCGGTCGCAGATCGGTGGTGGCACAACCGAGTAGCGCCCGTGCGGCGCGGCTCACGGTCTCCAGCACCGGTAGTTCGGCGGCTTCGCGGCGCAGCACGCGCAGTTCGTCCGCCTGTCCCTCGGCCAGTTCGGCATACAGCTGCTGCAACCGGTCGCCGTAGCGCTCGATCAGCTTGGGGCGCAATAGTTTGCCGATACCGGAGAGCAGACCGTTGTCGGCGGTGAACGGTTCGGTCTCGATCAGGAAGTCGCGTGGGATCTCATAGGAATGTAAACCGGCGTCCTTGGCGATACGTTGCAGCGAATCGCTCAGTGCCGCTTTCGGATCGGCGCTGCGCAGCACCTCTTCGGTCGGCACGATCACCGCGAGCAGATAGGCGCGCTCGCTGTTGCCGTAGATGAAGATCTGCTCGAGCAGCGGACTGCTGGCATATACGGCCTCCAGATGCGCGACTGCGACGAATTCACCCTGGGACAGCTTCAGCACATTGTTGCGGCGATCCACGTAGACCAGCTGATCGGGCCCGAGTTCGGCCACGATGTCACCGGTCCGGTAGAAGCCGTCCGCATCGAAGATCTCCGCGGTCACCTCGGGCCGCTTGTAGTAGCCCGGAATCATGGTCGTGGTCTTCAATAGCAGTTCGCCGCGCGGATGCGGCTGGTCGGTGCCGAAATACCCCAGCTCCGGCACATCGACCAGCTTGTAGTCGAGGACCGGTGGACGGCAGATCAGGTTATCGATCATGATGCTGCCGCCCGCTTCGGTCGAGCCGTAGCCGTCGTGCAGCTCAATATCGATGACCGATTCGATGAAGGTCTTCATCTCCGGGGCCAGCGGTGCGCTGCCGACGATCGCGGTGATGAACCGGCCGCCCAGAAAGTCTTCGCGCAGTTCGGCCTTCACCACACGGTCGAGTTCGGCACGGTCGATACCCGGTTCGGAGCGCCGCGCGATTTCACTCTGATAGCGCTGAAAGACCATATCGCAGATGCGAGGTACGAAGAACAGCTCGGTCGGGCGCACCAGGCCGATATCCTCGAACAACGTCGAGATATCACTCTTGGCCGTGAAATACGCGGTGCCGCCGCGGGCCAGCACTCCGTACAGCGCCATGCGCCCGGCGACATGGCTCATGGGCATGTAGTTCAGGTTGATCGCGGCCACCTCGGCCTGGGCCAACCACATCGCGGTCACCAGCCCGGCGGTGTACATGGCTCCCTTGGGGGTTCCGGTACTGCCGGAGGTGTAGATCAGCAGGGTGAGCGCGTCGTCGTCGGGAACGAACAGCGGCGCGGGTGGCAGAGCGCGACCGCGTTCGAGTACCGAATCCAGCGACTCCACCACTATCGGTGTGTTCGCGAGCCGGTACCGGGCCGATTCGAATGCGTCGCGCTGATCGTCGTCCTCGGGGTGGTAGTCGAAGACGACCAAACGTTCCGGCGTCGGTCCGGCCAATACGCATTCGATCGCGGCATCGAGGTTTTCGGGGGTCGCGGCGAGGATGCGCGGTGCGGTCTCCGCCAGGATCGCCGACAACTGCGCGGGCGATGCGCTCGCCTGCAGCGGCACGGCGACCGCGCCGAGGTATAGACATGCCAGGTCGAGGGAAATGTAGTCGCTGCTGGTGAAACCGAGGGTCGCGACGAAATCACCAGCGCGCAGCGGGTTTTCGGCGTCGTGCTGCCAGTCCGCGGCGATCGCGGCGACTCGCGCCCACAGCTCCCCGTAGGTGATGGTCTCGAATTCGGGCCGCAGCCGCAGGGTGCGGCGGCCCGCATCGTCAGTGGTCGGTTCGCTGACACGATGCCCGAGCGCTGGGCGATCCGCATAGCCCGTCATCACCATCTCCGCGATCTGGGCTGGGCTGAGTCCCGGTTCTCGAATCGCGGCGAAGAGCTGCGGGTCCGGTCGCGCGTCGCGGATCTGCGGATAGGTGGCATACAGGTCGGTGATGCGGCCGATCAGCCGCTCCATCTGGGTATCTGTCATCATGGCCAGCCTCCTTCGGCGGGTTGCCAACCGTCGGTTGTTCCGTACACATAGAAAGGCGCCTACATTTATTAATAAGTTAGCTTGCCTAAATATTCCGGGTCCGGCCGAATTGGGCAGTAATTCCGGCCGGATCATGCCGCCACCTGCCGACTTGCGATCCTGAGACCATGATGATCCCCCTCCCCGATCTGGTCGAGGGCCTGCTCGACGGCCCACGTCCACTGCCCATTGTTACCGCGGGCGACCCCGTCCTTCGCACCCCTGCCGCCCGCTACGACGGGCAGCTGAGCGACGCGCAGCTCGGCCGATTGGTGCTCGCGATGCGGGAGACGATGCACGCCGCGCCGGGTGTGGGGCTCGCCGCGCCGCAGGTCGGGATACCGCTGCGACTGGCCGTGCTGGAAGATCCGGCCGAGGTGACCGACGAGGTGCGCGCGGTCCGCGCCCGGATCCCACTGCCGTTCCGGGTTCTGGTCAATCCGACCTATGAACCGATCGGCGATATCCGGGCCGCATTCTTCGAAGGCTGCCTCAGCATCCCGGGTTGGCAGGCCGTGGTCGCGCGCCACGCCGGCGTGCGCCTGCGCGGCCAGGACGAATACGGCCGCGAGCTGGATGAAGAGGTGTCCGGCTGGCCCGCACGCATCGTGCAACACGAGACCGACCACCTCAATGGCACCCTCTATATCGACCACGCCATCACCCGCTCCCTCACCAGCGCCGATGCCCTCGCTGATCGCTGGTCCCAGCCGACTCCCGCAACCGCGGCCGCCGCTCTGGGCTTCGAGTTCCCCTGACCGTCGCGCACGTGCATACTGCGATGGGACCGAGCGATCGTTCGGTATCCGGGTGTTGCCAGTACCAGTGTTACTGGACTCCTGTTACTGGTGTCGGATCGGCTGCAAGCTCTAGAACATGACCCAGACCTTGCAGCCGAATACCGCTGCGGCCACATCGGCCGCTGCGGGTCCGGCGGTTCAGCCTGCCGCGTTCGGTGCGCGGCGAACCATCGCGGTGCTTGCGGTATTGCTCACCGGACAGTTCATGGCGGTGCTCGACGCGTCGATCGTCAATGTCGCCATACCTTCTATTCGTATCTCGTTGCATACCAGCGGATCTGCATTGCAGTTGATCGTCGCCGGTTATGTGATCGCCTATGCCGTACTGCTCGTCACGGGTGCGCGATTGGGTGATCGGTTCACCCAGCGTCGCGCCTTCATCACCGGGCTCGCGGTGTTCACCGTTGCCTCGCTGGCGTGCGGGCTGGCGTGGAATGAGTTGTCGCTCATCGTATTCCGGTTCGTCCAGGGTGCGGGTGCGGCCGCGATGATTCCGCAGATCATGACCATGATCCAGCGCAACTTCACCGGCAATGCGCGGGCCAAGGCGCTCAGCGCGTACTCCGCGATCATCTCCGGCGGCATGGTCGTCGGCCAGGTGGCGGGTGGACTGATCGTCAATGCCGACCTTTTCGGGAGCAGCTGGCGTGGCGTATTCCTGGTCAATGTGCCGATCGGCGCGGTGCTCCTGCTGATCGCCCCGCGGGTTCTGCCCTCGGCCACAGCGCGATTCGATCGCAAGCTGGATCTGGCCGGCCTGACGATGCTCACCGTATCGGTGCTGCTGCTCGTGCTGCCCTTGGTATTGGGACATGAGCAGGACTGGCCGCTGTGGACATGGATCGCCCTGGGCGCCAGTGTGATCGGTATCGGATTGTTCGTGCTGATCGAGCGGGCGGTCGCGGCTCGCGACGGTGAACCGCTCTTCGCCCAGCGCGTGCTGAAGTCGCCGGGACTGACACTGACCGCTGGCACGCTGTTCACGATCATGGCCACCTTCGGCGGCTGGATGTTCGTCATGGCGATCCACCTGCAGAGCACCCTCGGCTACACCGCATTGCACGCGGGCCTGCTGTTCATCCCGATGGGCGCGACCTTCGCACTGGCCAGTCTGAACTGGGAGCGCATCCCACATCGCTTCCACGCCAGCATGATTCCGTTCGGCCTGGTACTCGCCGCGGTCACCATGGTGGTGCTCGGCATGATGCTGCGCAACGGCGCCGATTTCGGCCCGCTGGCGCTGGTCGTCTTCGGCATCCAGGGCATCGGCAACGGCCTGGCCTTCAGCCCGCTGATGACCCGCACCCTGGCCAGGATTCCCATGGCCCTCGCGGCCGATGCCAGCGGCATTCTGGTCACCAGCGTGCAACTCGGCATTGTGGTGGGCATCGCCTGCTTCGGGTCGGTGTTCCTGGGACTCGCAGGAACCACGATGCTCTCGGCGGCACATGCCTTGGGCGGGACGGCGATCGCGGAAGGTGTCACGGTGCTGGTGGCTGCGGCGCTGTCCGCTCGCGCGGCGCGGTAGTCGCAATAGCTGATCCCGGGTTCGCCATTCGGACGGCGAACCCGGGATCGCGCTATTTACCACGCGACATGGTTCGCGTCACCGCGATCCGAAGTCGGGCCGATTCGGATCAGCGCGACGCTAATGCTGGCGGCGCCGGGCAAGTTTGACGATCGTCATACCTATGAGCAGGAGCGGAAACGTCTTCGCGGTGGGCATCGAATTGGATGGCGAGGGATATCACCCCGCCGCGTGGCGGCGGGCCGCGCATCCACCCGATGCCTTCCTTACCGGCGATGCGCTGCGCAAACGCGTCAGCGCGGCCGAGAATGCCGGCTTTACGCTCGCGACGTTCGACGATTCGATCCTGCCGCCCGTGGACCATCCCCCGGTGCGCATCGACGGGGTGACGCGGGCATCGTTCGTCGCGGCGACCACCAGCACCATCGGACTGGTGGCGACCGTGGCGACCACCTACGCGGAACCGTTCCACACCTCCGCGCAGCTGGCCACGCTGGACTATGCCTCGCGCGGGCGCGGCGGCTGGATCGCGACCACCATTGCCGACCCGGCGGCCGCCACCACCTGGGGTCGGCCCGCGCGCACCACCGAAGTGGAACTCGCACGCGAACAACGGGATTCGATCGAGGTCGCGCGCCGACTGTGGGACTCGTGGGAGGACGACGCCGTCGTGCGCGACTACGCGGCGAGCCGCTTCCTAGATCGAGATAAGTTGCACTACATCGACTTCACCGGCGAGACCTTCTCGGTGCGGGGGCCGGCAATCGTGCCACGGCCGCCGCAGGGTCAGGTGGTTGTCTTCGCCGATGACACAACCGAATCCGGCGCGGCCGAAGTCATCCTGGTCGCGGGACGCGATCTCGCACAGACCCTGGCCGCCGCCGACCGCGCGCGAGCCACCGGCGCACTCGTATTCGCCGAACTCGAGGTCGCCCTGGACATCCCGCATGCGACGGCGGCTCAACGCATCGCCGATCTGGACGAGTACGCGTCCGCGAATCCCACAGAGCGCCTGACGTTCTCGGGCTCGCCCACCGACCTCGTCCGCCTCATTACCGAACTCGCACACCACGTCGACGGCGTACGCCTGCATCCGGCCGTTATCGACGAGGACCTCCCGGCGCTGGCGCGCCACGTCCTGCCCGCACTGTTCCGATCAGGTGTGCTCCACCGCCCGGTGCCGGGTTCGACCCTGCGCGCCAATCTCGGCCTGGCACGGCCGATCAATCGATACGCGAAGGATCAGCACTGATGAGTACAGTCTCGGGCGACAGTCGGGCGGCGGCTGGGCGTGAGGTTCCGTTCCCCGACGCACAGATTCACTTCGGTGTTTTCTTCCAGGGCGTCAACCATTCCACCATCTGGTCGGATCCGAGCAGCGGTTCCCAGATCGACTTCGAGACATTCCGGCGCATCATCGGCACCGCCGAGCGCGGACTCTTCGACGCGTTCTTCCTCGGCGAGGGTCTGCGCCTGCGCGAGCAGCACGGTCAGCTGCTCGATACCGATATCGCGGGCCGTCCCGATGCCATCGCCCAGCTGGCGGCGCTGGCCGGGATCACCCGGCATATCGGTCTGGTCGCCACCCAGAACACCACCTATAACGAACCCGCCGACCTCGCGCGCCGACTCGCCGGACTGGATCTGCTGTCCGGCGGCCGAGCGGGCTGGAACGCCGTCACCACCGACAATGCCTGGACCGGTGCGAATTTCCGGCGCGGCGGCTTCCTCGATCACGCGCAGCGCTATGAGCGTGCGGGCGAATTCGTCCGGACGGCCCGCGAGATCTGGGATGCCTGGGCCGATAATGCGATCGCGACCGCACGCCATGACACCCACTGGGCCGCATCGGATTCGGTGCGCACGGTGACCCGCGATAACGACCACTTCCAGATCTCCATCACCCCAACCCTGCCGCGCAGCGCCCAAGGCCACCCCGTGATCTTCCAGGCCGGTGATTCACCCGCGGGCCGCGATTTCGCGGCGGCCAGTGCGGATGTCATCTTCTCCAGGCACGGCACGCATTTCGATGCCGCACTGGCCTTCGCGAACGATATTCGCGAGCGTCTGGTGCGTGCGGGTCGCCCGGCCGATGACATCAAGATCCTGCCCGGAACCCAGATCGTGCTGGCCGAGAAGGAATCCGAGGTCGAGGAGAAGGCGCGCTGGGTGCTGGAGGCGCAATTCACCGGTCAGACCGCGCTTTCGCTGGTCGGCCAGGTGTGGGGTCGCGATCTGTCCGACCTCGATCCGGATGGCCCGCTGCCCGCGGACGATCCACGGCTCCGGGCGATTTCCGGTGAACGCGGCGCCCAGCGCGACGGCCAGGACCCGGTGGCGATCGCGCGGGAGTGGCGAGCACTGGCCGAGGCCAAGAATCTGTCGCTGCGCCAGGTCGCCATCGAGACCTCGCAGCGATCCGGCTTCGCGGGCACTCCCGGCCGGGTCGCCGATGAGCTGACCCGCTGGGTGCGCCACGGCGCGACGCATGGGTTCAATATTTCGCCATATCTGGTCCCCACCGGACTCGATGAGATCGTCGACTGGCTGATTCCGGAACTGCAGGAGCGCGGCGCATATCGCACCGAGTACACCGGAACTACCCTGCGCGAACACCTCGGACTCCGCCCGCCGCTGACCAGGCGCTGACCGCCACAACCACCCGATCCGATCCGGGAAAGACGACCGGTTTGTCACCGAAACCGAACCTCGCACCGCGTCTTGCTCGTATGTTTGCCATACGCAGCGCAGATCGGAGTAGGACAGTGCAATCAGGTGCTACCGCGGACTATGTGATCGTCGGCTCCGGGTCCGCGGGTGCGGTCCTGGCCAATCGGCTCAGCGCCGACCCGAATGTCACGGTGGTGGTGCTGGAGGCGGGGCCGCAGGATAAGAACAAATTCGCCCACATTCCGGCGGCGTTCGCGAAACTGTTCCGCTCGGAGGTGGACTGGGACTACCTCACCGAACCGCAGCCCGAGCTGAAGAATCGGCAGATCTACTGGCCGCGCGGCAAAATGTTCGGCGGCTCGTCGTCGATGAACGCGATGATGTGGGTGCGCGGATTCCGCGCCGACTATGACGAGTGGGCGCTGCTCGCCGGGGACGAGTGGGGGTTCGCGGCGGCGGTCGAGCAGTTCCGCAAGATCGAGAGCGTCGAGGACGCCCAATACCCGGATGAGGGCGCGAACGGACCGCTGCATATTTCCCGGCAGCGCAGTCCGCGCGCACTTACCGCGGCCTACCTGGCCGCGGTCAAGGAGTCCGGGTTCGAGGTGGAACCGCCGAACCGGCCGCAGCCGGAGGGGTTCAGCGAAACCATGGTGACCCAGCACGGCGGCAGGCGCTGGAGCACCGCCGACGGGTACCTGAAGCCCGCCATGCGCCGCCCGAACCTCATTGTGCATACCGAGGCACTCGCGTCCCGGGTCATCTTCGAGACCTCGCCCACCGGCACGCCGCACGCGACAGGGGTGGAGTACCGCCAGGGCGGCAGCACCCATACGGTGGCAGCCCGGCGCGAAGTGGTGCTCTGCGGTGGTGCGATCAATAGCCCGCAGCTGCTCATGCTCTCCGGTATCGGCGATGCGGACGAACTTGCGCGCCACCACATTCCGCTGGTGCACCATGCGCCCGAGGTGGGCGCCAATCTGCAGGACCACCTGGTCGCGGCGCTCGGCTACGGTGTCGAATCCGATTCGCTGTTCACCGCGGAAAAACCGCTTCAGCTCCTCGACTATTTCATCCGGCACCGCGGCATGCTCACCTCCAATGTCGGTGAGGCCTACGGGTTCGTCCGCAGCCGCTCCGATCTCGAATTGCCGGATCTGGAGCTGATTTTCGCGCCAGCGCCGTTCTTCTACGAGGGCCTGGTCGATCCGACCGAGCACGGCGTGGTGCTGGCGACGGTGCTGCTGCGCCCGCACAGCCGGGGTCGCATCTCATTGGCGTCCACCGATCCGACCGCCAAACCGATCATCGACCCGCGTTATCTGTCCGATAGCGGCGGCGCGGACCGGGCCGCGATCATGTCGGGTCTGCGAGTCTGTGCCGAAATCGCCGCCGCACCGGCCATGAAGGCGGTACTCGGTCCGCTGATCTATCCGCCGCAGGCGCCCGCGGAGATGGAAGCCGCCATGGAACTGACACTGAACGGCTTCTCGCACACCCTCTATCACCCGGTCGGCACCTGCCGGATGGGTTCCGACGCGAGCAGTGTCGTCACATCACGACTGGAAGTGCGTGGAGTGCAAGGACTTCGCGTCGCCGATGCATCGGTCATGCCACTGCTGATTCGCGGACATACGCATGCGCCGAGCGTTTTCATCGGTGAGCAGGCGGCCGATTTCATCCTGGGCTAGCTGGCTCGTCGGAGTCGGATGCGCTCGGTGTCCAGCGGTACTCGGCGTTGGACACCGACATTCGGCTCGAGCATCGACTCGCGGACTCGCTGACGGATAACGGGTCCAAAATGGCATGCAGCGCACCATCGCATCGTGCGCAAGTACGCATTGGGTGCTGCGTGGCACCGACTGCGTTGAAGCGGCGAGCGTCATTGGGCAGACACCAATCGGACTCGGTACCAACCGATCCGCCTCGATTGCTTCGCTCGCTCGAGGCGGTTGCCGCACATCCACGCGGCGACGTCGCATCGGCCGAGGCTGCACACGCGCATGGCCCGACGCCCAGCATGGGCGGATGCCACAGCATAGGTGGATGCCGCGGCCCGGGCGGACACTGCTCACGCATTCCACGGCGTACTCGGCCGATCGCGCTGCGCCTCAGGCGAAGGTGAAGAGTGCGAGCGACGCCGCGGCCAGGATCAGGTACGGCAACGGATAGATGAGGTGGGGGTACCACTTCGCGCGGAGGATGGTGATTTCCGCGCCGAGGAAGTACAGCACGAGGCAGATGGCGGCGGCCAGGGCCAGCGGTGGGATGGCCAGGCCGATCAGCAGGCCGAAGGCGCCGAGCGCTTTCAGCGCCGCCAAGGGGTTGAGTGCCCAGTGCGGGAGGCCATAGCCCCGCATGGTCTCGCGCACCTTATCCGCCTTGACAATATCGAAGCCCGCGGCGAACAGGGCGGCGACCGCGGCGAGGATGGTGACGGCGACATACGCGACTGACATGGGAATACCCTCCGGGTGTCTCGGTTCTGTGAGTCTGCGATCGTGGTGCGGCACCCGATCGCCCTATCCACTTGACGGATGCCGAGTACGAAAGGTGACCGATGCACGCACAGGACTTATTGGCGCGACGATTCGAGACGCACCGGGATCACCTGCGCGGGGTCGCGTACCGGATGTTGGGGTCGGCCAGCGAAGCCGATGACGCGGTGCAGGAGGCGTGGCTGCGGCTGGCCCGCTCCGATACCGGCGAGGTCGAGAATTTCGCGGGCTGGCTGACGACGGTGGTCTCCCGGATCTGCCTCGATATGCTGCGCTCGCGGGCCGCCCGGCGCGAGGATCCGATCGATCGGATCGCCGATCTCGGCGATTCCGCCTATGACCGTGATCCGGAAAGCGAAGCGGTACTGATCGATTCGGTCGGACGAGCGCTGCTGGTGGTCTTGGATACGCTCGGGCCCGACGAGCGGGTCGCGTTCGTGCTACACGATATGTTCGCGGTGCCGTTCGACCAGATCGCCCCCATCCTGGGCCGCACAACGGCAACCACCAAGAAGCTCGCCAGCCGGGCCCGCGCCCGAGCCCACAGCGATGCCACCGCATCCACCGCGGAACTCGCCGAGCAGCGGCACGTCGTCGATGCTTTCCTCGCCGCCGCCCGCAGCGGTGATCTCGATGCGCTGCTTGCGGTGCTGGCTCCCGACGTGGTGCGCACGGCCGATCCCGCCGCACTGCCTTCGGGTATGGCGCTGGTCGTCCGTGGCGCGCAGGAGGTGGCCCGCGAGACCGTCATCCTGCGCCGCCGCTCCCAGGTCGCCACGCTCGCGCTCGTCAACGGTGCGGTCGGCATCATTGTCGCCCCGCGCGGCAAACTGCTGCTCGCCCTTGCCGTTACGGTCGAGCACAACCGGATCGCGGGCTACGAGGTGATCGCCGATCCGTTCCGGTTGCGCGACCTCGACCTGGCCGTGCTGCCCGAATTCGCCTGACCCGTCAGGCGCAATGCAGCGCGGGTGCGAGGATCGGCGGGATCAGGATCGATGTCGGCGAAGGAACGTTCTGCCGAGCCTTCGCCCGCACGCCGAAGCCGATCCCGCCGGACCAGCCGTCAGTCGCAGACGGCGCCGAATGAGGCCGAGCCGACCAGCTTCGAATACTTGGCGAGCACGCCGCGGGTATAGCGGGGCGGCAAGGGTTTCCAGCCCTCGCCGCGGCGGGCGAGTTCCGCGGGGTCGATCAACAGGTCGAGGGTGCCCGCGGCGACGTCGAGGCGGATTTGGTCGCCGTCCTGGACGAAGGCGATCGGACCGCCGTCGACCGCTTCGGGGGCGACGTGTCCGACGCACAGTCCGGTGGTACCGCCGGAGAATCGCCCATCGGTGAGCAGCAGCACGTCCTTGCCCAGTCCCGCGCCCTTGATGGCCGCGGTGATCGCGAGCATTTCCCGCATTCCGGGACCACCTTTGGGACCCTCGTAGCGGATGACCACCACATCGCCCGCGGTGATCGTGCCGTCCTCCAATGCGTCCATGGCCGCGCGCTCACCGTCGAAAACCCGTGCGGTGCCGGTGAATACGTCGGAGTCGAAGCCTGCGGATTTGACCACGGCGCCGCCGGGTGCCAGCGATCCGGCGAGGATGGTGATGCCGCCGGTCGGGTGGATCGGGGATGTCATGGCCCGCACCACTTTTCCGTCGGGGTCGGGCGGGGCGATATCGGCGAGGTTCTCGGCTACCGTCCGGCCGGTCACGGTCAGGCAGTCGCCGTGCAGCAGGCCCGCATCGAGCAGCGCCTTCATCATCACCGGCACGCCGCCGATCCGGTCGATATCCGTCATCACATGTCGCCCAAAGGGTTTCACATCGGCGAGATGGGGCACCCGGCGACCGACACGGGCGAAATCGTCCAGTGTCAGATCCACCTTCGCCTCGTGTGCGATCGCGAGCAGGTGCAGTACCGCATTGGTGGAGCCGCCGAATGCCATGACGACGGCGATCGCATTCTCGAAGGCCTCCTTGGTGAGAATGTCGGCGGTGGTGATCCCGCGCCGCAGCAACTCCACCACCGCCTCACCACTGCGCCGCGCATAGCCGTCGCGTCGCCGATCGGTCGCAGGCGGCGCCGCACTGCCCGGCAACGACATGCCCAAGGCTTCGGCCGCGCTGGCCATGGTGTTGGCGGTGTACATCCCACCGCACGCACCCTCGCCCGGGCAGATGGCCCGTTCGATGGCGTCCACATCCTCGCGGCTCATCAAACCTCGCGAGCATGCGCCGACGGCCTCGAACGCGTCGATGATCGTCACCTCACGCTCACTGCCATCGGAGAGTTTCGCGATACCGGGCAGGATGGAGCCCGCGTACAGGAATACGCTCGCCAGATTCAGTCGCGCCGCCGCCATCAGCATGCCGGGCAGCGATTTATCGCATCCGGCCAGCAGTACGGAACCGTCGAGCCGCTCGGCCTGCATGACCGTCTCGACACTGTCGGCGATCACCTCCCGCGAGACCAGCGAGAAATGCATGCCCTCATGGCCCATGGAGATGCCGTCGGAGACCGAAATGGTGCCGAATTCCATGGGATATCCGCCGCCCGCGAATACGCCCTCCTTGCAGGCCTTGGCGAGCCGATCCAGCGACAGGTTGCACGGCGTGATCTCGTTCCAGGATGAAGCCACCCCGATCTGGGATTTGCCCCAGTCTCCGTCGTCCATGCCGACGGCCCGCAGCATGCCACGCGCGGCCGTCTTCTCCAGACCATCGGTGACGTCGCGGCTGCGGGGTTTGATATCGGGAACGTTCGGATCATTGGCCATGGCCACATCATTCCCGCCCGGATCGTAGAGCGCTGCCGACCACGCCGATCACCGCGCCGATTATCGGTGTGTACCGATTCGCTGAAGCAGATTCAGCAGGGTGGCCCGTTCGGCAGTGCCCGCTTCGCGATCATCCGCGCGGCAGGCCATCTGCCCCACCTGGAGCAACCGGAGGCCACCTTCGCCCACATCGAGGCATTCCTGCCCGCACTGCGGTAGCAACTCGGTCGGCCACGCCGATCCATCTCGGCTATCCACTTACGGATTTCCCTGCGGTCGAGGTCGATTCGGCGCTCGCAGGCGAAGGTGGTAGGTGACGAAGATGAGTAGGGCCACGAGTTGGATGGCGGCGGTGATGCTGACCACGGCCGTCAGGGATCGGGAGTACAGCAGGCCGAGCAGCGCGGATCCGGCGAAGGCGGCAAGGCCCGAACCGGCGGCGAAGATCCCGTAGGCAGTGCCACGCCGTTGCACCGGGACGAGGTCGGCAACGGTCGCGCGCAGGGTGGATTCCTGGACGCCCAGGACCGCGCCCCACAACAGTGCGCCGACGACGGCGGGGATCGGCTGGTCCTGGAACGCCAGCGGTGGGATCAACGCCGACAGGATCGGCACCGCGAGCAGGATTCGGGCACCGGTGCGGTCGTAGCACCAGCCGGTGAGCAGGGCGGCGAGGGCATCGACGACCATCGCCGCGGCATAGACGACGGGAACGACCGCCAACGGGACGATCGCATGGGTGGCCAAGTGGAAGGCGAGCAGACCGAAACCGGCGAAGCCGGTGGTCGTCGCGGCAGCGAAAGCCAGATAGCTCCAATACGCCGTCGGCAATCTGGTTGGGGCACCGGCGCCTGCGGTCGGCGCATAGCGAGTCGGTTCATAGACGGCCGGATTCGGCACCCGGACCAGCAGTCTCCCCAACACCACCAGCACCGCCACGCCGGGTATCGCCAAGACGAAGAAGGCCGGCCGGTAGTCGCCCGCCGACAATACGAGAATGCCCGCGACGACGAGTGGCCCGACCAGCGCGCCGATCTGGTCCAAGGCCTCGTGTACGGCGAAGCCGCGCCCGCGCCCGACCGCGCCCGCCGCATGGGACAGCAGCACATCCTTGGCCGGACTGCGCACCGCTTTACCCGCCCGCTCGGCGATCACGAGCACCCCGGCCGACCACAGTCCGGTCGCGAAGCCGAGCAATGGCACCGCGGTGACAGTAAGGGTGTAGCCGCCGACCGCCAGGGGCCAGTAGGCGCGGGTTCGGTCGGTCAGGGGTCCGCTCACCAGTCGACCGGCGAGCGCGAAGGCCTCACCTGCGCCGGTGATGACGCCGACGAGCACGGCACTGGCGCCCAACGAGGCCAGATATGGTCCGGTGACCGCGCGAGCGCCCTCATAGACGATATCGGCGAGCAGGCTGACCACGCCGAATCCGACGACGAACCGCCAGGGGGTCATCGCCGTTGGCCCGGGCACGACCGCCGACACGGTCAGAGAATAACGACGATCCGCGGGTGCGGCAGTACATGCGGGCGAACAGGTGAACTACTCGAGACCGGCGTCGGCTGCGTGCCGTCGCCACGCTCGCTCACCGGCGTCGCCCGAACCACGTCGGGCAGCACCCAGTTGCGACGAAACGCGCCTCCGCACGACCTGGCGCCGATGCCCCCGCTCACGACAGTGCCTACCCCGTGATGCTCGCGAATCCCATCGGTGGCGTGGCCGATGGCCCCGGGCGCAGCACCGGGCGGAAGTCGGGCAGGGCTGGCAGTACATCGGCATTGCGGGCGGCGTAGCAGCGCACGTGCGGGTGCTTCCGGGCGACCTCCGCGCGTTCCACCGGTTCGGCATCGATGAAGCCGATGGTGTCCAGCGTCAGCCCGAGCGTCTGCGCGATGCGGACCACCGATGACGACTTGCGGCCCCAGCCGATCTCGATGACCGAGAACATGTCATAGAGCCCGTGCCGGTACAGCTTGTTCAGCGTGAGATCGCGGTCGCTGCGGCTGGCGACGGCGTGCCAGATGCCGCGTTCGCTGAGCATATGCAGGGTGCGTAGGGCAGCGGGCCGTGGTGCGCCGCTGGTCGCGTCGCACACGACACCATCCCAGAGGGTGTTGTCCAGTTCCCAGACAAGACATCTCAGAGCCGGTGCCATCGCCTGCCCCTATCGGTTGGTCATCGCTGCCTCCCCTGCCGTGTCATCGGCGGATGGGGTACCAGCACACCATCCAGCGAACGGCAGGTGCCGGGCAAGCCCCCGCTTTCTTGGGAGCCCGTCCGGCCGACGTGATACTACCGTTACCGCCCGCAAATGCTCTTGTCAAAAGCCGTAATAGCGGCGGACGAGGCGTTCGTAGACGCGCGCGGGGGTGAATCGCCGGGTCCAGAACGACAGCCGAACATCGCTGCCGCACAGGTAGGTCTGGCGCGGTTCATCCGCTTCCAGGATCGTCCGCACCTTTCTGGCTACCGCCTCGGCGGACTGTCCGGCCCGGAGATAGCCGGTGACCCGCGCCAGCACCGAGATCCGATCGGGTGTGTACGCCTCGATCGGATCGGCAACGCGCACAGCGGAATCGATGATCGGGGTGACCGTCCATCCCGGTGCCAACACCGAAACACGGATGCCGAATGCGGCGGTCTCCATCCGCATCGCCTCACCCAGACGTTCGATGGCTGCCTTGGTGGCCGAGTACCAGCCGCCGTAGGGTTCGGCGATCGCACCCGCACCGGAACTCACCACGATCACCCGGCCGCTGCCCTGCGCCCGCATGATGGGCAGCACCTCGCGCAGTACGCGGTGCGTGCCGATCACATTGGTGTCGATCAGCGCGGCGGCCTCGTCCGGATCGGTCTCCTCCACCGAGCCGACAATGCCGTAGGCGGCGAAGGTGACCACGGCATCGATCCGCCCGTGCCGTGCGTGCACGGCCTTCACCCACCCGCGCACCGCCTCGGTATCGCGGACATCGACCGCGCGCACGCCCTCCCGCGCGATCCTGTCGCTGCCTTCGACCGTATAGCCAACGCGCGCAAGATATTCCATGGTCGCCGCACCCATACCGTTGGCGGCACCGGTCACCAGGACGACGGTCATAGCGCACACACCTTCAGCACCTGCGGCAATACCTCGAGACGCGCCGATTCGACGATTGTGATCTCGCCATCGAGTTCGAGCGGTGCCGGCGCGGCGGGGCGCAGTTCCACCGATGTGTCGCGGTGGCAGGTGGCCAGTGCGGAGCCCGCGAACTTGCCGCGGTAGAGACCGGCGATCAGACCGAGAATCCGGGCGCGGCCAGTGGCTTCCCAGATATTGATATCGAAACGGCCGTCGGCGCGAGTGACCGGGGTGTCGTAGTACATGCCGCCGGCGAAGTGCACGCTCTTGAGCACGCCGACATTGGTGATCGGCGCGGTGTGCACCCAGTCCGAGCCGCGCACCTGGATGGCCAGCGGCCTATGGGTGGCGATATTGCTCAGCGCGGTGGCGACAATGGCCGCCTCGACATTGCGTGACTTCAGCCACCCGATCAGGCCGCGGGCGTGGTTGAACGAATGATTGCCCGCCGCAACGAGTCCCATACTCGCATTGAGCAGGAAGTAGCGGACCGCGCGGGTGCCGTCGGGCAGCAGCATGGTCGCCTTGCCCACGTCGACGAGCTCGGCCGGACCGAGCCGGACGGGGATATCGGCGATCCTGGTTCGCCCCGGTTTATGGAAGTCATTGGAGCTGCCGAGGCCGACCGCACCCAGCGCAGTATTCGCCGCTGCGCGCCGCGGTCGGTCCGTCTCGGGATCCATCATCGCGTTGAGGACCAGGTTGACCATGCCGTCGCCGCCCGCCGCCACAATGACATCGGGTGCTTCCGACTCGAAACTCGCGCGCACCACCTTCGCGGCTTGCGCTGCGTCGCCGGGCATTTCGACGGTGAGGTCGGTATCCCGTTCACGCAAGGCATGTTCGACCGGACGCCACCGCTGTAGGGCGGTCCCGGCATTGGACTGTGGATTCAGGACGACGAGCATTTTAATCCTCCTCGATGCCCAGCCACTCGCGCAGCCGAGGCCAACCCCCGGTGCTTACTAGACCGGTAGCCGAACAGTCTTGCGGGACAGCCGATTCCGGCACATTCACTAGAAAGACAGGGATCCCGATTCGCGCCGCTGGCGCATCATTGGCGGCGTCATTGCCGATCATCACGCACTCCCCCGGCTCCGCGCCGAGCCGAGCCAGCAGTTCTCGGTAGAACTCGATGCGTGGCTTCGAACGGCGCATATTCTCGCCGCTAGTGCGAAAGGTGAAGACGGACGGGTCGTAGCCGCCCCAACCCAGCCGGGTGACGACCGTGCTGTCCGGCCACAGCGGATTGGTCGCGATCACCTGCACGGTGCCCGTCTCCCGGAGCCGGGTCACCGTATCCAGCGCCCACGGCTCGGGCGGAAAGCACTGCCGCAGGCGCGGAAAGCCCGTCTCCGCCAAGGTCTTCAGTTGCGCCGCGACGGCATCTGGTGCGAGGCCGAGCCGGTCGGCGAGCAGTCGCACCATGAGTTCGGTATTGGTGTGCTCGGTGTCGTTGGCGCGCACTTGCTTCAGCACGCCGTAGAGGACACGCAGAAACCGATGCCGCGGGGTCAACTCGCGGAATACTCGTGCGGCTGCCAGCGGCATGAGCGTTTTGAACCGGCGCCGGTGCAGTCGCACCAGGGTGCCGTCCAGGTCCCACAGCACCGTCCGATATCCGGACCCGCCTCTTTGCGATGCTGTGTGCCCATCCGCCGCCCGACCGCCACCCCTCATCGGGTCGCTGCGCGACGCTGTACGCCCACCCGCCACCCGACCACCACCCCTCATGGGGTCGCTGCGCGACGCTGTATTCATTCCTGGCTGTCCAGAACCGCTTGCAGATCGTCTCGGGTCAGGCCGAGCTGCGCCGCGTATTCATCAATGCCGGGACGCTCGGCCGCGCTCGTACCGATGCCCGCCCGGCTCGCCAGTTCCGAACCATAGGCGGCACCGAGATCGAAGACCGTCTTGGCCAGAGCCGCCGGAAACAGCCAGCGGCCGAGGTCACGCTGGAATACCCGGGTCAGGCGGTACGGAGCAGCGATCCGCGCGCCGAGGTCGGATAGCGCCGATGGGTCGCGCAGCGAACTCATCTTGCGCGCCTCCGCGCCGGGCACCAGCAGCAGATCAGACCACAGCCGCGCGAAGCTGCCGCGCTTCTCCGCAGCGACCGCGGTCATATTGAATTCGGTATAGGCCTTCTCGATGCGCGAGGTGTGGGTGGAGCGGCTGCGCAGCAGAGCGTGGATATCGGCGGTCTTGCGCGCGGTGTCATAGCGGGTGAAGCGGTTGACCTTCGGGGCGATCCAGCCGACCAGAGCCGCGAATTCGGGGACCGGGACGAGCCGATCGGCCAGCGAAAGGGCGTGGTACATCAGGTTTTCGCTGCCCGCCTTGGCGATTTCACCGGCGAGCAGGTCGTAGTCGAGACCGGTCGCATGGCGCGCCAGATTCCAGATATCGGCGAGTTCGCGCACACCGGTCTTGTAGTAGGGCAGGTGGATGCCGAGGTGGTGCAGGTTGTCCTCGTGTGACATGGCCCAGGCGGGCACACCGTAGAAGTCGATGCGCCGCACCCGGTTCCAGATGGCGGTGTAGTCGATGGTGTACGGGGCCAACGGGGTGATCAGGCCCCAGTGCGTGCCGACGACCAGCGCACCGTCACGGGAGACGAACGACGGCAGGTGGTGGGAGCGTTCGGCGCGTACCTTGGGCGCCTTGCCGAGCAGTTCTGAGGTCGCGAAAAGTCCGAGCTCCCGATAGATCTCGATGACAGTGTCGACCTGGTCGAGTTCGACGAGGATGTCGAGGTCGTTCATGCGCTTATAGCGCGGGTCGTGATAGATCTCCGTCGAGAACAGCATGCCCTTGAGCACGACACAGCGCACACCGCGTTCGTCGAAGCGGCGCAACAGCTCGAGGGCACCGGCCAGACGCCGATCGTTGACGGCGGCAATGTGGTCGGTCACGCCCGCGAAATGCGCGCGCACCAATTCGGGTACCAGCTCGTAGAGGTTTTCGGATTCCAGGCGGCGCTGCACCAGCGGGACGGTCGCATTGACCTTCGCCAGCTCGAAAACCTCGGCCCAATTGGTGATCTCATGGGCGAGCTTCGCCAATTGCGACCGCTCGTCCGGGCTCGGCTCGGCCAGTGCGGCGTGCACCAGCAGGCGTTCGGAAGCCGTTGCACCAGCGGCAATCTCGGTTCCGGTCATATCAGCGGATTCCTTCGTATTCGGTGGTGCCGATCTGTTCGGGATGGAAGCCGAAACGGCGGGCAACGGTCGAGATCTTCGTCAGCGCGAAATCCAACTGCTCCCGGCTGAGGGTGGCCATCATGCTGACCCGCAGTCGCTGCTGTTCGCGTGGCACGGCCGGGAATTCGACGCCATTGACGAAGACGCCCTCGGCGTGCAGCGCGGCCACCACCTCGGCAACGGCCAGATGCTGCGGCACGAGAATCGGAATGATCGCGGTCTGCGGATCGACCGCGAACCCCATTCGCCGCAGTTCCCGCACGAAATAGTCGACATTGTCATGCAATTGGCGGATGCGCTCGGGATGCGCGTCGATGAAATCGATGGCGGCGAGCACCGAGGCGACCACCGCGGGCGCCAGCGATGCCGAGAACATGTAGGACCGCGCGAAGAAGCGCAGCGTATCGACCAGATCCTTGGAACCGGCGACGAAGCCGCCGGTGGTGGCGAACACCTTCGAGAACGTCCCCATATAGAGCTCGACCGATCCGGGCCCCATGCCGAAATGTTCGGCGGTGCCATGACCTTTCGCACCGAGGACACCGGTGCCGTGTGCGTCGTCGATGGCCAGCCAGGCTCCGAACGAATCGCACAGCGCCCGGATCTCCGGCAGCGGCGCGATATCACCGTCCATCGAGTACACGCCCTCGACGGCGACCACGATATTCGCGCCCGGATTGCGCCAGCGGATCTGCATCAGCCGGTGCCGCAGATGCCGAAGGTCATTGTGGTCGAAGGCCATCGAGCGGACCCGGCCGAGCTGGATGCCGTCGTAGAGGCTGGCGTGGCTCTGCTCGTCGTAGAGCAGGATGTCGCCATTGCGCAGCAGACCGGTCACCCAGCCGACATTGGCGGCATAGCCGGAGGAGAAGACCAGCGCTGATTCGCAGCCCTTGGTTTCGGCGAGACGTTCCTCGAGTCGCCGATGCACCGAGGTGGTGCCGTTCAGCAGCGGCGGTCCACCGTGGCCGACACCGAATTCCCGGATGGCGCGGACGGCGGCCTCGACGATCTCGGGTTCATTGCCGAGCCCCAGGTAGTTGTTCGAGCCCAGCATGATCAGGTCGCGGACCGCACCGCCGTCGGGATCGCGCACCTGCACGACGGGTCCGGCCGGTCCGGTGATCTCGCGCAGCACGAATCCGGTGCCGCGCGCATTCGCGACGTAGGGCCGGAACTCCTCGAAGCGCTGTTCGAAGGTGTGTGCGGCGGGATCGAGATAATGTTCGAGGCTGAAGTTCTCGCCGTGCCCGGCACCGGTCTGGTGCGGGACGGCCGCAGTGGAAGTCATGAGCTGTGTTCCTGAACGATGGTTGCGGTTCCGGCCTTGCCGTCG
Organism: Nocardia sp. NPDC004278; assembly: GCF_053602975.1. Classification (NCBI taxonomy): domain Bacteria; kingdom Bacillati; phylum Actinomycetota; class Actinomycetes; order Mycobacteriales; family Nocardiaceae; genus Nocardia; species Nocardia sp. NPDC004278. The sequence goes on from NZ_JBSGEQ010000015.1 coordinate 27,648, forward strand.
AGAATCAGCACATCCCCGCTGGCGACCAGGCGGGTGACGCCCGGAACGCCGACGACGGTGGGGATGCCGAGTTCGCGGCCGATAATGGCGGTGTGCGAGAGCGGACTGCCCTTCTCGCTGACCAGTCCCCCTGCGGCCACCATCAGGAAGACCCAACCGGGATCGGTGCTGGCGGCCACCAGGATCTGCCCGTCGACGACCACATCCGGCTCCGGTGTGGTCAGCACCAATGCCGGAGCCTCGACTCGGCCCGGCGCGCAGCCGATTCCGTGTAGCACACTGCCGGAATCGCCGGTCGGGGCCGGATGTTCGAAGGACGGATCGTTGATGCCGACGGCCGCGATGCCTGCCGTGACGATCCGTGTCGGCAACTCCTCGGTGCGCCAGCGCTCGTGGTCGCGTTTGCGGGTGGCCACGGTGCGCGCGGCATCGGTATCGATGGCGGTGCCCCGGGTCAGTGCCGCGATCTCCTCGTAGGTGAGCCAGAAGATATCGCGCGGATCGTCGAGCAGTCCCGCCGTGTGCATTTGCCTGCCGTATTCGCGGAACACCCGCTTCACCAGGCCGAATGAGCGGCTGCGGCCAAGGCGCATATTCTCGCGCTGCTTGACATGCTCGCGCGCACGGCCGAGTGCGAACCGGAATGCCATCCGCTGCACGAACTTTCCGCGGAACAGTGCCGCCGCGGTGGCCTCGGCCTCGCGCCGGATCAGCTTCTCGCGCGCCGCCATCTCGTCGATGTTCTGACCGCCACGCAGATAGTTGCGCAGCATCGGCACCAGCCGCTCCGGATGTTCGCCCAGCGGGTCGGTCTCCAGCTTCAGCTCATCGACGGTGCGGTCGCCGAATAGCGCGATATGGCGCAGGCAGGCCGCACGAAATTCGGCGAATCCGCTTTGCGCCAGAGCTTTCCACACTTCCTGCGGCTCCAGCGGACCCTCGAACAGTTCGCGCAGCGCGGCATCGGACCGGACCGTGGCGGTCAAAGCGAGTGCGGAGCGCACCGGGTCGACGCTGTCGACCCCCTCTTCGCCGCAGAACAATTCGTTGCGCAGTGTAATAGCGGCCGTCTCGGTGAGACCTTCGCGTTCCAGCAGCAGTCCGACAACGTGGAACATCTGCTGGGCCAGGAAGTCATTGAAGATCTGCACGGCATAGGCGGGCACCAGTTCGTGCAGGCAGCGCTCCATCCACTCCAGCAGCGCCTCCGGATCCCGTTCCCGCTCCGGCGTATCCGGGGCGAGGCGGCGGTCCAGGTCGGCGGTGAAGGACTGCAGTTCGGTGAAGAACGCGCGCAGTCGGCGCGGCAGGCGCAACCAGCCGACGGTGATAATGGCGGCGATGCGCAGCCGGAGCAGATACATCTTCGCCCGTGCCAGTCCGCGCTTCGGTGCGGCAGGACGCTGATAGCGGTTCTCGATATTGAGGGCCGCCTCCCAGCCCTCGATGGCGAACTCCATGCCCGGAATCTGGAGGAACAGCCGGTACCAGTTGCTGATGTTGTAGTAGATGCGGCCGTGGGCGGTGCCGACCAGATACGGGTACAGGCTCGCGGCATTGCGGTCGACGATCGCGTCGCTCGCGCCGAAGTCCCTGTGGCAGGCCCGGAATACCTGTTCGTAGGCATTGCGCAGGATGGAAAAGGTGAGCGGGGTGGACAGGCCAGGGTAGGACTCGGCCACATTGACGTTGTCGAAGATGGTTTCGCGCGCGCCCGTCGCGGTGATCGGACGAGCCTGGAGCAGGTACAGCGCCCCGCCAGCGTCATAGGCCCATTCGACATCCTGTGGGGTGCCGAAGGTTTCGGCCAGTGCCATCGCGGTGTCGACGAGTTCGACCACTCGCGCGTCGGTGAGGGCTTGCTCGGTGACAGCGGTCATCTGTTCGATGACCGTGCCGGAACCATCGGCGGCGACCACCACTCTGCTCTGCTTCTCGGCGACCGAACGGGACACGATCGTGCGCGCGGCGGTATCGACGAAATAGGTGTCGCACTCGACGATTCCGGCGACCACCCCTTCCCCGAGTCCGAGCGCGGCAGAGACCACGGCCTCGGCCGGATCGCCGGTCTGCGGATTGCAGCTGAAGACGACACCGGATACCGCACTGTCGACCAGCACCTGAATCAGGACAGCACAGCCGATCTCAGCGTTGTCCAGACCGCGGTGCGCCCGGTAGAACAGCGACCGCTCCGAATACGCGGAGGCGAGCACCTCCAGCACCGCCCCGGATACCTCCGCGGGAGCGATATTCAGCAGCGTATCGAGCTGACCCGCGAAGGAATCGGTCGCCGAATCCTCACCGCTCACCGAGGAGCGTACGGCCAGCCGGGCACCGGACTGCGGCGTGCGATCGACGATTTCGCTGACATCTGCGTCGAGTTCGGTTCGGATATCCGCGGGTATCGCCGTGGCGAGAATGAGCGCGCGGATCTGCGCCGACACCGCACGCAGCGCGGCCGGATCGGTGTGGTCGAGCGAATCGAGTTCCGCGGCAATGGATCCGCGGATCGGCTCGAGTATGCGAGCGCAGGCCGCGGAGCTGAGCACCACGAAGGGGGGCACCCGATATCCGGCCGCTACCAGCCTGGCGAGGTTCGCCGCCTTGGCGCCGACCTGGGTCGTCAGCGTGGCATCGGCGGCCAGTGCGATGTCGCGGACTGTTGCGCCGACGGCTGCTCCGGGCTCAGCTGCCACCTGGTCACCGCCTCTCATCGAATCGTTGTGCGAAGCTGTACGCCCACCCGTCACCCGGCCACCACCCCTCATCGAATCGTTGTGCGAAGCTGTGCGCCCACCCGACACCCGGCCACCACCCCTCATCGAATCGCCGTGCGATGCTGTGCTCATTGGGCGGCCTCCTGCATGGACTCGGCCGTCGGCGTGGCGGGCGCACGCCGGGTGAGCCGCACCAGTACCGGATCGGGGGTATTGGAGATCTCGGGGTTCTCCCGCACCCGCATGCCGTTGACGAGTTCGATGTCGTAGCGGGCCAACAACATCGCGATGCCTACCCGCACCTCCGTCAGCGCCATATGCTGGCCGACGCACAGATGTGCGCCCCAGCCGAACGGGAAGTAGCGGAACGGCGGGCGGGCCTTGGTCTGTTCCTTGGTGAACCGGTCGGGATCGAAGGTCAGTGGGGAATCCCAGAATTCGGGAAGTCGGTGATTCACGAACGGGCTGATCACCACGATCGCGCCCGGTCGCAGATCGAAGCGGTCGAAACTGTCCGGCTCCAGTGCGGTGCGGCTGAACGCCCACGCGGGTGGGTGCAGGCGCATCGCCTCATCGATCGCACGACCGGTCAACTCCAGCGCGGGCAGCGCGCGGCCGACATCATCGGTCAGCGCCAGCGCGACATCGACTTCATCACGCACGCGGGCGAGCACGGCCGGGTTGCGGCACAGTTCGTAGATCGTCCACGCCATCGCACCGCCGGTCGTCTCGTGTCCGGCAAGCAGGAAGGTGAGCACCTCGTGTCGCAGTTGCTCATCGTCCATGGCGTGTCCGGCGTCATCGCGCGCCGCGAGCAGCCGCGCCAGCAGGGACGTCGCGTCGACCTCGGCGGCCCGATGCCGCTGGATCACGCTGTCCACCACGCGATGCAGCCTTTCGAGCACACCTTGGAAGCGCCGATTGGCCGGAGTCGGCACGCTCGGTGGCACCTGGATGGGTGCGGACATATGCCGCATCACCCACGAAACACCCTCGCGCACATCGTCTTCGATCTGCGGCAGCACGCCGTCGATATCGGCGCCCAGGACCGCACGGCACACCACATCGGCTGCGAAGCCCATTACCTCGGGAACCAGGTCGAAGGCCGTACCGCTGGCCGCATAGCCGTCGAGCCGGTCCAGCATCCGCTGCCCGCACTGCTGCATCAGAGGAATCTCGGTATCGACATGGCGACGCGAGAAGGCCGGTTTGATCAAGGCACGCTGACGCTTCCACAGTTCGCCGCCGCTGGTGAGCAGGCCGGGTCCGAGCAGATGGTTCAGGCTCTGGTAGCTGATCCCCTTCTCGTATTTGGCCGCATTGGTGACCAGCACCTGGTTGATATGGTCCGGCTCCACCAGCAGGTGCAGTTGCTGGTGCACCAGGCGCAGCCGGACGCTGCCGCCGTGCGCGACCGCCTGCTTGTAGAACAGCGCGAGCGGATCGGCGCGGTAGTCCGGATACGCGCCGAGCGGATGCCGCAGCGTCGGACCGGCGAGCCGACGGCCACCTTCGCTCATGCCGCTCCCCCGGCGCCGACCAGATCTGCCTCGACCAGGAACAGTCGCCGGGCCTCCGCGCGCTGTACCTTGCCGCTGGTGGTTTTCGGGATGCTGCGCGGCGGCACCACCCGAACACCGGCGGGCAACACACCGGTGCGCTTGCTCACCGCCACGCGCACGGCGCGCCGCAGCGCATCGTGTTCGTCGTCGTCGGCAGCCGATTCGACGATCAGGTGCAGTTCCTCCGAAAGCCCCTGGGTATCGGCATGACCGACCGCGGCGACACCGCCCAATCGAACGCCCGCGACTTCCTGCGCGGCGAGCTCGAAATCGGTAGGCAGGTAGTTCGCGCCGCGGATGATGATCAGGTCCTTATGCCTGCCGGTAATGCGCAACCTGCCATCGCGAAGGTAGCCGATATCGCCGGTGTCCCACCAGCCGTCGCTGGTGGCGGCCGCGGTCTCCGCGGGCAGCCGGAAGTAGCCGATGGTCATGGAGGGACCGCGGAACTGGATGCGGCCGACGATATCCGCACCGCAGATCGCGCCGTCCTCGGCCACAATGCGAACCTCGGTGCCCGGCAGCGGTGCGCCGCAGTCGACGATGTGCATCGCGTCGGGATCGTCCTGCGGAATATCGAGGGCCACACCGTTTCCGGTGAGCGCACGGCGCGATATCGCGTCGTAGGCGATCGGCGCGTGCGGGCGGTTGACCGTGACCGCAAGGGAGGCCTCGGCCATTCCGTAGCACGGCACCAGCGCGTCCTTCGGCAGCCCCCACGCAGCGAATCGGTCGACGAATCGCTGGACGGTCGGCGGATGGATGGGCTCCGCACCACAGAACAGGAATCGCCAGGTCGACAGGTCGACGCCGGCGAGTTCGGCATCGGTGATCCGGGCCGCGGCATACCCGTAGGCGAAATTCGGTGCCGCCGTGATCGTTCCGCGATACCGGCTGACCGCGCGCAGCCAATCCCCTGGACTGCGCAGGAACCGGCTCGGCGGCATCAACACCGCATCGAAGCCACGGAACACTGGTGTCAGGAATCCGCCGATCAGCCCCATATCGTGGTGCAGCGGCAACCAGCCGACCCAGGTGTCACCCGGCCCCATCGAGGCGACCCCGGCGATCTGTTCGCAGTTGGCCGCAAGATTGGCGTGGGTGACCTGCACCCCCTTCGGTGTTCCGGTCGACCCGGAGGTCGCCTGGATGAAGGCCAGATCCCCCGGCTCGGGAAGTCTGGGGGCCAGCGCGGGCGCATCCACCGTACCGGCCATGGCGTGCAGCACATCGCCGTCGATGGCCGCCACGGCATCCGGCAGTGCTCCCCCAGCGAGCACCGAAGATGTCGCGACCACCGCCGCTGGTTCCAGATAGGCGACCAGCCGAGTGAACTTGTCCCGGAAGATATCCGCCGAACCGAAACCACCCGGCGTCGCCACCGCGGTCGGCACCGCACCGAGTAGCAGCGCGCCGAAAAATGCGGTGACGAACTCCGGCGAGGTGGGCAGGCACAGCATCACCCGATCCCCCGGCTCGACTCCCGCGGCGGCCAATGCGGCCGCGCTGCGTCCTGCCGCGGCCGCGAGATCATCATGGCGCCAGGCGGTTTCGCCGCCGGAGCCGTCACCGCCACGCTCCGGAACGAAGATCGTCGAGGGACCAGCGGCGGCACGCTCGGCATTGGCCAGCAGCGCGTGCACGATCGTCGGATGCTGGGGAGTCGGCACCGTCACTGCTCACCCCGCACGTACTGCACGATCTCGCCGACCGTATTCAACTGTGCTGCAGCGTCTTCCGGAATGCTGATGCCGAACGCCTGCTCCAGCTGAATGGTCAGCTCGATGGCCGTCGGCGAATCCAGTCCGTAGTCGATCAGTTGGGCGGCGGAGTCGATATCGTCCGCCGAAACCCACAGCACCTCACCGACAATGGCGCGCACCCGGGCCTCGATCGCGGTGGCCGGGGTGCCTGCCTGTGTACTCATCCGAGCAACTTCCCTTCCGTCACGCAGGCGCGCACCGACTCCTCCAGGTCGACGCCGTCGGCGGTGTCGATGCGGTGGAATTCCACTTCGGGGAAGGCCGCCGCGAGGGTGTCGCGCACCTGTAGATATCCGTCACGCAGGGCTCCGAGCCGCTCTGCGGTTTCGTGGGCCTCCTTCGGCCCGTCCCCCGAACGTTGCGCACACCGAGCCGCAGCCTGTTCCGGCGGTGCGTCCAGCCAGAGCACCGCATCGGGCAGTGTGGTGCGGAACCGGTCGGCGAAGCCGGGGACCGATTCGGTCACGTCCCGGCGCACCAGATCCGCGATTTCCGAGAGCAGATCCCAGATATCCGGGGAGCTGCCCAGACGGGTGGATTCGGACCGCTGCCAGGCCAGGATGTCATCGAAGGTGCCCGGCCGGTGGCGATCCAGTACGGCCGCGATGTCCGCCGCGCGGTCGTGACCGTTCCATTCCGGGCGGGCCAGTGCGACATACAGCGGTCCGTAGACCAGCAGTTCGATCAGCGGATGCCGTTCGAAGACCAGCACATCCGGCGACCAGGTGTTCAGGAAATGCCGCTCCACCGGTCCGAACAGCGTCATCTGCAGATACATCGCCGTGGCCTTCATCTCCAGGCTGGCGATTTCGTCACATCCGACGCTGAAGGCCTTGAGCTGCTCGGACAGCTCGGTCAGCGGCACATTCCTGGTGTTGTGGAAGTCCGGGCAGGTCATCGAGGCGAAAGAGCCGGTGGCCGGTACCAATTCGCGCAATCGTGCCAGCACCGAGGATTTGCCAGCGCCATCGATGCCGACGATCGCGACACGGCGGGCCCGGCCCGTCGCCCGAGCGTCGGCTCCCAGCGAATCGCCGCGCAATACTGTTTCGGTGCTCACCGGTCGTCCTCCCGCAGTTGGGCGAGTACGGCCCTGGTGATCTCGGCCGGGGCGGCGGTGCCGTCCAGGCGGATCCAGCCGAACTCCGCCGACAGGGCCTCCAATGCGTCGTGGCTGCGACGCTGGAATTCCAGGAAGGTCGCTTCGTCGCCGTAGCCGCTTTCGTAGTCGCTGCGCAACTGCTTGCGCCCCAGCGCATCCTCCGGACGCACCGAGAGGTAGAAGGTGCGGTCGGGTTCCGGGAAACCGGCCGCCAGCTTGCGCAGCACCATCGCATCGCCGCCGTGGGCGACCTCGGTGGCGAAGTACTTGTACCAGTAGGCATTTGCCAGCAGGATGTCCGCGCCGCGCTCGGCGGCCAGATCGAAGGACAGCTGCATGGCGTGGAACAGGAAGTGCGCCCGGCTCAGCGGAGACAGCAGCTTCAGGTAACCGTAGATCTCGGCCGGACTGCGCCAGGGCAGTTTCGAGGAGACCTTCGGATCGAGGAATGCGTCCCAAATGGTCACGGCGGCAACGCTTTGGCCCTGTGCCTCGAATTCCGCGGCGATGCGGGCCACCTGGGTCGTCTTACCCGATCCGTCGGCACCGGCGATGCAGATCAGGCGCTTGCGTGCACTCAGTGGTTCATCCGTTCTGCTGGCCGCCGGACGCGGATGCTCCGGGGGTTGGAGTTGTTGTTCGGGCTGCGCGGGCCGCAATGGCACCGCACCCGCGGGCTCATCCGACTGCGGGACCGGTGGTTCGGCGGGTACCGGACGCTCCCGCGACGGCTCCGGTTCCGGGACGGCGGCCGCGAGGATTTGCTCGTGGTCGCCGCTGGCGGACACCAGCGCAACCGGCGCTGCCTCGGCGGAGACCGCAGCCTCCAGCACACTGATGACTCCGGTACCGCCATCGACCCGGATCCGCTGTCCGGAGCGCAGCGCCGTCGTCGCACCGGCAACATTGAGCACCGCCGGAATTCCGTACTCCCGCCCGATGACCGCGGCATGTGAGAGCATCCCGCCGACCTCGGTCACCACGGCGGCGACCAATCCGAGCGCTGGCGTCCACCCCGGATCGGTGAACCGGGTGACGAGAATGTCGCCCTCGCGCAGCTGATCGATATCGGCCAGCGAGGTGATCACCCGAGCGGTGCCCTCCGCGACACCCGGACTGCACCCGAGTCCGGTCAGATCGCCGTCGCCGATCTCGCGGACCGCGCCCACCGTGACACCACCGCCGAGCTCATGCGGCGGCACCAGATCCCGATAGCCCGCGTAAACGGCACGGCGGTAGGCGATCTGGGGTGCGAGCGTGGCGCTCTCCACCCGTCCGGCCGCGAGATCGCTCAGCTCGTGGATGGACAGCTGGAACACATCGTCGGCCTGCTCGAGCGTGCCCGCCGCGGCGAGCCGCACCCCGGCCTCGACGACATAGGCGCGCACGATGGCATAGCACTGCGAGGAGAACTCCCGCATGCGTTCACGCGCGACCAGATACCGCCGCATCCGATCGACCTGCTTGTCCAGCGCCTTGGCGTGCTTCACCCGCGCCAGCGGCTTGGCCCGCACCCGAGCCCGCACCGCGGCCAGTTCGTCCTCGTAGCGTTTGCGCTGATCCACCAGCGTCACATCGGGATCCGCTGGCGCGGTGCCGTGTTCGAGCATGACCGCGATCATCGATCGCACCCGCTCGGGCTCCTCCGACCAGCGCGGGCTGGTCAGATCCAGCTCCGCATCGGCGTGAAAACCCTGCTCGTCCAGGAAGGCGTCGATGGCCTCCGTCCACTCGGGACTGTCGAGTCCGTGCGCGCTTGCCACCCGGTGCAATTCGACAATGCCGCGCTGCAGCTGCATATGGCTGATATCGGCGAGCCCGCCCATCAGATCTATCGCCGAGGTAGTCACACCGGTCGCGGCGTCGACCTTGTCGAGCAGCTGCTTGAAGTCGGTCTGCACGCTGGAGTTGTTGTAGATGGTGGTGAAGTAGGCGCGCTCGGTGTTGGCGTGGAAGGTCAGCAGGCAGTCCGCCAGATCGGCGACGAAAGTGGCCGCATCGGTCCGCGGCAGTTCTCGAACCCGCTCGCGCCATACCGCGTGCTTCGCGGGCCATTCGGCCGCGAATGCGTCGACCGCGGCCAACTGATCCTGGTAGCTCTTAGGCACGGCCAACGCCGCTGGCAGCGCCTTGGCGATGGTCTTGGCATTGGTCGGGGTGCGGTGCGGTCCGTTGGGGCCGTAGTCGTTGAGCACGCCGAGGTCATCATCGAAATGCTGTTCGTCGAAACCGGGAATGCGGAAGAAGCACTGCTTGACCGCGCTGACATTCCAGTAGGCGCGGCCGTAGCACATGGCCATCCAGTCCGGCTCCACACCGGGTTCGGTCAGCTTCAACCGCTCCATGAACTGCTGCATCGAATGCTGGAAGGCGTTGTCGTACAACGAGAACATCATCGGCGTGCAGACCCGCGCCGAGACGCCGCCGTCACGCAGATCGGCATCGGAGAACTGGTCGATATCGGTGCGCCAGGTGATTGCGGTAATGGCCCGCGCCTGCAGCAGCCACAGCTTTCCGTCGCCGTCGATGGCCCATTCGATGTCCTGCGGACGGTGCCGGTGCGCCTGTACCGCGAGCATGAGCGCGGCGAGTTCGGCAGTGGCGCTGGCATTCAACGCCACATCCTCATCGCCCGCCACCCGCTCGACCACCGAACCGTCGAACAGCCGCAGCGTGTACCTGGTCGGCGTGACATGTCCGGAGACGAGTCGTTCGCCTAGACCGTTGCACGCTTCGACGACCGCATTGTCTTCGATGCCGGTGAGCGCATCGATGCTGAAACCCACTCCGGCACAGCGGGCCTCGACCATGCGCTGCACCAGCACGGCCACCGAGGCGCCTGCCTCGCGGTACCCGTGCCTGGCCAGATAGGTGCGAACTCGCTCGTTGTGCACCGACTCTCGGCACTGCCCGATAAATCCGCGCAGGGCCGCGACATCGGTGATGTCGAGATAGGACTCGTACTGACCGGCGAAGCTGGCGTCATCGAGGTCTTCGAGCACACCACTCGAGCGCGCGGCGACCGGGAATCCGCCCAGTGCGCGCACCCAGCCGCTCAGGTCCTCGTCGGAGACCCGGGCCAGATCGAGATCGGCGGTGACGACGAAGCCGGGCGGGACCTCGAATCCGGCGACGATCAATTCGTGCAGCGTGCCCGCCTTGCCACCGGCGCGGTCCGGGGCGAAATCGGCCGCGCCGAGGAACATCGGGGCAGGTGTGGCTGCGGTGGGAGTTTCGGACACGGTGGGAGCTCCTGTCGGAAGCAGAACCGGGCGCACATCATGACGGGCGGCCAGATCGTGCGCGGCGCGCACACCTGCCGCGGTCAGGCCGCCATAGGACGGACTCGCCGTGCGCGGTTCGAAACCGAGCAGAATGGTTTCGGCCATGCAGGCGTAGACCACCCCGGCGGGCAGCCCGGTTTCGGGAAATGGAGGTGTCTGGCCGAGCGGCAGCGCCATGCGCCCGCCGGAGACCAGGGTGATATTCGGTTGGTGGGACACCGCGGGATCCACATCGCCGGGGACCGCGAGATCGACCACGAGCACCGGATGGTCGGCGGCCAGCCGCTCGGCGGTGACCACGGGCACGGCCGAATTGGTGGCGGTGAGGACGATGCGGCAGGTGCGCAGCGCGGTCAGGTCCTCACTGACCGTCACCGCGCCGGGCAGCGCGGATGCGACCCGTTTCAGCCGCGACGCCGATCCGGCGCGCCCGACCAGGGTCACCGAATCCGCCAGCGGCGCGAGCAGTTCCGCCATCACCGCGCCGATATTGCCCAGCGCGCCGAGGATTCCGACCCGTCGCTGCCCCGGTTCGAGGCGGGCGAGTTCGGCCCGGACCACCTCGAAGGCGCAGGCCGCGGTGAGCGAATTGCCCGAGGTCACCTTGACGGTGTCCTCCACGACATCGCGCGAGGCGTTGGTGACGATCGAGGTGTAGCCGCCGAGCCCGATCACGGTGGCGCCCAGGGCGATCGCCTGCTCCACCGCCTCCAGTACCAGATCGCGCAGCCAGGCCCGATGCCCGGCACGCTGGCATTCGATGATCTGTTCGGCCGAGATCGGCACCGCGATCAAACAGACCTCGACCGCGGCGCCGGTCGGCGACGTGACAATCTGCCTGGTCAGTTCGAAGGGTTCGGCCACCCCGCGCAGCCGTTCGAACATTGCGGCGAACTGACCGTCGGACCATTCGGTCAGTTCCGGTGCGAATCTGCGCAGATCCGCGGCATCGGGCAGATTGGCGAGGAAGACCACCCGGGGCGGGGCGCTCCAGTCGCGCGCGACCTCGTTGGTGCGCCGTCGCGACGGCGACTTATATTCCGGCACCGGCCAATTCGTGGTTACCGGTGCGGCCAGATGCGCGAGCAGTCGCGGGTAGTCGCCGCGGTGCAGCAGTGCGGCGAGATCGTCGAGTGCCGCCGCCAGCCGGTCCAGCTCTGCATCGGCGAGGAAAGCCGAGGGCTGGATGCGCAGCGTGGTCGGCGCGGAAAGCGTTGGCAGCATACGGATCTGGTGGGTGTGCAGCAGATAGCCTGCCACCACGTATCCGAACATCTCCGGATCGCAGATCTCGCGCAGCAGTGCCGATGCCGGTTCCAGCGGCGCTAGTTCGATGCCCTGCAGCAGCCCGCGACCGCGGACCGCGACGATCTCCTTCGGCCAGCGTCGCGCCACCGCATCGAGCCGGGACCGCAGGTGCGCGCCGGTGTCGGAAATGCGGATCTGGTTGTCCCGCAGCAGGTCCAGCGCGGCATCGGCGACAGCGCAGGACAGGTCGTCATCGGCGAAGGTCGAGGTGTGGTAGCGGCCGAAATCGGCGATGGAGTGCTGCCGGTCGACCAATAGGGCGGAGATCTTCACCAAGCCGCCGCCCAGCGATTTCGAGAGCAGGTAGTAGTCCGCCGCGACCCCCGAGGGCGTCGACGCGAGGAAGGTTCCGGTGCGGCCCATGCCGCACTGGATCTCGTCGAAAACCAGCGCCGCCGTGTGCAGATCGGCCAAACCGCGCAATGCGCGCAGGGTTGCCGCGGGAACTTCGCGGACACCGCCCTCGCCCTGGATCGGCTCGGCGAATATCGCCGCGATCGGCGAGATCCGGGTCCACGACCGGACCGGCCGACCGGTGCCGTCGAAGGTGATCCGGCATATCGGTCGCAGTTCCTCGGTGAACGCCGCGGCGACCTCGTCCGGCTCCCAGGTGTCGAGCCTGCGCCGCTGCGGACCCCGCACCACCAGATCCGCCGGGGTATCGGCCTGCTCGGTCAGCGCGAACGCACCGGCCGTCTTGCCGTGGAAGGCTCCGGCCAGCGAGACGAAAACCGGTCCGCGACGGCGTAGTTCATCGATCTCACGCAGCGATTCGGCAAGAATCTCCGCGACCGAACGGCCGTCGTCGCCGGTGGCACCGGATCGATTGTCGGCCATGGCGATCGGACGCACATCGTGCAGACCGTCGCGCCGAACCCGGCGCAATGTGCGGCGCAGTTCGGTCTCCAGCTCGCCGAGCGCACGCGCATGCGCGACGGCCGCGTGCCGGATCGCCGCCTCGACCGCATCCGCACCGGTCGATCCGAAGGTCACCACGTACTCACGGCCGGTGCTGGCCGCCACCGCCGCCGAGAGCCGACGAGCCAGCCGCGCGGCTCCGGGCCGGACGCTGCCCTGGGCGACGAACGGGGTCTGCTGATTGAGCCGCGCGGTCGCCACCCGCACCAGCGCCGGATGGTTGTGCCCGAACAGCGCCGCCCCGAAACCGCTGACCAGATCCAATACCCGTGCACCATCGGGGCGGATCAGGTAGTCACTTTCGGCGCCCGTGTACACCAGATCCAGATGGCACGCACGCAGCAGCCGAGCCAGCCCCGGACGGTTGTACCGTGCGAAATCTTCGAATAATTCGTGTTCGGAAACAATGGCAGCAGTATTTATTTGTTCCCGAAACATAACGCTTGCGGACAAGGCCTACGCTCCGATACCCGAGTGCCGATTCGCGGCGGACTTGGCTACCACACAGTCGATTACGTCGCGGGCGGTGTGCAGCGCCGCGGCCTCCTCGTCGGAGATCTCGATGCCGAAGGTGCGCTCGAGTTCGATGACGAGTTCGGCCGACCGTACCGAGTCCAAGCCATAATCCAGCAACGGCGTATTCACATCGATCTCGGACACCCGCAGCCCTCGCGAAAAGAGTTCGCGCACCTGCTCGTCAACATGGTTCAACCCGGTCATCACTCACCCTCCGTCGCGCTCGAACCTGCCGCGTCCGCCATGCGCGCAACGCAGCCCGAGACCGCGGACTCCACCGAACAGATCATGAATCCTTGCTGGTCACTGCGGAATTCAACGCCAGTCGAGACTGCGCTCACTTGCCCTCCGATACGGCAATCGGGACTGTCACGTCCAATATCTCGTCCATGTGCACAACTGTTAGCAATCACAGCGGCGCATGCACACATCTGTACACCGCCGATTTGCAGCTGGCAATGTCAATAGCCTTGCAGCACAGCCGGTTCAAGCCGTTAGCAACTGTTTCGCTAATCTGACTCGGCAAAGTGCACGAGACCCACGCGTACCCACCAAAAAGGGGGCCTAACGAGTCCCCGTCTGAGACAACACAATCCGCGATTCAACGTCACAGATAATTCATCAATTCGGCCGCACCACCGGATGACTGGATCAATTTCCAATAAATGCGCTGTTCACGCCCGGTTCACTGAGCGGACAGCGGAGATTCCAAACCAACTCATCGGTATTTTTGTTTTGCATTGGGCGCTAACACATTCCGCGCTGAATGCAAAGTCACGTAACCCCATTTTTACGTCATGTCGCACGGCGCCCGCACGGCCCGGACTCCCGGCTAACTTTTGGTCCGATCCACGGATGTGACGGCTCTCATTACTCGTCGGTAGCTCCTCTGAAACACTGTGACCGGTCACAAGGGCATCCCGGCCGGGCTAGCGCACTCTCACAGAACCGAGCGAACCGGTCCATGGCCGACCTCGGACAGTTAGTGTGAATACGCCACACAGCAACATCGGGGCCAAAGGAGTCGCCTATGTCCGTCGACCACTCGACCCGGCCGACTCTGACCCTCTCGGGTAAGCCGATGTCGTCGCCACTCAAGGACGTCCGCGCGCTGTCGCGGCAGATGGTCGGCCACTTCGTCGACAACGTCATCCCGTGCGCGACGATGCCGGGCGAAGCGATCACCGGCGATTTCACCGCCAGCACCCGCGTCTGCCTCGAGATTGCGGTCAGCATGCTGGACGGTAGGGACATCCCGGAAAAGGTGCGGCGGCTCGAGGACCACGCCGCCGGGTGGGCCCGCGAGGGCGTGCCGATCGACACCATCCTGCATTCCATCCATGAGGGCTTCCAGATGGGCCTCGACCTGGTGGTGTCCAAGGCGACGACGAAGGACTACGACAATCTCGTCGACGGCGCGAAGATGGTCATCGCACTGCTGGACAAGCTCACCTCGGCGATCTCGGTCGCCTATGTCCGGGAGCTGCGCGCGGCCGTCAGCGAGCACCACACCGCTGTGCACACCCTCACCTCGGCGCTGCTCGGCGGGCACAGCACCTCGACCATGGCACGCGAATGCGGGATCGCCATCGCCGAGTCCTATAGCGTTCTCGCCGTTGCCATTCCGCCCCATCGTGATGAGCACAATCCGATGCTCGACGCCCAGGTGGTGGCCCGGCGCAAGCTGCGTCGCCTGCAGGCCGAACTCGCGACCCGATGCGGTGCCAGCGCGCTGTCGCTGCTCAGCGTGGACGGCGGCACCGTGCTGATCCCCGCGACGCAATTCGACAACGATCAGCTCGAAGCTCTGGTGACGCGCATGTCGCACGCCGCGCAGGTCGGGATCACCGTGACAATGGTCGAGGCAACGCCGGAACAGATTCCGAACGCGGCCGACCAGGCGCATGAGCTGCTCGATATGGTGCAGCGGCTGCAGGCAGTGGCCGGGCTGTATCACTTCGACGAACTCGCCCTCGAATACCAGCTCACCCGGCCCGGTCCAGGCCGTGCATACCTCGGCTCGCTGCTCGATCCCCTCGACGAACACCCCGAACTGCTGGAGACCCTGCAACGCCATATCGGCAACAACCTCAACCGCCAGCGCACCGCCCGGGTCCTGCACGTGCACACCAATACCGTCGACTACCGGCTCAAGCGCATCGGACAGCTCACCGGATTCGATCCGTCCCAGCCGTCCGGGCTCTGGTACCTACGCTCGGCCCTGGTCGCGCGCACATACCGCACCTGATGCCGGCCCACCGGGCGAGCGCGGGGGTCGCCCGGCGGACCATCGCGCGGTATATCAGGAAGCAGTGCCCCGGCCCAGCGCGGCGTCGGCCGAGTAGGCGCCCGCACCGACGATGAGCAAGAACACGCTGCCGCATAGTTGCGCCAGGTCGACCCGGGATTCGTGCACGAAGTCCCACCACCCCGGAGGTATCGCCGACCCGCCCCGAAGGTCGCACGCCGGTGATGCCGGGATCTTCGACCGTGGCGATCGGCTCCGAGTTCGAGAGACGCTCACGCCCAGGATATTTCGTGAGGTCCGAGTCGAAACGGGCGACTATGTGGCGAGTTCGGACGCATTGCGGCTCGCTGATGTGGACCGGGTCGGCCAGAAATATGACCTTGGTCCGATTCCCACAGGACCAACGCCCCTGCCCGCACGGGCTCCCCGCGGGCAGGGTGATCGATGGGCCGCGGCGAAACCGCCCCGCCGCGGCCCGATCTCAACCGACACTGGAGGAAATACCGTGAGCGACAGGACATCCGGCGAGCCGTACCACAGCAAGCCCGGCGAAAGCCTCGCCGATCCATACAACATCCCCGGTATCGTGCTTTTCATCGCCGGAGTTGTGGGCCTGGCATCCACCCTCACCGCGGCAGGCTATGGATTCGCGGGCTGGGCCGCTCTCGGGGCCATTATCACCGCACTGTGCTTCATCACCAGCGTCACAGTGTTCGTCCTCGAGCACGAACGCCTGCGCCGACTCGCTCGCCGCGGCTGATCTCCGCTCACCGTTCCAGCATTGTGCGCCGCAGACTCCGACGCGACGGCCGAAAGTCATCGCGAACTCCCTCGGATGTCCGAAGGTCCCCCGCTGAGCGTCGGTTCGGCCCTGTTCGGCGGCACCGTCCGCCCGTAGCGTTGACATCACCTTCACCCAGCTTTCCGCAGTACGAGGAGACCGACATGCTGGCGCGGGTCATCTACGAATCGATGTTCGGCAACACCGCCGCCATCGCCGCCGCCATCGCTCAGGGGCTCAGCGAGTACGCCACCGTGGAGTTGCTCAACGTGGCGGCCGCCGCGGAGCTGCCCCAGCCAACTGCGGATCTGTTGGTGGTGGGCGGGCCGACGCATATGCTCGGGCTCAGCCGACCCCGGACCCGCCGTGATGCTGCGCAAGCGACCGACGCGCTGGTCCCGGTCGAGATCGGCATCCGAGAATGGCTCGACCGGGCGCTGCCGGTAGTGCCGGGTACCCAGGCCGCAGCCTTCGGCACCAAGGCCGTGAAGCCATCGTGGTTGCCGGGGTCGGCCGCCCGCAGTGTCGGTAAGCGATTGCGGCACTTGGGTTATGAACTCGTCGACGAGCCGGTGGACTTCTCGGTCGACGGCGTCACCGGACCATTGGCCGCAGGCGCGTTGGAATGCGCTCGCGCTTGGGGCGAACGCCTCGCACATACCGGGTCCGACCGGATCGCGCATCAATTCTGAGGCCGACCTCGGCCGGACCGACGACAACCGGTGCGCCGAGCGCGCCTCTGCAAAGACCGCACCCGCCATCACACTGTCCGGTCGCACCAGCCGCGATCGGCGGCCAGTGAGCATGGACTTTCGGGACCGGGCGTAAGGCCCATATCGACCGAACTATCGCCCGACGCTCGACGATATGACGGATAACGCGCAATGGATCATGGTCGGCGGGCGGCTTGCACCTGCCGGTTGCTCGGCCCTATATCCAATTTCCTTGTGCAGCACGCCCATTGCCCCGTCATGGTCACCCGAACCGCGGAGCGGCGCCATCGTTCGAGCGCGGATCCCGCCGAACGCCCGGACGACCAGCAGTGCTGTTCGGTCCTCGATTGGGGACCTTCGGCCCCATTCGGATCCGACTCCGTTCAGAGATGCTCTAGAAAGCTATTCGACTCGGCTCGGAGACCACTGCATGATCAGCTCGACCGAAACCTGCACCGTCCGCCCGCTCGGCCCCGCCGATGCCGCCGCCGTCGCGGATCTGCACGCCGGGATGCCCGATAAGGACAGCCTCTTCCGAATTCTCGAGCCGCGCCCGACCGAGTTACCCAATGTCGCGCGCGCCCTCGTCGTGCGCGATCCTGCGCACTGTGCGCTCGGTGCCTTCGTCGACGACCGGATCGTCGGCCTGGGCAACTTCATCGTGCTCGGGACGACCAGGACGGCCGAGTTAGCCATAACCATCGCTCCCGATCAGGACGGCCGGATAGGCGCATATAGCCTCGAACTCCTGCACCGCCTGGCGCGACTCGCGCGTGAACGCGGCGTCGAACGATTTGTCGCCGAACTGATTCCGGCGAATACCAGGCTGATGCGGTTGGTCGCCGCCGCAAACCTTCCGGTGTCGGCCTACTGCCACAACGGTATCGCGCGAGTCGGCATCCAACTCTGACGGCCCGCCACCGATCCGCGGATACGACTCGGATCGGTGCCGATGACACGTGCTCCACGGGAGCGATGTGGCCTGCGTCGGTCGGATGCCACGTCGATGGTCCATACTTTGCTGCTGCCCGCATAGGGCGCCGATCTCGGCCTCGACAATGGTGTCGTCCTTGCTCGAGCGGAGCAGATCTCGTCGGGAGACGTGCGATATGGCGCACGATGCACCGGACCCCGGGCTGGGCCCGAATGAAACTCGGCTCGCACGGCTGCGCCGGGCAGCCGACGACGACACGCGGGCGATGGGCCTGTGACCTCGGATGCGAGGGCCACAGGACTCGCTAACGCGGTGACCTTTGTCTCTGCTCCGCGACGGCGCCGAGCGAGATGCTCGAACCAGGCAGCCAGCCACGAATTCACCAAAGTGGCGGTGCCGTCGAGAAGAGGTGATCCGGGTGTCGCGGTACCCGTCGCTGTCGGTCCGTATCTGGCGGACGCGACCGTGGAATACCAGTCCGCTGATGCGGGCGTCGGATCGATTCGAGGCGCTGGTCTGGATGCTGGCCGCTGTCGCGATGCTGGTCGCCATTCCGATCGCGGGTGCGGCGGGGACCGCGGGCTATACCGCGGCGGCGGCGCGGATCAGCTCCGACAATTCGACGAAAGTCGCTGTCACGGGCACGATTTCGGGCGAATCGAAGCACACCGCGACGGTGTCGGCGCGGTCGACGATGACCGACAGCCACTCCGAAGCGCCGGTGCGCTGGAATCAGGACGGCCGATCCGGTACGGCGACGATTACGGTCCCGGATACGGCGACCCGCGGCGATGCGGTCACGGTGTGGCTCGCCCCGGACGGCACTCCAACCGGTCCGCCGCAGCGGTCCGGTGTCGCCGTCGGCAACGGGATCGAAGTCGGCCTGGCCGTTCTGGTCGAAATCTGGGGCGCCGTCCTGGCCCTGGTCGCGTTCGTTGTGTGGGCATTGGGCGCTCGACGTCGGGCCGGCTGGGAACGAGAATGGCGGGAGACCGGATGGCAGACCGGCAGCGATCGGCGGTGACGACCTCGGGGCAACGACTCTCGCATCGGCGACATCAGGACCTATCGATGGGCGTGCCCTGAACCGGAATCTGGATAGATCGAACAGGAAGTATTGCGATGGTGTTCATCGATCGGTTCGATGCAGGACGGCAACTGGGGATGCGCCTGGGGTCCCTGCGAGGGCAAGACATTGTGGTTCTCGGCCTGGCGCCGAGCGGTGTTCCGGTCGCATTCGAGGTTGCACGTGCTTTGAATGCGCCGTTGGATGTGATCGTGGTGCGCGAGCTCAGGGTCCCGTATCGGCCGGAAGTCGCGTTCGGCGCAATCGGTGAGGACGGTGTCCGGGTGATCGATGACGCCGCAGTCGCTCGTAGCGGGGTGACCGCCGCGCAGATGGCAGCGATAGACCTGCAAGAGCGCAAGATGCTGCACACTCAGCTCCGCAGAGTTCGGGAAGGGTGTCCGCGCATTCCGTTGACCCGGCGTACCGCGGTCATCGTGGTCGACGCAATCGTCAGCGGTGCCCCCGCTAGAGCCGCCTGCCAGATAGTCAAGGTCCACGGTGCCGGGCGGATCGTCTTGGCCGCCCCGGTAGGCACAAGCGCCGTAGTGACCGAACTTTCCGGGGTGGCCGATGACGTGATCTGCCTGCGGACACCGCCGAGTCTTTCCACCGCCGGCGAATGGTATTCGCTGTTCCGTCGCCCCTCCGACGACGAGGTCCTCGCGCTGCTGCACCGGGCCGCCGGAGCCGAATTGCTACGTCGGGCCACCGCGGATGTCTCAGCGCCGCCAACCAACTCGACTTGACCGCTCAACGGCCGACAGATCGGTGAGGTAGACGAAGTCGTGCGCCCGCTGTAGATGATGGCGTCGATAGCGGCCCGACCGCGACCGGCTATGCAGCTCTACCAGCTCGCTCGCCGCAGCGGCAACGTGGCGCGGCTGCCGAACACAGCGACTTATTACATCGGGTTGCCCATCATCGGACAGCCGCCCATCAGGCTGCACATCCAATGACACAGCATTTGTATGGGATTCATGTCATCATTTTCTCTTTCCGGGAGCTCCGAGTCGGCATGATGGCCGGTCCGCAGCTATCGCGGTATCACGATGAAGTTGATCCTGCGCTATCCATACCCTGCAGGGGTAGGGACCTTTGACGATCGAGTGGAGGGCTTTCGCATCCCTTCCAGATGACGCGCCGAGCACGCGAAGATCGCCCGAGACGGGTGGCGCGCCGGATACGACGGCGAACGCGGTTTCGCACCGCATCAGTGCTTGTGCGAGCTGATCGAACTCGAACACGACGTTGTCGTCGCCGCCGATGATCAGCAGTGTCTTACGCCTGGATATCGGCGAGCCGGTCGCCCGCCAGATCGGTTCGCCACCGCGAGATACCATCGCGGCTGTCTCCCAGGTCTCGGAACGCATCGGTGCGATGTCGAACACGGCAATCAGGGTCCGAGGGATGGCCGATACCGTCATGGCCTGGTCTCGGGGCCACCAGGGTAATTCTCAGGGACAAAGGACTACCTGACCGGTGCCATTCGGTCCTGCCTTCGCACCATGCGACGGCAGGATCATTGAGACATGACAACCAGCACGAGTCGGTATCAGGAACAGGAGTTCGACGCATCCGCGATCTTGTCGGCACTGCGCTCCCCGCTCGCCCTCGGGCTGGGCAACAACCTGTGCCAGCTGCGCTATCAAGCGCGGCTTTCGGGGCGTCATATCGCCCTACCAGTGTCGTATGCCCGCATGGGCGACAGCGTCGTCGTCCGGGTCGGTCGCGCTGACACAAAGACATGGTGGCGCAACTTCCGCACACCCCGGCCACTTTCGGTGTTGCTGGATGGCCGGTGGCATCGCAGCACGGGCCATGTGGCACAACCGGATTCGCTGGAACACGAAGAAGCGGCAGCGGTCTACCAGGCGGCATTTCCACGGGTGCGGATGCCGTTGACCGATCCGATCGTGGTGATCGAATTGGCAGGCGCGGACGAGCATCGAATCGCCCTATAGTGCGTGCCGCGACCGCACCGCGAGGCTTCTGGCGGCGCTGATTCGCCAGCGTGACGTTGGGGAATTGCTGGGTTTCCTGCGCCCGCCGTGACCGGTGCACTGGTGCACGACGCCGCGCCGCACGAACTCGTCCCCCGGCCTCACCATGCGGAGCGTTGTATTTCCCGAAAGTTGTTTGGACCACTATGCGATCGCGAGTGACCGAGCCCCCCTTGGCCGACCCGCGATTCGACGATCCACGGACATCCGCTCAGGCGGCCTTGTCGACGAGGCGGACGCCGGAGACGATCGAGGGCTCGATCTCGATCACGGTATCCATGACCTGGTCGACCCAGGAACGGAGCAGGCGCTCGTAGCGGGCGATGCGGGCGGGATCGGTAACGGTGCGAGCGAAACCGGTAACCACGACCGACCATCCGGTGTGTAGTTGCGGGTCGATCTCGTCGGCCTCGTAGGCGACCACCACACCGGAATTGCCGCGCACGGCGGAAGTCAGCTGGGCCGCGAGGCGGGTGCGCACGATGACGCTGCCATCCGCCTCGACAATGTGATTGACCGGGCGGATCGCCGGTAATGCGTTGCGGCTGAACACCACTCGACCGATCGAGACGGTCGAGAGCAGGTCCAGCGCCGTCGCGCGATCGAGTTCGACGATCGCGCGTCCCGGAAAGTCTTCGGCGGCGATCACGATCGTGCGGCCTCCGCTCCCGGTAGCCCGATCCGGACCTGAATGCGTACAGCAGCACCCCGGAACGCCACGTTCGCCTGTGCCAGCATCGGCCGATCCAGACACTGCGGGCCGGTGCACCGCACCCGGGCCGGTGCACCGACATGGTGGCCCCGGTCGATCTCCCGCAGCCCGCGGATCTGGACGGGATCCACCGCACCCTGGGTGGTGCACACCGCCGGCGCGGTCGTCCTGGTCGACCACAGCTCGGATGTACTCACTCGCCAACCCCTTTCAACCGACAGCGGCGCAACGCTGGCAATCCAACCGTGCTGCGGCAGTGCCGAACAGGGCCGAAAGGCCCATGAATCGAGGACGTCGGCCCCATCACAGCGACACCGCGGAACGCGGCAAGCCACCACGCGACCACCTATTCCGAGAGGCCGAGCTGTTCCGGCGCTTCTCCCAAGCCACGTCGGCGAATTCACCGAGGCGGAATGCGCACAACACCCGTCCGGCGGCCACCGACGCGGGTTCGCGCTCGGCGCGCCCGGCTTGATCCTTTCCACATGGTCGAGCGGATCGGTCGCGGGGCGGCGAAAGGACCGACTCCTCGACAGAAACGGGACCTTCGCCCCTCGAATCCACATCGGACCAGCGCCGATGATGATCGGAGAGGTCCGACTATTCATGAGGTGGCAGCGATGCACGCACGCGACATCCTCAGCCGACCAGTGGTTACGGTTCGGCCGGAAACATCGCTGACCGAGGCCATCGAACAACTCACCGAAGACGGATTCGCCGCGCTGCCGGTGGTAGCCGACCGGGACCAGGTGGTCGGCATGCTCTCCGAATCTGAAGTGCTCGCCGCGTCTTCCGCAGTGGACACCACCATCGTCGACGCGGTGATGACGGTTCCGGTCGAATTCGTCCGGCCCGGGACCGGCATATCCACGATCGCCCACCACATGCTCAGCGCGGGATTGCGATCGATACGGTCACGCCGCACCCACACCGGGTCGCGATGACGACGGCACCGCACCGAGTCGATCATGTGACAACAACTTCAGACCACCTCGAGGTGACGCTCGCCGGTGCGATGCCGATCGCGGACGTGCTCTCGGCGTTGTCGACCACCGCCGCGGGCCTGACAGGAGCGGAGTTCCGACGGCGCCGACAGGCCGTCGGGCCCAATGCGATTCGCTCACATCAGGCCCGTCTCCTGCCGGTGTTGGCACGGCAGTTGCGGTCTCCGCTGCTGCTCTTGCTGGCGGTCACCGCCACCGCGTCATTCTTTCTCGGCGAGCGCACCGATGCGCTCATCATCGGCGTCATCCTGACCGCCTCGGTCGGGTTGGGCCTGATCAACGAGTACCGCGCCGAGCGTACCGCCGAAGCGATGCACGATCGAATCCAGCACCGCGCCACGGTGATTCGCGACGGTGCGGCGCAATCGGTCAGTCTGGTCGAGCTGGTGCCCGGCGATCTGGTCGAACTGCGGCTCGGACAGCTCGTGCCCGCGGATATCCGGTTGCTGAGTACGACGGCATTGCAATGCGACGAGTCGGTCCTGACCGGGGAATCGATTCCGGTCGAGAAGTCGGTGGATCCGGTGCCGTCCGGAACCACGATGGCCGAGCTGAGCAGCTGCGCGCTGATGGGGACGGTGGTCAGCGCCGGACAGGGCCGCGGGCTGGTGGTCGCGACCGCCGGGTCGACGGTCTTCGGCCGGGTCGCCCTCGGACTCGGAAAACGTCAGCCCGACACCGAATTCCAGCTCGGCCTGCGCCGATTCTCGCTACTGCTGGTCCGAGTCGCCGCGGTACTGACCATCGGCATCTTCGCGGTGAATATTGCGCTGCATCGCCCGATCCTGGACGCGCTGCTGTTCTCCCTTGCCATCGCGGTCGGCATCTCCCCACAGCTGCTACCCGCCGTGGTCTCGACCAGCCTGGCGGCGGGCTCCCGGCAGCTCGCGCGCCGAAAGGTGCTGGTGAAACGGCTGGTGTGCATCGAGGATCTCGGCGATATCGAGGTGTTGTTCACCGATAAGACCGGCACGCTGACCGAGGGCCGGATCGAATTCATGCGTGCACTCGGTCCCGACGGATCCGCGTCGGACGAAACGATGCTGCTCGGCCTGGTCTGCACCGACGCCACCGTGCGCGACGCGCGCGTCGTCGATGGAAATCCACTCGACACCGCCCTATGGGAGGCCCCGACCGCACCGCGCGCGGCCGCCGAACGGTACACCAAGTTGGCCGTGCTGCCCTTCGACCACCGCCGCCGACTCGTCACCGTGCTCACCGCCGACGAGCCCGGCGAGCCGCTGATCATCACCAAAGGTGCGCCGGAGGCCGTACTCGACCGCTGCACCGACTTGCCCCATACCGCGAAGACCGTGCTGGACAGTGAATTCCGGGCCGGTCACCGCATCGTCGCGGTGGCGACCCGCCCGGCGCCCGGGCAGCACACACTCGCCCCCGATGACGAGCACGACCTGCGCCTACACGGATTCCTGGTGTTCCTCGACCCACCGAAGGCCACCGCCCGCGACGCGCTGCGGCGGCTGGCCGACCTCGGCATGGCGGTCAAGGTGATCACCGGTGATAATCCGGATGTCGCCGGGCACGTCTGCACCGAACTCGGGCTACCGGACGGCGGTGTGCTCACCGGACCAGAAATCGACCGCCTCGAAGAACCCGAGTTGCGCGAACTACTCTCGACCACAACGATATTCGCGCGGGTCGACCCGGAACAGAAGGCTCGGATCGTGCGCGCACAGCGGTCCTCCGGTGTCGACGTCGCATTCCTCGGCGACGGCGTCAACGACGCGCTCGCGCTGCATGCCGCCGATGTCGGCATCTCGGTGGATTCCGCCACTGACGTAGCCAAGGATGCCGCCGATGTCGTGCTGCTGGAGAAGGACCTGCATGTGCTCGCCGATGGCGTGCTGGAAGGCAGGCGCATCTTCGCCAACACCATGAAGTACGTATTGATGGGCACATCGAGCAATTTCGGCAATATGTTCAGTGCCGCAGGCGCGTCCGCCTTCCTGTCCTTCCTGCCGATGCTCCCCTCGCAGATCCTGCTGAACAATCTGCTCTACGACGCCAGCCAACTGGCCATCCCCACCGATAACGTCGATCCCGAACAACTCGCGCGCCCGGCGCGGTGGGACGTCGCGCTGATCCGGCGCTTCATGCTGGTCTTCGGCCCCATCAGCTCGCTGTTCGATTTCGCCACCTTCGCGATCATGCTGTCGGTATTCCACGCCGACGAAACCCTTTTCCACACAGGCTGGTTCGTCGAATCCCTGGCCACCCAGACCCTGGTCCTGTTCGTCATCCGGACCCGGCGCACCCCGTTCTTCCGCAGCCACCCCAGCGTCGCGCTGCTGTTGGCCGCATTGGCCGCGGTGACCACCGGTGCCCTGCTCCCCGTCACACCATTCGCCCGTGACCTGGGCTTCACCCCGCTGCCCGGCGCTTTCTTCCTAACCCTGACCGTTATGGTCCTGGCCTACCTGGTGCTGGCCGAACTCGGCAAACATTACTTCTTCCGCACCCCGAAACCCGTTGCCCCACAACGCCTCCGCATCACCAGCCACCGCGTGGACCGACGCGCCGCCCGCTTCACCACCGGCCGCCGGTCCCGGACACCACATCGCCTGGGTCCATGATCAGCTGCGGCACGGTGCTCGACCACGCGCGCCCGGCCTTCCAGTCGTGGGCTGGTTCGCCGAGGTCAGTCCGTTCCCCACCCCGGTCTGCCGGACACCCCGTGCCGTCGGCGGAATCAGCTCAGCTGCTGCGTACGACGATCATCGGGCACTCCACCGTGTGCAGCAACGCGTTGCT
Source organism: Nocardia sp. NPDC004278 (assembly GCF_053602975.1). Classification (NCBI taxonomy): domain Bacteria; kingdom Bacillati; phylum Actinomycetota; class Actinomycetes; order Mycobacteriales; family Nocardiaceae; genus Nocardia; species Nocardia sp. NPDC004278. The sequence goes on from NZ_JBSGEQ010000015.1 coordinate 53,051, forward strand.
GGTGGAGCCGAGGACCATACTCGCGAACCCACCGCGGCCGCGGCTGCCGACCACAACCAACTGCGCATTCGCCGACTCGTCCAGTAACGCTCGAACCGGCCGGTCCAGCTTCAGGACCCGCTGCACCGGCACCTCCGGATACCGGTCGCGATAGCCGGCCAAATTCTCGGCCAACAGCGCCTGCTCGGACTCGCGCGCGGCCTCCCAGCCCGAATGCGGCAGATCGACGCTGCTGGCATCGCTCCAGGTGTGCAGCGCCGTCAGCCCCACCTTGCGTCGCGAGGCCTCCTCGAACGCGAGCTCGATGGCGGGCACGCTATTTCGTGAGCCGTCGACGCCGACCAGGATGGGTTTACTCGCCGATTCCGGGTCGATCGCCGAATCGCCATGAATCACCGCTACCGGGCAATGCGCGTGATGGGCGACCGCGGTGCTGACCGAGCCGAGCAGTCCACGGTGGAATGCGCCGACGCCGCGGCTGCCGACGACCAGCATCCTGGCCTGCGCCGAGCGCAGGATGAGGGTCGGAATGATCGAGGCGAAGATCACCTCGGTGGCCAGCTCCAATTCCGCCCCCGGCGCGGTGTGCCGTGCCAGGCTGGCCGCCTCGACCAGGATCCGCTCGCCATCGCGGCGCAGCCACTCCACGTCCGCCTCGCTCAGAGTGCGGTCGGGGCCGAAGTCGGGGACGGCCACCGAGGTCAGAATGCGCAGTGGGCAGCGGTGCAGCTCGGCATCGACCGCCGCCCAGGCAACCGCCTCATAGGAACTCGCCGAGCCGTCGACGGCCGCAATGATCTGCGGCGCTGCGGAATTGCCCATAATCGTTCCCTTTGTCGAAAAGTGCTTGCCGGAAACGAAATAGCCCAGTCGCGAGTGGCCCGGCCGCCCGGTCAGGTGATCGGCTGGCCGCGGACCACCCGATCGTTCAGCATGCTGCCACCTCAGTGGCGTCGAAGGGATCCAATACGTCCTCGACCGCCCGCCGCGGCGTGGCGGGCAGCGTCTCGGCACTCGTCGGCGCCCAGCCGATTCTGATCACGGCCTGGGGATAGCCGTAGTCGTCGAGGACGCCGATGCGGATCCGGTGCCGCAGCGCCGGGATCTCGAGCGGTTCGGTCAGCAGACAGGTGGCCAACCCGATATTCGTCGCGGTCAGCAGCACCGCGCTCAACGCCTCACCCGCGCACAGTCGCGAGAGTCGATGGTCGGCTGAGGTGCTCAGCACTAGCAGCTCGGCGCAGTCGCACTCGTGCGCTTCGTCAGACCATTGCACACCATCGTGCCTGCCACTCCACTCGGCCGGCTCGAGTCGATAGCCCGGGTCCCCCGCGTGCCGCTCGGCCGCGGCCCGCATCGCTTCGACCAAGCGGTCGCGCGATCCATCGGCCGCCTGCCGCACAGTCGCACCCAGGGTCGCGGCGCGCTCGGTGACCAGCCCGAGGTATCCCGGCGGCACCGGCCACGCACTGAAGGGCCTGCGATCGGTTCGTCTGCGGGTGATGGCGGCGCTCAGTTCGATTTCGTAGGGAATCGGCCGATGCCGCACTGGTTCGATCGATGCCAGGTGGTTCGGTTGCGCCGGATTCGGCAGCCGGTGCACTACCGCTGACCAGCCGAGCGCGGCGAACGCGACGCGCAGATGATGCAGCGCAGCACCACAGCTCAAGACGAGATCGCGTTGGTCGGGGTCGGTCGAGGGCAATGCCCGGGTCGGATCCAGATACAGGTGGACGCTGCGGTCTGCGATCCGCCACCGCCACGGTTGGGTGTTGTGCACCGACGGTGCCCGCACCGCGAGCGCTAGTGCCGCCCGCACGGTGTGATCATCGGGCAGTCCGTGGTCCATCACCGCCATCCCTTCCTTTCCTCCCGATTCACCCTCGCACCGCGGCGATACCGAAGGTAGGGCAAGACGACCCCTCCTGGCGGGACTTCGGACGCCGGCTGGGGTCGGCCGGCTACGGTAGCGCGCAGACGGTCCGGAAGGCTCGTTTGCACCCCGGACCGATCCACACCCCGAACAGTCGGCTTCGATACGAGTATTGCTGCGGCCCAGCCGCTTCCGCGTTTCGGTGCCAGAGGAGGTCGCGGCGATGGTTGGCTTCATCGTCAACTGGGCCACCTTCTCGACCGGATCGGAATTCGTCATCGGCGGTGGCGCTACCGCGGGTATGACACTCGTCGAACCGGCCGAAGCGCACTGAACGCGGCCGCTGCGACGTAGTTGCGGGAAACCCATACAGGTGTCGTGGTGCTGTGCGGGGACCACGCGTACAAGACGAAGAAACCGATCGGCATCGGCGGGGTTCGACACGCGACGGCGTGGGGTAAGAGCTCATGCAAAAATTGGGTATGGATCGCGAGTTCCTCGTGCCCGACCAGATGCCGGTGACCGAAACATTGCCGCAACTGCGGCTTCGTGAGCTGCTGGGTGAGGTCCAGGACCGAATCGCGCAGATCGCGGGGGTTCGTGATCAGATGGACCGGCTGATCGAGGCAATGCTGGTGGTGACCGCCGGACTCGACCTGGACAACACATTGCGCTCGATCGTGCACACCGCCATCGAACTGGTCGACGCCGAATACGGGGCGCTGGGCGTGCGCGAAACCGATAAGACCAGTCATCAGCTCGCCGAATTCGTCTACGAGGGCATCGACGACCGGACCCGGGTCATGATCGGCGATCTGCCGCGCGGTCACGGTGTCCTCGGCCTGCTGATCGAAGAACCGAAGCCCATTCGGCTGATCGACCTTTCGAAGCATCCGTCCTCGGTCGGCTTCCCCGCCCACCACCCGCCGATGCGCACCTTCCTCGGCGTACCGGTGAAGGTGCGCAACGAGGTGTTCGGCAATCTGTATTTGACCGAGAAGTCCGGTGGTCAGGAATTCACCGAGGACGATGAGGTCGTGGTGCAGGCGCTGGCGGCCGCCGCGGGTATCGCCATCGCCAACGCCCGCCTCTACGAACAGTCCCGAATTCGCCAGCAGTGGCTGGAAGCCAACCGCGATGTGGCCACCGAACTGCTCGCAGGCGGCGAACCCGACACCGCCCTCGAACTCGTCGCCGACCGGGCCCTCACCCTCAGCCAGTCGGCGTGCGCCTTCCTCGCCCTGCCCGAGGACCCCGACATCCCCACCGAGGACATCACCGAGCTGGTGGTCGCCGCCGCCGCAGGCGTCGGCGCCGACGAACTGCTCGGCGAGCACATCCCGATGGGCGAATCGAATTCCGGCGAAGCGTTCCGATCCGGCCAATTCGTCGCGGTCGACGAACTGCGCTTCCAGCCGGTCTTCTACGAGCCCTCGAAATTCGGACCCGCGCTGATTCTTCCGTTGCGGGCCAAGGATTCGGTCATCGGTGTGCTCGCCGCCGTACAACCGGCCGGTGCACAGCCATTGGACAAGGCCGGGCAGTTGATGATGGCCGCCTTCTCCGATCAGGCCGCTCTGGCCTTGCAACAGGCGACCATCCAACGACGGATGCGCGAACTCGATGTGCTCTCCGACCGCGACCGGATCGCCCGTGACCTGCACGACCACGTCATTCAGCGGCTGTTCGCAGTCGGCCTCTCACTGCAGAGCACCGCGCAGCGAGCCCACGCACCCGAGGTCAAATCCCGACTCACCGACACCGTCGCCGACATCCAATCGATCGTCCAAGACATCCGGCACTCGATCTTCGACCTGCACAGCACCACCGCGGACGCCCCGACGCTGCGCAAACGCCTGCATGCCGTTGTCGCCGATATGATCGGAGAAAGCGGTCTGCGCACCATAGTTCGACTCGCCGGCCCGCTGTCCGTGCTGGCCCCGCCACTATCCGAAGACGTCGAGGCGGTACTGTGCGAAGCGGTCAGCAACGTGGTGCGGCACGCACACGCCACAACGATGACGGTCCATCTGCGTGTAGGCGATGACGTCACCATCGAAGTAACCGACGACGGCATCGGCATCCCCGGCGACATCACCCGCATGAGCGGATTGGCGAATCTGGCCACCCGGGCCGAACAGGCGGGTGGCAGCTTCAGTGTGACCAAAGGCGAGGAACGGGGCACGGTGCTGCGGTGGTCGGCGCCGCTGCCCTGACTTCTGCCGGTACGGCACTACAGTCACCCCCCGGAGGTGGCGCCTTCCGCGTTCCATCGTTCGACCTCAGTCATAGAGGGCGTCGATGCGGTCCGCGAGATTGCCGATGACTATTTTGCGGCGCAGCTTCATACTCGGTGTGAGATCGCCTGCCTCGACGGACAGTTCGCGGTCGATGATCCCGAATCTCTTGATCTGTTCCCAGCGATTGAGTTGGGCGTTCAGGTCATCGATGTAGCTGGCGATCACGTCGTGGGTCTTCTGGTCCCGCGCGATGTCGGCGAGCGGCATATCGGCCAGGCCGTGCTTATCGGCCCACTCGGTGATGGCCTGGGCATCGAGACCGACCAGGGCGACGCAATAGGGTCGGGTCTCGCCGCAGACGATGAGTTCTCCGGCATACGGACAGAGTCCCTTGAACGTTGCGGCGATCGCGGAGGGTGCGACGTACTTGCCTTGGGAGGTCTTGAACAGGTCTTTCTTGCGATCGGTGATGTGCAGGAAGCCGTCGGCGTCGATCTCGCCGATGTCGCCGGTGCAGAACCAGCCTTCCGCGTCGAAAGCCTCGGCGGTGGCGTCGGGGCGGTCGTGATAGCCGCTCATCACGCCCGGGCTTTTGAGGAGGATCTCGCCGTCCTCGGCGATCTTGACCTCGGTGCCGGGGAACGGTTTACCGACGGTACCGAACCGGTATGCGCCTGGGCGGTTGATGAACGAGGCGGCGGCGGTCTCGGTCAGGCCGTAGCCCTCGAGCACGGTGATGCCGATCGCGTCGAACCACTGCGCGACATCGCGGTCCAAGGGCGCCGATGCCGAAACGAAGTACCGCAGCCGCCCGCCGAAGCGTTCACGGATGGTGGACAGCACCAGCCGGTCCGCCATCTTGTGCTCCAAGGAAACGAGCAGCGGCGGCTTCGCACCGGCCTGTGTGGCACGCGAGACTTTAAGGCCCACCCCGATCGCCCAGTCGAAGATCTTCTTCTTGATCCCGCCTTCTTCAGCCACCATGCCCTCGATGCGCGCGTGCGCCTTCTCGAAAATGCGCGGGGCGGCCCCCACGATGGTGGGGTGCAAAATCGCAAGGTTGTCCACGATCCTGTCCACCCGGCCGTCGATTGCCGTGGGAAAGCCGATCAGCGGTGACAGCGCCAACATCACCTTGCCGAATGCGTGGGACAGCGGCAGCCACAAGAAGTTCAGGTCATCCGGGCTGAGAACATTCAGGGCATCGATCGCGGCGGCGCTGTAGGTCCATGCGGAATGCGGTAATCGAACCCCCTTCGGAGTGCCGGTCGTGCCGGAGGTGTACATGATGCTGCCCAGGTGCTCGGGACGAATCCCGCGGATGCGGGCGACCACCGCATCGGGCGATTCGGCAAGCGATTTCCGTCCGCGCTCTTCGAGGTCATCGAGAGTGATCACCCAATCTCCGTTGCCCTCGCCGTCGATGATCACCACCTGCTGTACGTCGGGCAGTTCTGCGCGGTGCTCGATCAGTTTGTCGACCTGGGTCTGATTCTCGGCAACGACGACACGGCTGCCCGAGTTGGCGACGATGAACGTGACGCCGGTGGCATTGGTGGTGGGGTAAACGGTGGTGGTGGCCGCGCCAGCGCACATCACGGCGAAATCGACGAGCACCCATTCATACCGTGTGGACGACACGAGCGCGATCCGGTCCTGAGCCTCGACTCCCAGCGCTATCAACCCGGCGGCGAGGATGTTGACCCGGTCACCGACCTGCCGCCAGGACACGCTGGTCCAGCCCTCGCCGTCGGGATATCGGAACGCCTCCGCGTCCGGAGTCGCGGCTACCCGGTCGACCAGCATCTGGGCGACCGACGGTGCCCGCTTCTCGATCTTGCTGAGGTCGGGAGGTTCCTCGGATTCTCGGAGGAACGTCATCATCTGATCCTACGAGTCCCCGGCCGATCGCTCGGGCATTCGGACGAGAAACATGGGCGCGAGGACAGCCTGGCACGATCCCTGTGACCAGCCCGGCCACACCCAACGCGCCGATCACGACGACGCGGACCGCCGCCCGAATCGCCAACAGGCGCAACTGGATCGCGCGGACCGGATGGTTCGGCATGCTGGGCGATCTTGTGAAAAATTGCGTCGATGAGCTCGGGGTGCGCCGGTGGGCTCACGCGAACAGCCGGACCGCAATACCGTGGAAGTATGCGAACTTTTGTCCACCTTTTGCTGCTCGTGTGCGCTGTCGCCGTGGCCGTCGGCGCGTTCGGTCCGCTCATCGGCACGATCGGGGCCCGAGACGTTCGGCTCGAAGATCTGCGTGCGGGTTTCGGCTCCGGGCGTTCCATGGACCAGATCGGTGCTCAGTCGGTTCCGTTCCAGACGTCGCTGGCCGTTGTCGTGGTCGGCGTCGCCGTCGCGGTGTTGCTCGCCGCACTGTTCGGCTCCCGCCTGATCGGCTGGCTCGGCGTCGTCGTCGGCCTGGCCGCACTCGGCGTGCTCGCGTGGCGGTTGGACGAGCCGTTCGACCAACAGTTGCGCAGCGACTACCGCGATCTGCTCAGCGGCAGCTGGGGCCTGTATCTGGTCGGCGGCGGGCTGGTCATCGCTCTGCTGTCGCTGCTCGTCCCCAAAGAGCGCCCGAAGCGCAACGGAGCAACACTTTGAGCTGCGACCATTTCAGGTCCTCGGTGCGGCTCGAGTACGAAGCAGGGACGCTACCGCCCAATCGTCAGCCGAGCTCAGCGAGCTTGCGCCGCAACACCGCCCGCTCGCGCTCGTTGCCGCACAGCTGTGCCGCCCGCTCCAATTCGGTGCGCGCCTCATCGGTGCGTCCCAGGCGGGTGAGCAGCTCACCGCGAACGCTCGGCAGCAGATGCGAATTCGACAGCGCCTCGGCCACCACCAACCTGTCCACGATCGGCAGCGCTGCCGCCGGTCCCTGTGCCATGGAGACCGCCACCGCCCGATTGAGGTCGACCACCGGCGACGGAGCCAGTCTGCCCAGCGCCTCGTAAATGAGCACGATCCGCTCCCAGTTCGTCGCCTCGACGCTGGCTGCGACGGCATGGCATTCGGCAATCGCCGCCTGCAAGCCGTAGGCCGCGAGGCCACGGCCGACCTGCTCCGCGCGGGCCAGGGCGGCCCGCCCCCGGCGGATCGCGGCGCGGTCCCAGCGGCGGCGGTCCTGCTGTTCCAATAACACCGGCTCGCCGTCCGGTCCGGTGCGGGCCGGGAAGCGCGCCGCGGTCAGTTCGAGCAGCGCGAGCAGACCGTAGACCTCGGGCTCGCTCGGCATCAGCCGGGCCAGCACCCGCGCGAGACGCTGGGCCTCGCCCGCGATATCGAATCGGATCAGCTCGTCACCGGAGCTAGCCGAGGAACCTTCGGTGAAGATCAGATAGATCACATTGAGCACCGAGCCGAGGCGCTCGGTCCGCTCTTGGACCGACGGCACCTCGAAGGGCACCCGGGCCGCCGCCAGAGTCTTCTTCGCGCGGGTGATCCGGGCCTGCACGGTGGCGGTCGGCACCAGGAACGCCTTGGCGATCTCATCGCTCGTCAGACCGCCGACCACCCGTAGGGTGAGCGCCAGCCTCGCCTCCCGGGACAGCACGGGATGGCAGGAGATGAACATCAGCGCGAGCACGTCGTCATCGATCCGGTCCGGATCCCAGAGCATGTCCGCGGCCGCGCGGGTGGGTTCGCTCCCGGAGACCACACCGCCCTCGTCCAGATCACGGGCCAGGACGGCATATCTCTCGTCGAGGGCGGAGCGCCGACGGAATGCGTCGATGGCGCGACGCCGGCCGACGGTGAGCAGCCACCCCGCCGGGTTGCGGGGCGCGCCGTCACGTGGCCAGGTCACCAGGGCCTCGGCCAGCGCCTCCTGGGCGAGGTCCTCGGCCAGCGCGAAATCGCCGGTGTACCGCGCGAGTGCACCGACGATCCGCGCCGACTCGATCCGCCAGATGGCGGCGACGGCCGCACGGCCGGTGTGATCAGCCATCGCCATTGGATTCGGTCAGAGCTGACCGGTCGCTTCCCGCCACGCCCGCTCCTTTTGGACCCACTCGTTGTCCTGCGGGAACTCATCGATCGTGGTGACCCGGCGGATCTCGGTCTTGAAGCCGGAACCGGTGATCGGCGACCGCTTTGCCCACTCCACGGCTTCCTCCTTCGATGCCACGTTGAGAATGTAGAACCCGCCGAACAGCTCCTTGGTCTCGCCGTACGGGCCGTCGGTCACCACGGGCGTCTCGGCGGAATAGTCGACGACCACGCCATCGCCCGCATCGTCGAGGCCCTCGGCAGCGACCAGCACGCCCGCCCGGATCATCTCCTCGTTGTACCGACCGACGGTCTCGAGCATCTTGTCGAAGTCGATACTCGCCATCCCCGCGTAGGCCTCGTCGGTGGCGCGCCAGATCAACATGTACTTCATGGGTTATGTCTCCTCGAGTATCCAGGTCCCGCTCGGACCCTCTCATCCCTGAGTCGAACGGGGAACGTCATAGATCGACATGCCGCCGACAAATTCTTTACCAGCGCACGCCCATGTCATCCCAGGACCGGAATTCGCCGTAGGTCCGTCCTCGCACAACAGCGGCAAACCGAACAGTGGCCCGCCACCGAATCCTCGCTCATGGCGGCACAAGTGCAGGTCCGTGGCCAGCGTGATCCGGGTTCGATCTCGGGTGCAAGACAATACCGGAGCCATCGCGCTGGTCGCATCATGTTCGCGCGCAACGCTTCACGCCCAAAGACCGCCCGCTCTGTCGGCTACGCGCTGGTGACGTCTACCACGTCGGCGGCATCGAGGGGACCGACGTCGTCACCGCGCTACTCCCCTCCCCACCGATCGGCGCTCCCGTTCCGGTGTCGATGAATCGCCGCTGCTGCGCTCGCCGTTGGCCCCTGTCGCCGAGGTCGATCTATCCTCGGTCAGTGCGGCAGGACCGGGACTTCACAGCCGTCGATATCGAGCGATATCTACTGCACGAGAGCACTTCTGGTACCGGCTGTCATGTGGCGGTTATGTCGCGATAACATTGATGGGGTTGCTCTACGTTGATGCGGCGCATCCGCCCCGAACAAAGGTTGGTGAGTCCACCGATGTCGGTATCGATATTCGACGAGGCGCTTCCGCGCGGCGAACGTGACGGTTTCGGGCTGCGAGTCGGTGCGATCGTCGACCGGGGCGGGGAAGTACTGCTTTTGGAGGCCCGCAGCACGGGGCCGATCCCGCTCACCCGCAAGCTTCCGGGTGCCACCGTGGAACCGGGCGAGTCGGTTGCCGCGGCGGTGATTCGCGGAGTCCGCGAGGAGACCGGTTTGACCGTCACCGGAATCGCCCACCACATCGGCGACTTCGACTACCTGTCCCCGGCCGGAAAACCGGTCCGGCGCCTGCATTTCGCCGTGGACGTGGCAGCCACCGGTCCCATTCTGCTCAGCGCACACGCTGGCTACGAATGGGCGCCGTTGGATGGCGAATTGCTCGTGACGCCGTCGATCCGCGGAATCCTCCAAGCCTATAAGGACCTCGTCTACGGCTGAGCGGTCACCGGGGTTCTGGTGTCCCGCGCTGGTCCGGACATGACAATGCCCACCGAGCCGATAGTGCGGGATCGACTCGGTGGGCATATCGCCACGCGCCGTCACGGACCGGGAAGCAGCGGCGGGGTAGGAGTCCGCTGCACCGGTACGGGTCGCACGGCGGTCGGCGCACGCGCCGAACAGGCCCGGGGAGTCAGGGTTTCGTCCTGTTCGGCATGGTGCAACGCCAGCCGGATATCACAGTCGGCCCCCACCGCCGAGCAGCCACGGATTGAAGGTGCACTCCAGATTCGGATGCCCGACCGGGTCCAATGCGTGCAGGGCGATCGACAGGGCGCGCGGTGAGTACATGATCGTCAGGTGGTCGGAGAGATCCTGTTCGCAACCGTCCTGCAGGGTGATGTTGTGGACGGTCACACCGGGACCGGCCTTCAGGAAGGTCAGATCGTAAGGATTGCTGACCTCGTCGTAGCGGGTGCCGACAACCGTGTAATCAACCCCGGGAATCGTGTCGCCGTTCGCGTTCAGCCGGTTCACGAAATCCGAGCCGATGGTCTGCTGGATGCCAGCGTGACCGACGAAGATCTCGATGAAGCCGAGAATGTCGATGCCGAAGTTATTGATGGCCCGTCCCAGTGCACCGATGCCGTCGAGGCTGGTGCCGTGGTGCGTCGCGCCGAAGGTGACCAGATTCTTCACCTTAGCCGCGCCGCCTTCGAACTTGGTGTACCAGTTGGCCATCGAGCCACCCTGGGAGTGCGCGACGATATCCACCTCGGACGCACCGGTCGCGGCCAGTACCCGATCGACGAAGGCCGCGACCTGTTTCGCCGAATCCTGGATGTACCCGGTGCCCATCACACCGGGCAGCACCGAACCGAGGCCGCCGCCCTCCAACAGATTCGACCGACCGTAGTTGAAGGTGAAGACGCAGAAGCCCGCATCCTTCATCGGCTGGCCCATATAGGCGAACCCGTTGTAGGCGTTCATCCAGGTGCCGTGCAGTGCGATCACCGGACGCGGATGTTCGGCGGTCGGCTTGCAGTTCCAGTCGTTGGTGCCCGGCGGCGCGATATCCGGATTCAGCAGGCCGTAGCCGAATGCGGCCAGCCACGATGTCATCGGCGGGCCGTAACCCTTTGTGTCACTGGCATTTCCGCCTGACGATCCGGAACTGCTGCCGGATCCGCCGTAACAGTTACCGGAGCCGTTACCCGATCCGGCGCCGGATCCGGAGGTGCACGCCGATCCGGAATTGCCCGCGCTGCCCGAACCGGCGACCGGCGCGGCCTTGCGGCCTGCGGCGATGTAGTCGGCCAGCGCCTGCTCGGTCGGCGCCGGATCCGGATTCGCATTGGCCGCGACGCCGGTCATGCTCATGGCGAGCACCGAGACGCCCATCATTACCGCGGCGCTGACCGACCGGCCGCAGCCACTTCGTTTCATGATTTGCCTTCCTGCAGAACGTCAGCGTTCGAGTGACAGCACCGAGGACGGGGCGCCCAGAAGTGGCGAGTCGACGGCGCTGAAACTGGGCCAAACGCTAAAACGGTGCAGCGGCGAAACCGATGGGTCGCAGGGGTAACTGGAAAGCTCACCAAACGGCATTGTCCCCGTTAGGGATACGACACAGCCTCAGAATTTCGCCCGAACGGCAAAGGCACAATTCGAACGATCGCATTCAGTGAATTCTCCAGATCACCAACTGATCACAAGGGATTCGCGGCAACAGGATGACCATGGTTCCACGTTTCCCACCGTCGGCGGCCACCCGATGGCCAACAACTGGAGCTGCCATGTTCGACCGGATCGAATCCACCGTCCGCCTCGACCGCGGCATCGCGGGGATCACGGCAGGGGTACTGCTCGGCGCGGCGACGCTGTTGCACACCCCGCCCGCCAGGGCGGATAACACGGGCTCGGCCGCGCAGCCGCAAGGAGCATTGTTCGGGCTGCTGACCGGCGAACCCGCCGGTCGCACACCGGCGCTCGGCTTCGCTGGTCCGGAAGCCGCGATCGTTGGGCTCGGCTACGGGCTGCTGCCCGACGGCACCATGCGGCCCGAGCTGATCAGTCGGCTGCACGCCGGATATGTACAGGCGTTGCTCGCCCCCGCAATCGAATTCCGCGGCCGGGTAACCTCACTCGACCCGTACCGGCACACCGCGACCATCGCGCTGGACGCAAAATCGCACGGTCGTAGGCTTTTCGGCTATGCCGCCGCGGAAGTCCGCTTCCCCGTGACGGATTGAGCGATATCGAGCAGCCCGGTGAGCCGCGCGAGTCGGCGATGGGAGTCCAGCCGCGCGGCCCGATCGTAGGTGCTGGTGTGCACCAGGATCTCGTCCGCGCCGGTGCGCGCTATCAACGCCTCCAACGCGTCGGCGACCTCGTCCTCGGTGCCGTGGATGTGGTCGCGCAGCGCGTCGTCGAAGATCCGGCGTTCCCGCTCGGTCATCGGTGTCGACTCGATTTCCGCGGGCGGGATGAGCACCGGGAATTCGCCCCGGGTGCGCGCATATGCGGCCGACCATGCCTCCGGCAGCAATAGTCGATGGGCCTGCTCGGTCGTATCGGCGATCACCACCGCCCCGGAGACGACGACATACGGCTGCGCGCCCCATGGCGTCGGACGGAATTCCGCTCGATACCGCCCGATCGCCTCGACCATGCGGTCCACCCCCGCGATCGAGGCGATCACGAGCGGCAGCCCGAACCGTGCCGCTCGCTCCGCACCCGATCCGGTGGCCAGCAGGAATGCGGGCACATGCAGCCCCTGCGCGGGCCACGCATGCACACCCGACCGACCGCGCGCGAAATACTCGAGCACATCGGTGAGCTGGCGATCGAAATCATCGGCGTCGGTCTTGTCGTGCCCGAGCGCGCGCCGCACCCCATCGGTGAAGCCGACCGAGCGCCCGAGCCCCATATCGACCCGCCCCGGATACAGCGATTCCAAGACCCCGAACTGTTCGGCGACCACCAGCGGCTGATGGTTCGGCAGCATTACCCCGCCGGTCCCGATCCTGATCCGGGATGTCGCCGCCGCGACCGCCGCCGCGAGCACCGTCGGGGCCGAACCCGCGACCCCGGGCACGCTGTGGTGTTCGGACACCCAGAACCGGTGATAGCCCCATTCCTCGGCCAGCCGCGCGAATTCGACGGTCTCCCGCAGCGCCTCCGGATGGCTTTGCCCGCGTCGAACACGCGAACGATCCAGAATCGAAAACCGCACCGCACCGAATCCCGTAGTCATATCTGTGTCAACACGCCCGGTTCGGGCGCATTCCGCCGCGCGGTGAGCTGGACAACACACCCTGGATGCGAGAATGGGTCCCGCAACTGCGAAATCCGGTGGTCGGTCCCGCGGTAGTCGGCGCGTATCGCGGCTCGGCACGAATGTCGGCGCACGCCATGGAGGCGCGAATGTCGGGGATCGTCAAGTCTTTCCAACGAGCAAGCCGTCGCACCACGCTGATGGGCATCGCGCTCGCGGTCATTCTGGCGGTGGTGGCAACGGTGGTGATCGTCGCGCTGCGCCATACCGATCAGGCGTCGAGCGATGCGTGTCCAGGTGATCCCGTCGCATCGTTACCGGCATGGGCACTATCGAATACGCAGGTGGACGCGCCGATCGACGCGCACCCGTTCGTGGGCAACGGCTATCTCGGCTTGCGCGTTCCTCCACAGGGTATGGGCTACGCCGCGACCGATGAAATGACCGGCTGGCCGCTGTACACGCCCGCATACGACGGCGCTTTCGTCGCGGGTCTCTACGCGCACACACCGGGCGTCGCCGATAACCGCGAGGTCGCCGCGGCCATTCCGAACTGGTCCGGGCTGCTGGTCGGCGTCGGCGATCAGACCTATTCACCCGCCACTCCCCCGACCCAGATCACCAACTTCGAACAGACGCTGCTGCTGCGATGTGGACTGGTCCACACCCGCCTGACCTGGACCGCGCCCGACGGTAAGGCCACCGATCTGGTCTACGACGTGCTCACCGATCGGGCCGATCAGCACGTCGGCGCGATCCATCTCACCATCGTTCCGCATTGGTCGGGCGAGCTGGTGGTCTCCGATCTCATCGATGGTGCGGGGGCTCGGCGGCTGAGCCGCACCGGTGCCGGTGCCCGCGATGACGATGCCATCGAGGTCGGCTTCCGTACCGATGGGACCGATATCAGCGGCGATATCGTCTCGGTGCTGCGGCCCGGACAGGGCATCCAGTCGTCGGGGATCGAGCCGACGCCCCCGCCACGCGACCTCAGTGCGCGCCAAGATGTCCGTTTTCCGGTGCGAGACGGCGACACGTACCAGGTGACGAAGTTCATCGGCATCGACACCGCCCGCACCGCAACCGATCCGGCCGCTTCGGCATACGAGGCCGCACAGCGAGCCGTTCGGTCCGGATGGGCGGAACTGCTCGCCGATACGTCCGCGGCGTGGCGGGAGCGTTGGCGCGGTGATATCGAGGTGCCCGGTCAGCCGGAGGTGCAGACCTGGGTGCGCGGCGCGCTCTACTCGCTGTACTCGAATACGAATTCCCGACAGGACAACAGCATTTCACCCGTCGGGCTCAGCAGCGACAACTATGCGGGCGCGGTGTTCTGGGACGCCGACATCTGGATGTTCCCAGTGCTATTGCAACTTTCGCCGCACTTGGCGAAATCCATTGTGGAGTACCGCTATCGGACCTTGCCCGCCGCCCGAGCCAACGCTCAGCGGCTCGGCTATCGCGGCGCGTTCTACCCGTGGACCAGCGCGAGTCGCGGCGATCTCGACGAATGCCACAGCTGGGATCCGCCACACTGCCTGACCCAAATCCATTTGCAGGGTGATATATCCCTGGCGGCCTGGCAGTACTTCACCGCCACCGGCGATACCAACTACCTGCGCACCCGCGGCTGGCCGATCATGCGCGAGGTCGCCGAATTCTGGGCTTCGCGGGTCACTCGCAATGACGATGGCAGCTACTCCATCCGCAATGTCGCGGGCCCCGATGAATACAGCAACGGCGTGAACGACGCGGTCTACACCAATGCGGTCGCCGCGCTCGCCCTGCGTAATGCCGCACGGGCCGCCCAGATTCTCGGCGAACGGCACCCGCCGGAGTGGACCACGATCGCCGACCGCCTACGCATGCCGTTCGACAGCTCGCAAGGGCTCTTCGCCCAATTCGACGGGTACACCGGCGCGCCCATCAAACAGGCCGACACCGTCCTGCTGATCTATCCCCTGGACTGGCCGATGCCGCCGGATGTCGCGGCCCATGTGCTCGAATACTATTCGCAGCGAACAGATCCCGACGGTCCGGCCATGACCGATTCGGTGCACGCCATCGACGCCGCGAAGATCGGCGTCCCCGGCTGTGCGGCCGACACCTACCTCGAGCGCGCCGCACGTCCCTTCGTGCGCACACCCTTCGGACAGTTCGCCGAGGCGCGCGGCGAGAAGGTCGGAGCCAAGGACCCGCTCGCGGGCGCACCTGCCTTCACCTTCGTCACCGCAGCGGGCGGTTTCCTGCAAACCTTCACCAATGGACTGCTCGGGCTGCGCTTCGACATCGACGGCATCCGCATCGCCCCCACGCTTCCACCCGAGCTGAACCAGGGCCTCACGATCCGTGGAATCCACTGGCAGGGGCGGACTTTCGATGCCACCATCGGACCCGACGAGACAAAATTGACGCTGACACACGGTCAACCGATGCAGGTCCGCGCGGAGTCCGAAACTCGCCTGCTCACCGACGACGCCACCTTCACCACCCGACGCCCGGACCTGACCCCGACCGCCAATCTCGCCCGCTGCAAGCCGGTCATGACCACCTCCGACGAGCCCGGCAAATACGCCGCCGCAGCAGTCGACGGCAGCACTGCCACCGGCTGGGCACCCGACGGACCGCAGGGTGCGCTCACCGTCGACCTGGGGAAAGACACCCGCATCGATCGAATCGTTCCGCACTGGACCGAACCCGCCCGCACCGCAACCACTTTCACCGTATCCGCAGACGAACACGCCTGGACTCCGGTGACCGTGGATCCGACAACAGGGACCCTGCCCAGCCCGATCTCGGCCCGTTACGTCCGCCTCGAACTCACGGCCACCGACCCGGCCACGCACCCCGGCATCCGCGAACTCGAAATCTCCGGTCCCCGAACCTAATCCGGATAATCCTGCCGAACAGCACGCTGCTTCAATCTCACATAGACACTGAAATCGAGTATCAGAGCCGGATTCCGAAGACGACGAAGCCGATCAGCCAGCGCAAATCGCTCAGCGCGGCGGAGTTCCGATACACCGATGGCTTGGCACCGATATTGATGAGCTTCGTTCGGGCACTGACGGTCTCCCCGGCGCCCACATCGCTCAACCACACCTCGCGCCCGGAGCCGAAGATCCCTCCTCCACCCAGCTGGCCGCCCCGCCCCGATCCATGGGGGCCGCGCGATGAATGGAGGTGGCCAAGGCGCGGGCAAAGTGCGCGCGTGGACCGGTCGGGATGGTATTGGCCATGGGTCCGGTCACATCGCCCAAATACGTCCCACCGGCAACCGAGTACCAGGCTCCGCACCCGTGCGCCGCACCGCGATACTCCATCCTCAACACCACCAAACAGCGCCCACAACCCACCGAGAATGCGCTGATGCATATGTGCTCTCGACGTTTACCTGCACCAGCGCATGGTGATCACCGGTCCAGGACTGGGCCGGATGCTGGTCTCGAGTGCTGGGCACCTGAGTGCCAGTAAGTTTCGTGGGTCATTGGGTGCGGCGGGGACACGCCGTTGGGGGGGAGCACTTTTCGCTGTCACGAATCACTCGGGCCGGATGAGCATTAGCCTGAGTTGGTGCGCTGGTTCCTTCCGCTTCTACTCCTTCTTGCGGCATGCGCCTCGGGACCGACACCGGCGTCGACTCCACCGCCGGTCACGCCTACCGAATACGTCCGCACGCCAACGGATTGCGCCAAGCTCACCGTCGAAGCCCTGATCGTCGACCCCGGCCGCGGCTACCTCTTCGGCACCCATGCCGAATGGCTGCCGAAAGGCCAATTCGTGCGCATTCGGGTGGCGATCACCAATACCGACAACACATTTCACACCACCGAGACAACCGACTATCAGTTGTCCGACGCGGCCGACGCCGCCCATCCGGTCAGCAATGACGCCATGGCGATCAAACGCCAACCGACCGAGGTCACCATCGGCGCGGGCAACCGCCTGGAACTCGACCTCTGGTACGACATTCCGCTCGATACCGCGCCAAAGCTGCTCCGCGACACTGTCTGCAACCTAACCACCTCGCTCCCGAGTTAGCGGCAGTCTCGGACGCCCCGAATCAGGCGAGGTTGCGCACCGGGCTGCGAAATCACCTTCGGATGCAATTCTTCCTGGGATAATGCACCGATTGCATGAAAATCCACCGTGCTGGTCCATTTCGGATCGCATCGTGGTGTGCTGGGCGCAATCGATCCTGGAGGGAAGCGGGAATTACGCGTCGTGATGAACGAACAATCGCAGTGGAAGTGGTTCAAGAGCAGCCGTAGAGCTGGCTCCAGAAACTGCGTCGAGGTCGCATTTCTCCCGAACAACCTGGTCGGCGTTCGCGATTCCAAGAACCCATCCGACCCCGCGCTGATCTTCACCGCAGCCGAGTGGTCGACCTTCACCGCGCGGCAACTCGCGGCGACTTCCACTACTAACAGCTCGCGAACTCCCAGTAGATGGGATCAGATTTCTTCGAGCCAGAGGTGACCGGGGTGGACCCGCGACAACCACTCGGACAGTCGCGACCTCTGCGATCGGTCCAAAGCGGATAGTACATGCCGGAAGTCGGCTTCGTCCTTGTCGCGCGGCGCTTTTGCCTTGAACAGGAGCACGACCTCCGGAATCGCGTAGGGAATGCCCTCGCGGGTGTGGCGAATCAGTTCTGCATAGGGCAGGGTGATCGCCGGGTCGCGGCGGCACGCCCATCGATCGCCGACCTGCGGTTCCCTGAATACGTCGAGGTGATAGCGCCCGGTCGCGGGTTCGCGTAGCCACGTCTGATGCTGCTTCTCCGCGTCCGCCGGAAACGACAGGATTCGGCCGTCCGCGATCACATCCCACTCGAAGCCCGGGAACGCGTCGACGATCTCGCCGAATCTGCCCTCTGGGACCCCGATTTCGAGGTCGTGGTGTGCACGAGCGGCACCTTCGCTGAACAGCTCGAGCGCCCACCCGCCCGCCACGTACCACGGAACCGCGACACCCGACATTCGTTCCGCGACTTCGGCGGGCGTCCATGGCACCCAGAGCCGGCCGGCTTCCTCGGCCGAAAACAGACGCCCAGCCATCTCAGGCAGCTCCACCACCTCACCCCCGACTCGGTTTCACCACAGCCATCATGACGCGGATGTTGTTCCGATGTCCTACGAAACGCGTGTTTCGCAAGTGCCGTGCCAGTTTCATCTGCTCGCGAGTTGGCTCGATCATCGCGTAGCGGGATCGCGTCGGGGTGGCCGGTGGCACAGGTACGGGATCGGCCCACGACCGATGAGTCCTGTCGCCGAGGGCTCACGCCCTTGACATGTTTTCGCGAGACGGCCCATAGCTTTTCGTGGCCACTGCCCCGAAAAGGTCTGGCTTCTGCCTGGCGATTCGCGAACTTAGTGTTCTGTCATGATCAAGATCACGATGCGAGCTGTATGTGTGCTGGCCGCGGCTACTGCGTGTGCGGTAGTGACCGCGTGTGGCTCTGACAATGCGCAAACAAACAGTTCCGCGAAGCAGCCGATATCGCATCAGGACGCGACATCGGGCGAATCGCAGCACCCGGCATCGGGGCAGGCGCCGGCGACTGTGCCGATCGGTGAGGTATCCGGCAATCCGAAGGCTGCCAGCGCGGTGCAGCCCTGGGCGAACGATCTGGTGGGCGGTGATATGGACCGTCTGGTTGGTAACTGCTGGACGATTGAACCGTCCAATGCCCGAGCCATGTACGCGGATAAGGACGGTATTCTGGCCGCGCTCGCGCAGCCCGGCGCCGACGGACAATGGGCAGTGCTCTGGAAGGGACCGGTGCGGACGGTGAGTTTGCGGCGCAGCGAAATCGCGTCCGGGTACGCGTGTCCGAGGGTGTACGCAACCGGAGCGCGTGACACTTTCACTGATGGTGATGCCCGGTACGTTGTCCGCCGCTATCTGTCCCGAGTCATCGGAAAGCCGGTGAATCAGGACGATATCGAGAGCAAATACCGTCTGGCCTGCGCCGGGTCAGCCCTGGACAACAATCCGGACATGCTCTCCGGCAGCACCGGCTTTCTCGAGGGCGAGATGAGTTCGCGGACGCTGGAGAGCCGCGATCCCCAGGCGCCCACTCGCGAGGTGACCGTACCGGTGACGAATTCTGCCGGTGTCAACCAGCCTGCGGTCTTCACGGTGGATTACGGTTCGGAAGGCAATTGCATCAGCAACATCACCAGGTGATCCGGCAATTTCGGCGAAACGTGTTGTCGAGCTTGCCCTCTCGTGTTCTGCCGCCACATGCGCTACCGAGTCGCGCAAGGATGAGAAAGCCCGTTCGGTGAGGCGCTGCCGAAGAAGGTGCGGCAGCTGATCGAGTCGGTCAACGACACCCTCAAAGGCCAGGGACCACGCCGGACGCAGCTTCGAGGAAGTCGCGACGCGCACCAGCGACCCGGTCGCTGATCTCCTACCACGACCGGGCTTCGGACTTACTCGTCTAGCTGAAGTGTCCCGTTTCTGCCTGTTCCATCAAGCGCATGAACTGCTCGGTACGCATGTGGATGAGCGTCTCGTGGTCACCAGCCTCGAAGTAGATGTCGGGTTGTGTGCTCAGGCTTTCATCCATCAGTGTCTTCATGCCGTAGGCAGTGCAGACCGGAGGGATGGCGCCGAGTTCACAGTCTTTGAAGACTGCGCGGATGTCGGACTCGTTGGCCAGCGATAGACGCCGTCCGGTGTGGTCCCACAGTTCTGACAACCGCAAGTGATGAGTGGAAGGCAGCACGGCACCGACGTAGCCTTGCTCGTCTTCGAGCAGGATCGTCTTGGCGAGTCGGTCGCCGGGGATAGCCGCGGTTGCGGCTGTCTCGGTGCTGCTGTGGCTGTGCGGATGCCGCACGACGTCGAACTCGACACCTGCTTTGCGTAGGCAGGTGTCCACGGTGGGTGATATGGGCATGAGGGAACCTCCACTGGCTGGTTGGCAGCACTTTCGAACCGGCGGCCCTATTTCTTCATGCTAGCCCTGATATGCCTCGACGAGGCAGGCGCCGCCCGCTCGAATTCATGGCCGAATGCCTCCACACAAACCGCGGCACGGGATCGGAAGTTCGATCCGGTGCTCCGCATCCCGCAAGTATTACCGCCACCGCCGGCAGCGGGGGCGCCAAGCGTAGCCGTGCTATCAAAAGCTGGATGTGCGCGAAGTGAACACACAAATCGGAAATCCATCCTTCTAGGAAAACGATAAACTGGTCAAGCGTCTTATCGGAGCCGATCGAGCGCATTGAACGAAACTGGTCAAATAAATCGGAGACCATGGATCTAATGGTGTTCCGGCCCGATTCGCTGAAAGAAGTTCAACGGGAAGATACCGCGATGACGGCATTTGCCAGCCGAGCGCAGTTGCGCCGATAGCGGAGGCCAGGCGCGCGGCGGTGCCGGTGGCGCCGGCGCGGACCCGCTGGCGCGAACCCCTACCGCGCCAGCGCATTCGGGTAGTTCCCAGCCGCGTCCCAGCTCGCTCTGAGGTTCAGCGGACACGCTCGCTACGGCTCAGTCCTGGGCCGCCGAATCCTGCCCGGGAATGCAGCCATCGCCGTCCGCGCGCCCGGGTACGGCCACCGAGAGCATGGAGAACGATGTACCGGAAGTGTGTTCTGATCGCCGCCCTGACGATGGCGGGCTGCGCGGTCACCACCGCCCCGTTCGCGCACGCCGCGGCCGCCCATGAGAAGACCTACTCCGTTTCCGGCACGATGCAATTCACCGTCGGCCAGCGCGACATCGATGCCCATCCACTCACCGCACTGAACGGCATGCCGACCAACCGGGAAGTGTTGCTGGACACCGACTTCTACGGCCGGATCTCGGGTTCCGATTCCGGCACACTGACATCCGGGTACTACGTAGCATGCGCGGTGGACCTCGACCCCAAGGCCGAGCTCCAAACCAAACTCCAGGCCGATGCCAATCTGGACCTCGGACTCGACATCTCGCCAGGTTCGCTGACGCCGAGCATCGATATCAATGTCATCCCCGACCTCAGCGGCGGGCTCGGTGCCGACCTGACCATGTCCCCGGGCAAAATCGCCGATATCGCGGTCGGCACCAAGAAACTCCAACCGGACACCCTCGGCACCATGGTCAGCCGAGACTTCCACATCCAGGTATCCGGCTGCGGTGGCGCGCTGACCATCCGCGCGTACGCCAGGGTCACCGCCGAATCGGCGGCGGTGGACGCCAGCGGCGCCAGCTACGGCGACCCCATCGTGCTGTGAATCCTCAGTCCTGCACCTTCAGCACCTGCCGAATCGTCAGGCGCCCTTGGGTTTGCATCAGCGAGCGACGGTAGAGCCCGGCACCAGGTCACGACGATCTGCTCGGCACCGGGTCGCGCGGATCAGTGCGGCTCGGGCAGCCCGAGCGCCGGGGCGAGCGCGCGCCAGGCACGCGGGAGTTGCGCCTCGAAATCGGGCCAGGTGTGCATGCCCGCTGGGGCGTAGTCGACGGTGGCGGGAATCTTCAGCTCGGCGAGCCGAGCGGCGAAGCGTTCGGTGCACAGCCGCGCACCGGCCTCGAGCGCGAGTCCCCCACCCGCCGTCCGCAGGGCTTCGACGAGGTTCGGCGCATGCGATACGGCGACGAGATCGGCGTCGGTCGGCAGGCCGGTCGCCGCGGAGAGATAGATCGACGTATCCCGCAGATCGGCCGCCCCGAGCACGCTGTCGTGCGCACCCCACTCCGGCGAATCGGCCGGGCCCCAAAGGTTTTCGACATTACCGCCGCGCGAGGCGACCGTGATGGTGGTGACGGCGCGGCCGAGTTCGTCCGCGGTGGAATAGCATCCGCTCATCCCCGCGACCGCGCGGTATCGACCCGGATACCGCTGGGCCAGCATCATGGCCGCCTGCGCGCCCATCGATACGCCCGCAATCGCGCGCCGCCCATCGGTTCTCAGATACGACTCGACGATCGGCGGCAGTTCCGCGGTAAGAAACGTTTCCCACCGATTGAGTCCGAGATTCGCGTCGCGACGCATCCAGTCGCTGTACATGCTCCCGGTGCCGCCGCTGGTCAAGACCACATCGACGGGCTTATCGGCGAAGTACTCCGCCGCTCGACCTTTGCTGAGCCACCCCGAGATCTGCTCGCCGTCAACGCCGTCCAGCAGATACAACAGCGGATGCGGCCCGGAACCGCTGCCGCGCAGCACATCCACCGTAATGACCCGGCGCATGGCGGCCGAGGCGATCGAAAAGCGTTCGTGGCGTGGGCCGACAGTCTCGATAGCGATGGTACCGGTCCGGGTCATGGCAGGATCCACCGGCGGCGGTGCTACGGGTGGATCCGCGAGCGCGGGCGCAGCCCCCACCACGGCGATGAGGGCCATCGCCGCCGCGGTGATCGGTGCTCGAAGACTCATGGCGCGACGGTGGCTCGCTCGGCCTGCCCGGCTGCGGCGCGGTCCCGCTGCTCCTCGAAACACGTTGCCCTGAGCGCTAACTCGTCGAAGTAGGCCGCGATTTCATCGCGGGCGCGTTCGCCGTCGTCGGATAGGTCGGTGCGCTCGAAGACATTCCAGGCGCGCAGCACCGGGCGCAGCACACCGTCGAGATGCTGGCGCAGATCGCAGATGCCGTATTCGGCCAGTACCACAGCATTTCGCCGGGAGTTCGGCTGGGTGAGTCCGGGCATCTGGAACCGGGTGACGATATCGGTGAACGCGCGCAGGGTCTGGTTCGGCGTCAGGTCGAGGGCGGCGGCACTGAGGTTGCGAGAGAAGATCATCTACAGCTTTTCGTCGGCGGCAATTCGTTGCAGCATACGCTCGGCGATGGGCTCATTACAGGCCGCGCCGGTATTTCTGTGACTTAACCTGGTCGCCAGTTCCTGTTGCGTCACATATGCGCCAGATCGCAGGAACTGCTGTCCCTTCACAGGTTTCGCGACACCCGTCGTCATATGCGCCATTCTGGCCTGCTCCAGGGTCACCGGGTCGACCGCGCGAGTGACCACCGGATAATCGCACATGACAATCGCATGACGATTCTCGGCCGCGGTCCAGCACCCCACCCAGGTGCCCCAGACCTCGTCCAAGGACAACGACTCCGAGATCTCTCGGTGATAGGAGGGCAGATTGTCCTCGGTGAGCAAGTTGGTGACCATCGCGGTGCGGGCGACCTCGGACAGCTCGGATTGTCCCGGCTCCCAATCGACACCGCCCATGGCCGCGAAGTTCCGACAGTCGTCCCACGGCACATAATCCTGCGGATGCCAGGCCTTGACCTTGCGCAGATGCTGTTCGGCGACGGGCTCGAGTTCGCGCAGAGTATCGAGATCGGTCAGCGTGGTCGGCACACGTACTCCTTCGTTCACACCCCGGAACCGCAGATCAAGGGCGCTCGGTCAGGCCGAACGAGTGATTCGGTGATCATTGGGCGAGGTGACGACCGGCCGGCGGGCCTGCTGGAGCCCGTCATAATCGGGCAGATCGGCCAGTCGGTAGAGCCCCGGCGGTCGGCCATCGGCCTGCAGTCGGGCGAGCAACTCCTGGACCAGCCCGGCCAGTTCGGGAATCCGGCTGGCATCGCCAGAGGTCACCACCGCGGTCAGCGGAACCTCGGCGGCCTCGCCGATCAGCTCGAGCACCTCGGGGGTGAGTGCGAGCGAGGTCATGGCCGAGACCTCGTCGATCGGAATCAGGACCGTGCCGCCCTCATCGGACAGCAGCGACAGTGCCCGGGAACCGAGCGGCGGCGCCAGCGCCGCCTGAACGCGGCGCAGCTTCCTGCGCGCCGCTGACGGCGCGCCCATACCGGGTCTTCGCTCATCCGGATGCGCGGGAATCGCGAGGGCCACGACCTGGTACGACGCGGCCACACTGATTCCGGCCCGGCGCGCCAGATGCGCGACACCGTGCCCGCTGAGCAGCGCCGATACCAGCATCTGCGCCGCGGTCTGCTGCTCGCGCGCGACCTGGCGATGTTCATCGAGGTAGGCCGTCAGCGTCGCCGTCGTCACGGTTTCCAGCACCCGCACGATCAGCCCGGCCGCCGCCGCCACCGCATCGGCGTCTTCCCCTGCGGCCTGCTCGGTCAGGAATTCCAAACCGATGCGGACCCCGTCGTGATACGCGTCGAGCACGGTTTCCAGCGCTATCCCCTCACGCGCCCAGCGCGCAGCTGATCCGGCAATCGCCGCTGGCTGTGCCACCGGAATCAACCGCGGCTCCAGCATCCGCGCAGCCTCCACCAAACAGGCGCGCGTGATAGTACCGAGATCTTCGCGACGTGCGCACCGAGCCTGAAAAGTCAAATGCTCGACCAGTTTTGCTTCCAAGGTCTTGGGGCCCGAACCAGCCTGTTTGCCCACCATGACTATGAAAGGCTAGCCGGGTTCCCACCGAAATCGCATATCCGGCCCGATAATTGGGAAAGTCATCACTTGGTACCGACCGCCTTGGGTGAAATCACAAGCAGCGGGCGGATTCTCGGTTGCAATATTCCGATCATCCGGATGATCAGATTGCGACAGCGGGATCCGCGCACCGCCGGTCCGCTGGCGCACGGGTGGCGCCCCGCGACCACCGCTGTAACGCCCGGCGGCGATCTACCGACGGCATCGGCATGGCAGCGCGCACTACCCGGGCACCGGTGATTCAAACCAGGGCACACCGACCGAACCTGTGAGCTCTCCCATGACTAAAGTGGATCCCTGTGCTACGGGTCATATGCCCGATAGCATCGACCGCCTTGCTCAGTTCGGTGAACCCGGGCGGTGCAACTGGCGACGAGTTCGAAGGATGGCCTAACCCCATATGAGCGGTACGCGAGAAAAGCTGGAGGAACTCCGCGACGTCCTGGAGCTCGCCGAGGAGCCCGCAGGCGAGACCGGCATCGCGAAGCGCAAGAAGAAGGGCATACCCAGCGCCCGCGAGCGCGTGCGAATGCTGCTCGACAAGGGCTCCTTCGTGGAAATGGGCGCGCTGATGCGCCAGCCCGGCAGCACCGACGGCATGTACGGCGACGGCGTGGTCACCGGCCGCGGCTATATCGACGGCAGGCCGGTCGTCGTCATCGCCCACGATCAGACGGTGCACGGCGGTTCGGTCGGCGAGATGTTCGGCCGAAAGGTCGCCGCCGCAATGGAGTTCGCGCAGGAGAACGCCTGCCCGGTGGTCTCGATCAACGATTCCGGCGGCGCCCGCATCCAAGAGGCGGTGACCTCGCTGGCCTGGTACGCGCTGATGTGCCGACGCCAGGAGGATCTGTCCGGTTTCGTGCCGATGGTCGCGGTCATGCTCGGCAAATGCGCGGCCGGTTCGGTGTACGGCCCAGTCAATATGGATGTGCTGGTCGCGACCGAGAAGTCCTATATGTTCGTCACCGGTCCGGAGGTCATCAAGGGCGTCACCGGCGAGGTGGTCAGCGCCGACGATCTCGGCGGCGCCGCCGCCCTGCAGGCCAATGGCACGGTGCACCACGTCGCCGCCGATGAGCAGGCGGCCTTCGACTGGGTTCGCACCTATCTGAGCTACCTGCCGTCGAGCTGCCTCGAGCAGGCTCCGGTGGTGAATCCGGGCCTGGAGCCGGAACTCACCAGCCACGATCTGGAACTGAACTCGATCATCCCGGATTCGGCCCGGTCCGGCTACGACATGCACGAGGTGCTGCTGCGCATCTTCGACGACGGCGACTTCCACGAGATCAGCGCGGGTACCGCCCAGAATCTGATCACCGGCTTCGCCCGGGTCGACGGCCGCAGCGTCGGTGTGGTCGCCAATCAGCCGCAGGTGCTCGGCGGCGCGCTGGACGGACTGTGCTCGGACAAGGCGGCGTATTTCATCCGCCTGTGCGACGCCTTCGGCCTGCCGGTCATCTTCGTCGTCGACACCCCCGGCGTGCTGCCCGGGCTCGAGGAGGAACGCAACGGCGTGATCAAGCGCGGTGGCCGATTCTTCCGCTCGGTGATCGAGGCCACGGTGCCGATCGTGTCGATCGTGACGCGCAAGGCCTACGGCGGCGGCTACGCCGTAATGGGCTGCAAGCCGCTCGGCGCCGACCTCGCCCTGGCCTGGCCGACCGCTCAGATCGCGGTAATGGGCGCGGAGAGCATGGTGGGCATCATCGGTCGCAGACAGCTCGAGGCGACCCCGGCCGACCAGCGTGCCACGGTGCGCCAGCAGATGATCGACTTCTACAACGCCACCGTGGCCACCCCGTGGACCGCGGCCGAACGCGGCTATATCGACGCCGTCATCGAGCCGTCCCAGACCCGCCTGGAGATCCGCAAGGCGCTGCGCCTGCTGCGCGAGAAGGGTTCGGTCAAGAAGCACAACCCACGCAAGCACAGCCTCTTCCCGGTCTAGGATCTCGCCCGTTTTGTGTTGCATCACAACATGAACGGGCACCGGTCGTGCGATCTCCGATGTTGGGCCGCTCGCTGAGCGGCCCAACACGACTGTGCCCTAACGTCATCCATGCCCGGCCCGTGTTCGCCGCACGGCGGCCCGGCACGCGGCGTGCCCACGCACTGTGTCCCTATCCACTCTGGGTGGGCACGCCGCATTCGTGCGAGTCAACCTGGGTGTGTCCCCATTGAGTACCTCGACCATGCGGCAGCACGCCGGGCTCCGGTCCACAGACGACCATTTCGGTGGAGGCTGCCGCGCGCTCGGGTGCACCACACACGTAGTCTGGCATCGGAGGGAGGGGATAATGCTGATCGACTTCGTTCCCGACGGGAATCTGTATCCTTTCGAGTCGCGCTGGTTCGACTCGTCCGTTGGCCGAGTTCATTACATCGACGAGGGGGCCGGACCACCGATCCTGTTCTGTCATGGCGCTCCGGCGTGGAGTTTCCTCTACCGCCACATCGTGAAGAACCTGCGCGACCGGTACCGGTGTGTCGCCGTCGACTACCTGGGTTTCGGATTGTCCGAACGTCCTGCGGGTTTCGGCTACACCATCGCCGAACACACCGCGGTCCTCGGCGAGCTGATCGATCACCTGCAGCTCGACGGCTTCGTTCTGATGGGACACGATTGGGGCGGCCCCATCGGTCTGGGCGCGGTCACCGCGCGCGCGGACCGGGTGCGGGGGATCGTGCTGGGCAATACCGTGTTCTGGCCGATCGAAGCGATGGCTAATCGGGCGTTCAGCATGATCATGAGCAGCAGTCCGATGCAGCGGCGGATACTCGAACAGAATTTCCTCGTTGAGCGCGTCCTGCTCGCAGAGCTGGGGCGCACGCTCACCGCAGCCGAGGCCGACCACTACCGCGCGGTGCAGCCCACTGCAGAAGCCCGGCGCGGACTCGCCCAAAGAAATTCGTGCCGCGCGCCCGCTGCTGGACCGACTTGCCCGAGACGTGCCCGTCCTGCTCGGCGACAAGCCGACCCTGTTGCTGTGGGGAATGCGGGACATGGTGTTCCGTCCGAACGCCGGTATCCCGCGAATGCGTGCCGCCTTCACCGATCTCGATGTAGTCGAGCTGCCACACGCGCGGCATTTCATTCAGGAACACGCACCGGACGCGATCACGACGGCGATCGCGAAGCGATTCCCGTAACTACGATGGACGAACGGGGAGACACGCGACTAGGCCTGATCCGGACGCCTGCCGTGATTGCCCCAGGTCCGTTCCACCGTGACCCATTCGGCCTCCCAGAGCCGGGCTCGGCGACGATCGAGGCCACGGCGCAGCAGAGCGTAGCCGCCGCCGAAGCAGATTCCGATCGCGAAGACCAGCCCCGTGGTGATCAGCAGCGCCTTGCTCAATGCCCGTGTGCTCGATGGCGGCTCGGTGACCTTCCCCGAGCTGTCCAGCCAGATCTTCACGGTGGCACCGGTTTTCACCACTCCGGTGGCCTGGTAGTCGCTGGTGTGCGCGACCCCGAGTGCATCCTTCCACTGCACCCGGGCCGGGGTGATCGGCGCGTACAGCGGCGCCTTGCCGACCTCGACCACGGTCGCCTCGACCGGGTGCAACTGCGCCGCCTGCGCCTTCGCGAGACGGTCTTCGGTCTGGTAGATCCGCCCGCCGACCGCCATCGACAGCACCGGAGCGATGATCAGGAACACCACCGTCAGAGCTGCCGCGACCGCCAACTGCACGCGGTCCTCGCGGCGGCGCATCGGATTTCGGTCCAACCCGACGCGGCGGCAGGTGCGGCGGACAACACTCGGTGATCCGGCTGCTGCGGTCATGACGATGACACCTCGCTCTGGAAGTCGGCCGTCAGCCCGTGAAGGGTGTCGAAGAATGTGTCGATGAGGTCGGGCAATCCGTTGGTGTCCGAGCCCGCGCCCCAGACCTGCAGGGCGGCGACGAGCAGGCCGGACCCGGCCGCGACGGCCACCTCGGGCCGCCGGTCCACCGCGGGATCGACACCGAGCCGGGCCGCGATGATCCGCACCGATTCGCGCTGGCCGTCGAGTCGGATGCGCTGATAGCCAGCGGCCAGCGTCGGCTCGTCCTCGAAGCGCTGGAACAGCGCCCAGCGTCGGGCCAACCCGGCCGCCTTCGGCCCGGCGTATTCGGCGGACAGCCAGTCGTGCAGCGCATTGTGGTAGGCGACCAACGGCGGCTCACCGAGCGGGCGGCGGCACAGGGCCTCGTTGAACAGATGCACGTCCTGATCGATTTCACCGAGTACCGCCTCCTCGATGGAGGAGAAATGACGGCTGAAGGTCCGCCGGGTGACCCCGGCCCGCTCCGCGATGTCCTCGACCGCCACCGAATCCAGTCCCCGCTCGTTGAGCAGGTCGAATGCGGCACGTGACATCGCCGCACGACTGCGAAGCGTGCGCAGCCTGCGGCCGTCGAGGTCGACCCCGTCGTCGATACTCATATCGGTAGTCTACGCGCTATTGTCCCAACGGGACATTAGTTCCGTGTGATCCGAATCAGGGTTTGCGGGCCAGCCCGGTGACGATGAGCTCCTCCCAGACCGTCAGTTTGCGGTCGACGGCGCCGACCGATGTGCCGCCAGCGGCAGGCGCGTCCGGGCGCCACCGGGCCGAGGGGACGATATCGGGCTCGAGGATCTCGAGATCGCCGAAGAGTTCGCGGATCTCCTCGGTATCGCGCCAGCGGCCGCGACCGAAGGTGCTCTGCAACTTCTGCTCGGCAGCGGTGGTCTCCGGATTGTGGCCGGATCGGAAGTGCGTGATGAAAACGTAACTGCCGGAAGGAATCTGGTCGTTCCAGAACCGCATGACCTCCGCCGGTTCCTCATCATCGTTGAGGTGGTGCAGGATCGAGCTGAAGATAACGGCGACGGGCTGTGCGAAATCGATCAGCCGGGCGACCTCGGGGTGATCGCGGATCGACTTCGGGTCACGTGCGTCGGCCTGGATCACCGTGGTGTTCGCATCGGTGGCCAGCAGGGCACGGCCGTGCGCGAGCACGATCGGATCACTGTCGACATAGACCACGCGCGCGTCGGGTGCGTGCCGCTGGGCGACCTGATGCACATTGTCCACGGTCGGCAGGCCGCTGCCGAAGTCGATGAACTGCCGCATGCCCGCGACGGCCATATCCCGGACGCCACGGATCAGCGCCTGCCTGCTGGTGAAGGCGATCGCCACCGAACCGGGAAGGTTCAGTTTGAAGTGATCACCGACCTCTTGGTCGACGAGGTAGTTGTCCTTCCCACCGAGCAGATAGTCGTAGACCCGAGCGATACTCGGCTTACTCTGATCGATCTCCCGGTCGAGCCGATATGGTGGCGCAACATCGTCGGTCATTATCGATACATTACCGAGTTCAGTTGGCGCGCTTGCAGCTTTCGTGCCTCAGTGCGGGTGGGCCGGGTGGTCGAGCGTCGCCGGATGTCGTTCGCACAGCGCGCGCAGGAGTCCCGGGGTGTATTCCGGGGGCGCGGCATGGACCGACAGCTGGTTCACCACCGCGCGGTAGGCGTCCAGGTCAGCGGCCTTGTCCAGATAGAGCGCGCTGGTCAATTGCTGTAGGTAGACGATGTCGGGCAGATCGGCTTCGGTGAAGCGCAGCATGGTGAACGCGCCGTCGGCCAGTGCCGGTCCACCGACGTGGTCGGGCAGCACCTGCACGGTGATATGCGGCTCCTCCGCGATGCGCAGCACCTGTTCCAGTTGATCCCGCCACACCGTGGACCCGCCGATGGGCCGACGCAACGCTGCCTCTTCGACGATCAGCCACAGCTGCGGCGGGTTCGGGCGGCGCAGGATCTCCTGACGTCGCATGCGCAGCACGACCCGCCGCTCGATCCCCTCGGCCGATTCCGCCGGATGTGCGAGTGCAAGCAAAGCCCGCGCATAGTCGGCGGTCTGCAACAGCTCCGGCACCGCTCTCGGCTCGTAGCAGCGAATCAGCTTGGCGGCCTGTTCGAGTCCGAGATAGGTGTCGAACCACTTGGGCAGCCAGTCGCTATCGCGATGCCACCAGCCGGAGGCATTCGCCTGGCGCGCGAGCTCCTTGAACTCCTCGCGCTCGACGGGATCGGTGACCCCGTACAGCGTGAGCAGATCGACCAGATCGCGTTCCCGGAATCCGGTGCGGCCCAATTCGAGTCGGCTGATCTTGGAATGTGAACCGCGGATCGCCTCCCCCGCGTCCTCGCGGGAGATGTCACAGGCCTCGCGCAGCCGTCGCATCCGACTGCCGAGCATCATCCGCAGGACGGTGGGTCCGCCGTCGGTGGCTGGGTTGTTACCGGAGAATGAATATCGCACTTCCGAAGCACGCATGATGCGAGTCTGCCATGAATTCGCCATGACTCTCTAGAACCAAAATGCCCCATTTCCACAAACATTCGCACATCGGCAAGTACATCCGGCGACACTCAGCGCAGCAGCACCTCGGCCATGGCCCGCCCGAACAGCTTGCGCCCATCGCAGGTCGCGGCCAGCGCGATGGTCGCCGCCCGCCGCACCGGATCCAGCGCCTTGATCCGCCCGCGGAACTCGATCTCGCTATTGTGCGTGGCCGATACCGGTGCGAAGCCGGAGAATCGCACCCCGTAGTCGATGATCGCGGCCGGATCGCCGAGCCAGTCCGTCAGATAGCTGGCGCCGAGGCCCATGGTGAGCAAGCCGTGCGATACCACATCGGGCAGCCCTGCCGCGTCCGCGACGCGGTCGCTGTAGTGAATCGGATTCGAATCACCCGATACCCCAGCGTAATTCACCAGATCACCGCGCGAGAGCGGGACGACTCGGGCAGGCAGTTCGGCGCCGACGGTGAGCTCGTCGAATTCCGGCATCGTGCACGGCACCCGAACCTGCGTCTCGTCCACCGCAAACCCGGACGGCTCCTCGTCGAAGCATTCGATCATGCCGCCCTCCACCGCCTGCGACTGCGAGTGCCCTGGCGCATTCCGCTCGGTCAGCGCCTGACCGGTCATGATGACACCGTCGACCGCCGTCACCAGCTCTGTTGCCATCTGGGTGCCGGTCTGCGCGACCACGGTGGCGTGCGCGGTCTGCAGCAGTTCCCGGTGCTGGTTGGTGAGGACAGTCCTGATGACAAGGAAGTCCATATCGCCGAACTGCCGGAACGATTCCAGATAGGAGTCGCAGCGCAGGCGGTCACCGGACATGAGCGGCCGGTGCACCCTGATGCTTTGCTCAGTATGCAGCATCTGGCTGATGTCGTAACCGGTCAACACCGAATCGAACATCTTGCGCTGGAGCAGCAGCCACACGATCGCGGAGAAGGTCGGCGGCGCGATCAACGCGTCGTAGCCGAGGTCCCACGCCGCGGCCTCGTTCCAATGCGCGGGGTGAAAATCCCGCACCGAGCGGGCGAATTCCCGAATTTTTTCGCGGCCGACCTCATAGTGATCGACCATTCGGTAGTGGCGCCCCACCAACGCACTTGCCTGTTCGGATCCGGTCAAAACCATCATGTGTGATAAATCGCTGACACGGCGGCCGGTGTAACGCGGGGCAACCCTTCGCCAGCGGATCCTTAGTTTTGACCGTTGGCTCCGCATTCATTGGGCGCCGGCTGACCCCGCAGACGCTCGTCCAGCCAGAGCATGGCCTCCGGATACCCGACACCACCTGCGATGATGTGCTCACCGAGCACACTGCGGTACACCGCAGCCACGCCAAGGCCGCACTGTTCCAGGTACAGGTTGCGGGCGCCCTCGGCGGGGATCCAGAATTCCTGTTCACCGTTGTAGATATAGAGCGGTGTAGCCGACTTGATGCCCGCCATCCGCGTCACCGCATAGATATCCGCGGCGACCTCGGAGTGCAATGGATCGGGAATGTTCGCGGCGATATCGACGGGCAGCATGAGCACACCGACCGCGCCGAAGCCGCTCCCACACAGGTCTTTGAGCGGTGAGGTGGCGGCCCACCGCGCCAGATTGTTCATCCGGGCCAGGATCTCCGGGCGTTCGCGGCCCACACCGAAGGTCGCCGCCATGAAGACCCCGGAAGCCAGGTTGCCGTTCATACTGCGGGCGAGAATCTCGTAATCGGCGGGCACGCCACCCAGCGCCGCGCCGACGATCGATTCGGATAATTCCGGCGCGTAGCTATCGATCAGCTTCACCGCCCCGTGTGTGGCGATGGCGCCGCCGGAGTATCCGGTCATGGCGAAGCGACTGTCGCCGAATTCGTCCGGGCGCAGTTCGCGCACCGCCCGAATGGCGTCCAGCACGGCGTGTCCGGCGACATAGGGCTCGGCATAGGCCATCCAGGGCCCCTCATGATCCGGGATCAGCACGGCGTACCCGCGCAGTGCCGCCAATTGCGTCGTCGGCGGGATGAAGTCGGTCATGTTGGTATTGCGCGACCAGCCGTGGGCCAGGGTGTAGCCGGGCGTGCAGTCCCGGCCGAGGCCGTCGATCGGCAGATTGTTCACCACGACCGGTCTGGTACCGGGACCGGACCAGTTGGTGGCCGGAATGATCAAAGTCGCTGTTGCATAGGATGACGCGCCACGCGAATCGGACGTGCGGTACTTCAGCAGCAGCGCCTGCCGGATCGGCACCAGCACCAGCGGTGCGGCCGTCGCGCTGATATCGCGGACCTCCACCACCTGCCCCGCGGCGAAGCTGTCCAGATCCACTGGCCAGGCGTCGAAGATCGGATCGCCGATGGCGCTGGGCAGCGCGGCCTGACGCAATGCCGCCAGCGCCGGGGAGACCGCCGTGGCCTCCAGCATCGGCCCGGAAGGCAGCGGTGCCGCGGCGATCGGCGGTGGCGGGATGATGGCATCGATCCACTGCTGCAGATCGGGCAGGATCTGACCGGCATCCGCCGGGATCGGCAGCGCGGGCAGTTCCGGAAGGGTGGGCAGTCCGGGTACGGCCGGTGGTTCGGCAGCTGCTTCCCCTGTCGCAGTCGAACACACCAGCAATAGCGCGAAGAGGATGACACGCAAACAACTCATTGACACACGTCCCAGGGTGCAACGTCGGGTTCCCTGGCACCCGGCTATATGGGTGCCTCCGACGCCGAAAGCCCCTGGCCCCGAGACCAGACCGTCAGGCTAACCGACCATATTCGGCCGGAGACCCCACTGTGCCCGAGTTGTGTGTGACACGTCTCCGAATCGCAACAATCCGAGCCGAATCCGCTTGTCCAGCAAGACAGATCCGGCTCCGTGGTGATCCGGCCGTCCGCCGGAGCACCAATTCATATGTGCATCAACAGTTGCTCGGTGCCGCCTCCCCTCGGAATCGCGCATCAAGCCATGTCAGCGCAGCGGGGATACCGAGCACCGCGGCGGTCAGATGATCGGGGACCGGAATCTGTTCGGACTGCACCCGGGCACCGGCCGCGCACCAGCGCTTATCGGTATGCACCACCGCATCGACCGGAATGAGTCCATCGATCGGCGAGTGCCATTCGAAGACGGGCGTTTTCGGCACACCGTCGTAGAGCTCGAGGCTGTTCTCCTCCACCACCGCGCGTGCGGTGGCATCGCTGATCATCGAAGTGGACTTCGCGAAGTCCAGGGCACCGCGGCCCGCGCCTGCGGCCAGAATGTCGTTGGTGCAGCTATTGGCGATCTGAGCACGTGCGGCCAGGCCGCGGTCGTTGAGTTGATCGCTGATCGGGAAGCGGTCCGGATACTCCCGTTCCAGGCCGAGTCCGGCCGCCAAGGCGAGCCCGAAGACCGGATGCGAGTTCAGGCCGAGGGTCTCCAGCATCGTCACCAGATTCATTGGCACACCGCCCATCGCGGCTCCGGCGATATCCAGTTCCGGCGCGTACTTCGGCGCCAGCGCGGCCGCCCATGCGGTGGCCATGCCGCCGCCGGAGTAGCCGACCATGGCGACCGGACTCTTGCGCACCTGCAATTCGTTGACCTGTTTCACCGCCCGGATACCGTCGAGGGTGATCATGCCGCCCAATTTGGCTGCACCATAGGCGAAATTCGGACCGAGATGGTCCGGCAGCGCGACGCTCCAGCCGCGGGAGAGCAGCACATTCCAGCCCGGCGCCTCCCGGACGATGAGGTTCGGATCGCCGGTGTAGAGCACCCGCGATACCGAACACTCGGCCCCGAGGCCGTTGATGATGTGCTGGTAGGAGAGCAGGGGTCCGTCGGCGGCATGCGTTTTCGGGGTGAGCACCGTGGTGGTTGCCGCGATCGGCTGCCCCTCGGAGCTGGTGGACCGGAACCGCACCACGGTCACGGTGGTGTCCGGGAAGATCGCCAGCGGCGGCATCACCCGCGTCGCGAGCACGTCACCGGGCTTCTTATCGGCCAGATCCGGCGGCGTCGTATAGAAGGGGTCGGGATCCGGGGTGGGATACAGGGGTGTGGTGTGGGCGGTCCCGGCCACCGCGATCACCATCAGCAGACCGGTCGCCAGCGCGGTGAACGCGCGCAACGGTCTACGTAGGGCCTGTCTCATCGACGCGTGCCTCCAGAGTGGGTCCAACGTTGCGAATATCCTCGACGGCCACGGCCGGGAAGGGCAGAGGCCGCGCCAATCCTATTGGTAAGTCACAAGTTCCGGGGGTGTGCGTTGTGATCGATGTGCAGTCGCATTCGTGACTGTCTCCCATAACTAGGTGTCGTGTCTGTGACATGTCCAGCCGATCTTCGAGAACATAGTCCACACCATGGTCGGCAACTTACCGTCAGTGCTATCAACACGACGGGTCGGGTCCGAAGGAGACGGTGGCATGGACGGCACTGCGCAGAACTCGACTGGACAGCGCGCGACCGAGCAGGACTCCGGTGCGCGAAATCCGGTGTATTCGACGAATATCCAGGAATCGCCGACGCGGCGGATCACCGTCTACTTCGACGGTCCGACGCCCGAGGACGCGCTCATCCTGGAGTACGCGGCCACCCGGGCCGAGGCCTGGGAATTCACTTCGGCAGCACTGCACGACGGCCTGACCGTGACGGTGGACGGCAAGGTACGACCGGGATTGCGCCGCCTGCCGTGCCGATCACTGTGGCACTGAAGGTATTACGCCAGCACACGGTGCAGGAAGGCGAGTGCGTCCGGTAGCGCCTCGGCCGCCGCGCTCAGATGATCACCCGGATAGACGCCGACCTGGAGATCGGCACCGGAGGATCGCAGATCGGCGATCAGCTCGAGACTCAATGGAGCCGGGACCTCCAGATCGGTCAGCCCCTGACCGACGAACAGGGGCACGGTCTGCCCCTCGGTCGGAATCCGCAGCATCGAGCGCACCGCCGATTCCAATGCCGGCCCCGCCAACTGCCTGCTCAGCATCTGTCCGATCGCGATATCGCGCACCAGCGCATCGGCGTCGTCGACACATTCGGACTCCACGATCCGCAGCACCTGCTCGCCGATCGGCGTCAGATAGCTGTCGATATCGAGTTCCGGTGCGGTAGCGCGCAATCCGGCCAGGAACAGCCCGAAATACGTGGTGGTCTTGCGCAATGGCAGCCGCGGCACCCACGGCCCGGCCGCGGTCAGCCCGTACTCCAGATTCGACGGTGCGCCGGTGGCCACCGCGCCGCGCAAGGCCAACTCCGGTGCGTCGGCGGGTGCGAGCGCCGCGGTGAACAGCGCGGTCTGGCCGCCCTGCGACTGCCCGAAGACCGCCCAGCGGGCGCCGAGTGCCGGTGTCACCGCGCGCGCCGCCCGCACGCCGTCGATCACGCTGTGCGCCTGCGAGGGCCCGTCCAGGTACGGATGTGTGCCGGGCGTGCCGAGTCCGACGTAGTCGGAGATCACCACGGCGAATCCGGCGGCCAGCAGTGCCGGATAGACCGTCGCCAGATAGAACTCGCGCGGCCGCAGCGTGAACGCGCACTGGTCGGCAATGCCGACGCTGCCGTGCGCATAGGCCACGATCGGCCAGCCGCCCGGGGGCGGTGGACCGGGCGGCAGATAGATCGCGGCGGTGCTCTGCATCGGTCCGCGCGGCCCGCGTGACCAATACGTGATCCGCTGCGCCAGTGCCGCACCACGCACCCACAGCGCGCCGGATAACTCCGCGGTCTCGGTGACCACGCCGGGAGTGTCGCGCCCCTGCGCCATCGCGGATCCGGCCGAAGCCACCGTCATCGCGACCAATGCCGCACCGACCACCCTGCGAGCCCGCACCATCGACCGACTATCGCCAGCCCCGCCACCGCCGACAAGACACCACAATCGATGGCCCCGATCCCGGTACGACTGTTGCGCCGCCGCGCTATGACTACGCTCGGTTGGCATACCACCATGCGGAAGGACCGACAGTGACCCAGCGCAAGGCCGATCGGATGCCAGCGGTGCGATCGGTCGCCGTGCTGCTGTGCTGCGGCACGCTCGCCAGCACCCTTGGCGCATGTGGTTCCGATGAATCACCGCCGGTCAGCGCAGCGGCCACACCGACAACGGTCACCACCGCGGCGGCGACGACCACTACCCTCGCCGCAGTGCCGAGTGTAGATCCCTACGCCGATATGCCGCTCATCGACCACACCACCTGGACCGAGGGCGTGGACGGACCACGCCTGCTGGTCTTCCCGACCCAGGCCGGGCGGCACGAAACCTTCCCCGATACCGAGGAACGGGCATGGCAGGAGGTGCTCACGCTGGCCCCCGACGCCGATACTCCCGGCATGCGCGATCAGTTCGTCTGCCATTGGGTCTGGGCCCGCATGGTGCAGCCGAACAAGGAGAGCTGGAATCTGGAACCCTGGCGTCCGGCGGTGGGCTATCAGGCCACCGTCCAGGCCTCGTGTAATCCCGGTGGACCCGAACGATGAGAAAGGAACCAGCCATGCGCGTTGTCATCGCGGGCGGACACGGCAAGATCGCACTGCTGCTCGGTGAACTCCTCACCGGGCGCGGCGACGAGGTCGACAGCCTGATCCGCAATCCCGAGCACGCGGCCGAGGTCGCCGCCACCGGCGCCCGACCGGTCGTCTTCGATCTCGAGCACAGCACCGTCTCCGAACTTGCCGCCGTCGTAAAGGATTCCGACGCTGTGGTTTTCGCGGCCGGTGCGGGCGCCGGCAGCGGTGTCGCCCGCAAATACACGGTGGACAAGGGCGGTTCGGTCCTGTTGGCCGATGCCGCCGAAGCGGCCGGTATCCGCCGGTTCGTGCAGATCTCCAGCATGGGCGCCGGACAGCCGCCCGCGCCCGGCACCGATGAGGTCTGGGCCGCCTACATCGACGCCAAGACCCAGGCGGAGGACGATCTGCGCGCCCGCGATCTGGATTGGACGATTCTGCGGCCGGGCCGCCTGCTCGATACGGCGGCGACCGATCGCGTCACGCTGGGCCCGCCGCCGCTGCCCTACGGCAGCATCGCACGCGCCGATGTCGCCGCCGTACTCGCCGAGATTCTGCACGCGCCGCGGACCGCGCACGCCACGCTGGAGCTCATCGCGGGCGACACACCGGTGTCGTCAGCGATCTCCGCGACCGGTAGCCAGTCGGTCGCCGAAGGCGGTGCCGCAGTTACCGATTGACATTTTTCGCCGCTGGATTGGAGAACATTACCGTGTTCAGCCGCATCACTTCCCTGAAGCTTCGACCCGGATCTCGTGGTGAATTCCTCGCCGCAGTGAACCGCAGTGCCACCGCATCCGTGCGTGAGGAACCCGGTTGCCTGCGATTCGATGTATGCGCTGACCGTGTCGATCCACACCGGTTTTTCCTCTACCAGGTCTATATCGATGAGGAGGCGGCCGAAGCGCACCGTTTCACCGAACATTTCCTGGCCTGGCGCTGCGCGGTGGAGCGATATGTGGAGCCTGGCACTCAGGTGCACTACAGCACCGATGTGGTGATCAATGCGAAATGATCGCGCGAAATTCGCCACCGTCCGCTTCGGTTCGCGGATGATTAGCAGATGCGAAAACCCAACTGCGAATGCACAATCGATCGTGCAGATGTGCTTGCATCTGAAAGGCACACCGACCTAAACTCAGTCCCGCAAGGCATTACAAGGGGACAACCAGGGGAGGCCGCGTGGGTGAACCAAGGGCCAATGTCGCCAGGGGTTTGCTGCCGCCAGACGTCAGGGGCGTTCTAATGGACCAACTACTTCCCGGCGGCCGGCTCGGAATCGCCGAAGCCGCACTGGCCGACCAGCCAGCGAACGGTATAACAACTATGAGCACACCGTCGACCCGAAGCGGACAGCGCAGTGCCGCATACTCGCGCGAAACCGCAGTCGCTTTCGTCATTGATGCCGTCGAGTCCACCGGTGCGGCCACTCGACACGATTTCGATATCGACCGGATCGTCACCACCGCGCATGCGATGGCCGACGACTGGGATCTCGAGGCCCTGCAGCCCGCCACCTTCTGGCGCATCGCCTCCAGCTTCATCAAGCAGTGACCCCACGGCATCCGAAGTTCTAGCGGCCCAATCGAATTACGTCAGAGTTCGGGTGGCGATGCCCACTGCGAAGCATAGGCCCGCAGCGCAATCTTCGCCTCTCGCAACAGATTCGGGTCACCATCGGGATCGCATCGGAATGCTTCTTGCATGACCGCATCGCCCATCAGATGTGCGGCGCGGCACGCGATATCGAGTCCCTCGGTATCGGCAACGGCGCCCTGCGCGAGCATAACCTCGCGCAGTGTCACCGCCATTCGGCGTTTGTGCTCACGATCTGCGGCCCGTGCCGCCTCGTTGAAGTCCTTGCCGAACCACAGCGCACGGAAGCCGGGCTCGTCCCGGTACACCTGTGCGAACGCGTCCACCAGGACGCCGATCGGATCGTCCCACCGTTCGCGGCGCGCGATCTCGAGCAGCAGCGCCGCCTTGGCCTCCAACTGCTCGAGATACACCGCGGCGAGGGTTTCGATCACGGCCTCGCGATCCGGCAGGTACTGATACAGCGATCCGACCGAAATCCGTGCCTCCGCAGCCACTCTGATCATTGTCAACGCCCCGACGCCCTCGGTGGCGATCAGTCGATCGGCCACCTCCAGCACGCGGGCCAGTCGCTCCCGGCTGCGCGCCTGAATCGGTACACGGCGCAAGCCCGCTTCGGGTAGTGCCCGGACCGGCACTGTCACCTCCGAGATAATGTGAATCCAATTCAGGTTTCGGTAGGGTATCCGGATGACCACCATTGCGCCAAACGAACGCGCCCAGGTCACCGCGGCCTGTCTGCGCCTGGCCGAGCACGGACTGCTGATCGGCACCGCGGGCAATGTGAGCCTGCGCTTCGACGATCTGGTCGCCATTACCGCGACCGGCGCTGTACTCGCCCGGGCAACCATCGACGATGTGACTGTGGTCGACCTGACGGGCACCGTGGTTGCGGGTCGCTATGCGCCGACCTCCGAATTGGGTTTGCACCTCGACATTTATCGCACCTATCCGACGCAAGCGATCGTGCACACACATGCGCCGAAGGCCACCGCCATCGCCTGTGTGCTGGACGAACTGCCGGTCATCCACTACCAGCAGCTGCTGCTCGGCGGTTCGACGCGAGTCGCGCCATTTCACCCCTTCGGCACCCCGGAACTCGCCGATGCGGTGCGAGAGGCGTTGCGGGGCAAGCAATCCGCATTGATGGCCAATCACGGCGCGGTCACCCTCGGCGGATCGCTGGACCAGGCGGTCGAATCCGCGCTGCTGCTGGAGTGGGCCTGTGCGCTGTATCTGGACGCCATGGCGATCGGCAAGCCGCGCGAGCTCTCCGAGCAGCAGCAGGCCGCGATCGTCGAGATAGCACTTCGCACCGGATACGGCACCCGCAAGCCACTGAAAAAGGATAACGAATGAAGGTAATCGCCTTGGGCGCACAGGTTTTGGACATTCTCGTGCGCCCCGTCGCGGCCATACCGGAGGGACAGCAGACCGCACTGGTCGAGGATATTCGCATCACTGCGGCGGGCACGGCCGCAGGTACCGCGCTGACATTGGCCAAACTCGGCGCGAGCGTGCGGACCGCGGGTGCGATCGGCACGGACGCCTCCGGCGATATCCTGCTCGCACTGCTCGCCAAGGCGGGTATCGACACGGAACTGTTGGTGCGCAAGGAAAGTCAGCGCACCTCCTCGTCGGTGCTGCCGATCCGGCCTGACGGCGCACGTCCGAGTCTGCATCTGCTCGGCGCCAACCCGTTGTTCACCCTCGACGACGTCGACTGGGACGCCCTGGCCGCCACCGACCATCTGCACCTGGGCGGTCCGGAGCTGATCGGCGCGACCAATGCCGCGCGAATCCTGCAGTACGCCAAGGAGAACGGCGTGACCACGTCGGTCGATCTCATCGCGCCCGGTGCACTCGGCAGCCTCGAAGCCATTGCCGCCGCACTCCCCTACACCGACTACCTGCTACCGAATGACGAACAGGTACTCGGCTTCACCGGCAGTACCGATCTCCGGGCGGGCGCGGCGGCGCTGCAGGACGCGGGCGCAACGGTTCTCGCGATCACTCGGGGCGCCGAGGGGACCCTGCTCGTCGATCCCGACGGGCATCAGGACATTCCCGCCTTCGCCATCGATGTCGTCGACACCACCGGTTGCGGCGACGCCTTCTCCGCCGGATTCATCCGGGCCGTCGCTTTGAGCCGCTCATTGCGGGATGCCGCGGTCCTCGGCAATGCGGTCGCCGCACTGGTAGCCCAGGGACTCGGCAGTGATCATGGCGATTTCGATCTCGCGGCCGCGGACGCGTTTGCAGCAGCGAACCCTACCCGCGCTACCGACCCGAGCCAGTCGGGTCGGTAGGCGAGGGTTCGTTCCGAATCACCACTGCCGCAAGGGCGGTCAAGCCTTCTTGGCGTACTCGGCGAGGATTTTCAGCGACTCACCGGGCGACTCGGCCTGGACGCTCAAGCGGTCCATGACCGAGAGGTACAGCGCGAGATCCTGCCGTCGATCCAGGTACAGCGCGCTGGTCAGGTGTTCGAGGTAGACGATATCGGGCAGCTCGGATTCGGCGAAACGCAAGATACTGAACGAACTTCCCGCAGCGGCATGCTCGCCCGCCGAATACGGCAACACCTGCACGGTGACATTCGGCAATTGCGCGAGCTCGATGAGGTGCTCCATCTGCTCGCGGTGCACCCGCGAACCACCGACCGGCCGATGCAGCGCGGCCTCATCGATGATCGCCCAGACCGTCGGCGGATCGGCGCGTCGCAGCACCTCTTGCCGCTTGATGCGGACCTGGACCCGCCGATCCATATCGGCGTCCTCGTACCCGAGTGACATTACCGCCCTGGCATATTCGGGCGTCTGCAAGAGTCCGGGCACCAGATGCGCCTCATAGGTACGAATCTTGGTGGCCGCCTGCTCCAGGCCCAGGTAGGTGCCGAACCAGGACGGCAGCAGATCGCTGTAGCGATGCCACCAGCCTGGCTCGTTCGCCTGCCTGGCCAGATCGAGGAATCGCTCGCGTTCCTCGGGGTCGGACACGCCGTACAGGGTCAGCAGGTCGCGGATATCGCGTTCCTTGAAACCGGTGCGGCCCAACTCGAGACGACTGATTTTGGCGTGTGATCCGCGGATGGCGTCACCTGCGGCCTCTCGGGTGATGCCCTTCTTCACCCGGAGGTCACGCAACTGCCCGCCCAGCGCGATCCGCAATACGGTCGGACCACGTTCCACTACAACCGATTGCACACGACCGTCGTCATCGGGTTCTGCGATCATGAAGTCATCTCCGATACTCGGGTTTGACCACAGTGTGTCACAAACACCACGTTTAGAAACACACCGCACCGATCGCCAATGTTACCGCTCAGCTAGTCAGGTCGTCGAACTCCCCGGCCTTCGCGCCGCGCACGAATGCGTCGATCTCCGGTCGGGTATAGAACAGGATGCCACCTTCCGGGTCGCGTGAATTGCGAACGGCGATAGAACCATCGGATGCCTCCGCTACCTCGACGCAATTACCGCCGGACGGACCGCTGAAGGAGCTCTTGCGCCAAGCGCTCGTGATCTTGCGTGAACCGGTGTCCAACATCTTCCCCACTCCTCGGGCTACTTCCAGTGTGAGATGTGCGCTCGAGCGGCCTTACAGATGTGCGCTCAAACGTTCTTGCATTTGCACCTACATCTGCAAGATAGCACGGCCCTCCCGGTGGCGGGATCACAGAATTCAGACCTGCCGGTCCGCTACGTGACCACTGTTCGGCGGGTTACGCGAGTGCCGTATGCGCCATTCAGCGGAGCGCCATTCGTCTACCCCCCGTGCCACACCACGC
Source organism: Nocardia sp. NPDC004278 (assembly GCF_053602975.1). Lineage (NCBI taxonomy): Bacteria > Bacillati > Actinomycetota > Actinomycetes > Mycobacteriales > Nocardiaceae > Nocardia > Nocardia sp. NPDC004278. The sequence continues at coordinate 95,512 of NZ_JBSGEQ010000015.1, forward strand.
GGATGGCAGGGACTCCTTGGTACGTAATGGATTCCGCGTGGCACCGACGCGGACCCCCGTCGGCGAACCACTCGAACCACCCGGTCGAGCAGACACGAATCTTGTACTGTCGCAGTGCACATCGGATGTGCCAGCCATGCGCGACACCCGCCCGCCGGAGCAATCCGGTCAACGCTTATCCGCTCGCCGAGGAGTCCACCCCATGCCCGAAGTTCACAATCCGCTCATCCGAACCGACATCCCGCATTCCGCGCGCATCTGGAACTACTGGATGGGCGGCAAGGACTACTACGAAATCGATCGGATCGCCGGTGACGCGGGCATCGAGGTGGATCCCGACATCACCACCATGGCGGTGCAGTCGCGCCAGTTCCTCATTCGCGCGGTCCGCTACCTGGCGAGCGAACAGGGCATCCGTCAGTTCCTCGATATCGGCACCGGGCTGCCGACCATGCAGAACACTCATGAGGTCGCCCAGAGCGTCGCGCCGGAATCGAAAGTCGTTTACGTCGATAACGATCCGCTGGTGCTGGCCACCGCGCGGGCGCTGCTCACCAGCACCACCCCGGAGGGCGTAACCACCTACGTCGACGCCGACTTCCACGATCCGGAGCTGATCGTCTCCGACGCCAGGAACGTGCTCAATTTCAATGAGCCGATCGCGGTGATGTTCATGGGCGTGCTCGGTCACGCCAAGACCTACGAGGACCTGCTGCGCATCGTGCACACCGTGCTCGCCGCGGTACCGTCGGGCAGTTTCCTGGTCATGTGGGACGGCACCGATGACAGCAAGGACTACGTCACGCTGTGTGAGAACTACACCGGCACCGGCGGCGTTCCCTATGTTCCCCGCCCCCAGGCCGAAATCCGTGCCGTATTCGACGGTTTGGAACTGGTGGAGCCCGGATTCGCCTCCATCACCCAGTGGCGCGCCGACGCCACCGAGGTCGGCGAGATCCGGCCGATCTCGGCCTATGGCGCGGTCGCCCGCAAGCCCTGAAGCACAAGTGGGACAACGGCGGTCGTCGGCCATCCAGCCGTCGACCGCCGTTCACATTTCTGTCGGTCGTTCGTACAAATGTACTTGCATCTGCAAGTGCTGACGGCCTAAACTCGGAGCCAGCATCGGGGAGGTACGCAGGGAGTTCGCGCCAGCGTCACCACATTCAACCTCCCCACCAGCAGACGCGAGGGGCGGTCGAGATGAGTACGCCATTCCGAACTCCCCGCGGGGCTACGATCTCCGGCGGTGGGATCGACACCCTGCGGCAGTGCTCGGCGCCCGATTACGCGCCACTCGATTGTGCGGTCGAACCGCGCGGCCTCACCTATCGACAGGCCCGCGAGATCCTGCATCTGCACGAGGTCCACGGACCGCAATGCCGCCAGTGGCTGGCCGCCGCCGCCTACCTCTCGGCCGGGCTCGACGACGAATAGCCTTCGGCGCCCGCAGCTCCGCAAACGGCCAGCCCCAAATCGCTTCACCCACAGCGATGTTCGTGCAGATGCACTTGCATCTGCACAACACATGACTCTAAACTCGTGCGCGACAAGGGAGTTTCGCACCCGGGAGCCCGTGCCGTAGTCGCCACCGGGACCTCCCGGCGTCAGAGGCACAGGGGTGTTCGCATGAATCCACCACACGCTGCCGGTCGACTCGGGATCGCCGATGTCGCCGCCGCCTATGGCACCGAAGCGCTGCAACGGCGCATCGCCGAGCTACGCGCGAGCGGCAAGCACTACGCCGCCAGAGCGATCGAACGCGAAATCCGTAGCGGCGCAGTGATAGACGAGCTGGCTCTGCACAACCACCAAGGCGCCGCTTAGATTTCGCGGGCCCGCCCTACAATCCGCCGCCCCCGCCGATGAACCAGGGGTTGAACGTGCACACCAGATCCGGATGCGCATCCGGATCGAGCGCTCGCAGGGCAATGGATGCCGCGCGCGGCGAGTACATCATCGTCAGATGATCCGACATGTCCTGCGCACAGCCGTCCTGCAGCGTGATGTTGTGCACCGCGGCGTCGGGGCCCGCCGTCAGGAAGGTCAGCTCATAGGGATTGGTGACCTCGTCGTGCTGCGAGCCGACAACCGTGTACTCGACACCGGGCACGGTATCCCCCGCGTGATTCAGCTTGGCGTAGAACGGTGACCCGATCGCCTGCTCGATATTCGCGTGGCCGACGAACAGCTCGTTGAACCCCAGGATATCGACACCCAAATTATTGATCGCCCGTCCCAGGGTGGCCATTCCGAGCAGGGTGGTGCCATGGTGGGTGGAGCCGAAGGTGACCATCCGTGCCACCTTGCCGACTCCCCCTTCGAATTTCAGATACTGATCGGCCACGGGGCCGCCCTGGGAGTGCGCGACGATATCGACCTGGTCGACCCCGGTCGCGGCCCGCACCCGATCGATGAATTCACCGAGCTGCTTTGCTGAATCCTCCATGTAGCCAACGCCATTGCGCCCGGGCAGGATCGCACCGAACCCGCCGCCCTCGAGCAGATTCGCCTGTCCATAGTTCAGTGCGAAGACACAGAAGCCCGCACGCACCAGCTGTGGCGTCAGGTACGCGAAGCTGTCATAGGCGTTGAGCCAGGTGCCGTGCGCCAGCACCACCGGACGCGGATGTTGTTGTGTGGGACGGCAGCTCCAGTCGTTCGCACCCGGCGGCGAGGCATCCGGATGCAGGACCCCATAGCCGAATGCAGCGAGATAGACCGCGACCTCCGGCCCCGCGCTCACCGGAACCGACGCCCGACTCCCCGCCGAACCCGAGCTGCTGCCGGTGCCAGCGAAAGCCACCGGGGTACGCCCACCCGCCGATGCGCCGGGCGCCGCACTGATGAAATCGGCGAGGGCCTGTTCGGTCGGCGCGATATCCGGATCGGCGCCAGCGGGGCCGGGGCCGAACCCGACCGCGAGGAGCGCGGCGCTCCCGATCACCGCGCACGACAGCGCCTTACGTCGCAATCTCCGATGGTTACGTCGTGTCATTGTTCGCACCTTCCATGGCTACCCGACACTGGGCACAGCGGCGCAGGCGAACCGTTCGCAAACACCGAGCCATGGGCAAACGTTAAGACGGCTGGTCACGGGATTTCAGCGACTCGGTGCGGTGCTGGAGCTTCCCACCACGGCACATGCTCCGCTTATGAGCAATGCACAACTACGCGGGCCCACAAGAGATCTCGCATATCCTTCCCGGGTTCATAACCTTTTCGTATAGTGATGCAACGATTCGGGCGCAGATCTATCACGCCCGATGTGGCACTGGAGCGACGCCTATGACCTTCTCCGCGCTGGATCTGTCCGTCGAAGATGCGGACCCCGTCCTAGAGATCGGCGGGCAGCCCGCCTCGATTCCCCTGATGAATACCGACCGTGTTGCCTCGCGGATGGTCGGGTACTTCGCGACCTGCATGGCACCGTGTCGCACGCTGCCCGGCGAGCAGTTGCGCGGCGACGTCACCAAGCTGACCCGCAGCTGTCTGGCGCTGGCCGCCGAAATGTTCGACAAGCGCATGGTTCCCGGCAACGAGCAGCTCGGGGAGGTGCGCGAGGCGGCGGCGCAGTGGGCCCGTGAGGCGGTGCCGCTCGGCACCATTTTGCGCGCCTATCACGAGGGACTGCGGATCGCATTCGGGCTGGTTACCGCGCGCGCCAAGGCCGACGATATCGCGGAACTGCTCGTCGCCACCGACCTCATGCTCGAACTGCTCGAGGCGATCACCGTGGCGGTCTCGGATGCCTATGTCGAGGAACAGCATCTGGTCGCCAGGGAGCACCAGACCGCGACCCAGACCCTGGCCTCGGCACTGTTGAGTGGGCGCGGCAGTTCCGCGCTCGCCCGCCAGGCGGGTATCCCGATCGCCGACGCGTATCAAGTGGTGGCGCTATCGATTCCCGAACATCCCGACGAACGCGATCCACGGGTCGACAGCCAGGTCGCCGCCCGCAGGAAGCTGCGCAGGCTGCAATCGGAACTGGCCGTCGCCTTCGATTCCCGCGTACTCGCCCTGCTGAGCACCAGGGGCGGCACGCTCCTCGTCCCGGTCGAGGCCGACGCGACGATCCTGACCGCCGAAACACTGGATCGACTGGCCGAATCCGCCGAGGTTCCGCTCACCGCCACCGTGGTTACCGGCCAGACCGATGAGATCCCGGAGGCCGCGGACCAGGCCCATGAGCTACTCAATCTGGTGCGGGTCGGCGGACGCAATCCGGGCCTGTATCAGATGACCGACCTGGCCGTGGAGTACCAACTCACCCGTGGCGGCCCCGCCACTCGGCGCATCGCCACCATTCTGGACCCGCTCGACGCCCATCCCGAACTCTTCGACACTATGCGCGCATACCTCGGTAACGATATGAACCGCCAGCTCACCGCGCGCCAGCTGTATGTGCACCCGAATACCGTCGATTACCGGCTGCGCCGCATCGCCCAGCTGACCTCCGTCGACCTGGCCACCTCCGCCGGGATCTCCCAGGCGGCCATCGCCCTGCTGGCCCGTGATCTCGACCGGAGCGTGGCCCGGCGGCTGTAATCCCCGCCTGATGCGGATTCGTGCTGGTCACGAGGTCATGAACGAGTCATCCTGATAGGTGCCACGACATCTGGATGGTGGATTATGCAAATAGCGGAGATCTTGCGCAGGAAGGGCAGCGACGTAGCCACCGTCGCGCCCGAGACCACCGTGCGAACCCTGCTCGGCACGCTCGCCGAACACAATATCGGGGCGGTGGTGGTATCGCCGGACGGCAGCCGGATCACCGGCATTGTCTCCGAGCGCGATGTGGTGCGCAGCTTGCACGCGCGTGGCGCCGCTCTGCTCGACACCCCGGTTTCGGAAATCATGACCGTCGATGTGCGCACCTGCGTGCCCGACGATCTGGTCGACGGATTGCGCAGCACCATGACCGAGCACCGCGTCCGGCATCTGCCGGTGGTCCACGACGGCCGTCTCGTCGGCATCGTCAGCATCGGCGATGTCGTCAAGAGCGCGATCTCCGAACTGGCCACCGAACGCCAGCATCTGGTGGAGTACGTGCAGGGACAATACTGAAGGGCCGTGCGTACCTGCGACTTCCGAAAGGCGTTGGCTACGAGCAACGTTCGAAGTCATCATCGAAAGTGCGTATCGTTGGTGGCGTCCAGCGCGGTTCTCGGAAGGGAGTGGCACGTTGCGGTCACCTGCGTCCGGGACGGACCTAACCCGACCATCCACCGCCCGAGCGGTCTCCATCCCACCGATATCGGCGCCACTGCCTCCCACTACCGCCGCCGTGCGCGGACTCTTTCCGGCACTGGCCGAATCCACCGAGGTCTATCTCGACAGCGCGGCCACCACACAGAAGCCGCTGCCGGTCATCGAGACCATCCACCGCTACCACACCTCTCGCACGGCCAATGCCGGTCGCGGTACCTACCCGTGGGCCACCAACCTGACCACCCGCCTGGCCCGCGTCCGAGACCACACGGCGGCCTTCCTCGGTGCGGCGACGCCCGATGAGGTGGTTTTCACCGGCGGCGCGACCGCCGCACTCAATGCGGTCGCGCTGTCCTGGGGCCTGGCCGAACTCGATGACGGCGACGAAATCCTCTACAACCCACGCGATCACGCCTCGAACGTCCACCCGTGGCACCATCTGCGGCAGGTGCTCGCCCGCTTCGGGCGTCGCATCGAACTGGTCCCCTATCGGGTGACCGAACTGGGCGAAGCCGATACCGCCGACATCCTGGCCAAGATCACCCCGCGCACTCGGCTGATCACCACCAGCCATCTGCACCATGTCTTCGGCGGGCTCACCACACTGGAGGAACTGCGCGGTCTGATCGACCCCGAAATCCTGCTGTGCTTCGACTGCAGTCAGAGCGGCGGGCATCTGCCGGTGAACGTCGCCGAGCTCGGCGCGGACTTCGCGGTCTTCGCGGCGCACAAGATGTTCGGTGCGCCGGGTACCGGAATCCTGTACTGCCACCGCAGAGTTCACGATCGGCTATTGCCGTTCCTACCGGGCGGCAATTCCGGGGTCGACCTCACCGACACCGGATTGGCCTCGGCCGGAATGCCGGAACTGCTCGAGGGCGGTACGCAGAACATTCCGGGTATCCTGGCCCTCGGTAGCGCATTGGAGGTGCTGGAGTCGCTGGATGTCGGCGTCATCGCCGCGCACAATCGCGCACTGACATTGCGGCTGATCGACAATCTCCGTCCAGTGCCGGGGCTGGAATTCCTGCCGGGGCCCGCGCACGCACCGTGCGCGATCGGCTATGGCATCGTGTCCTTCACACTCGCGGGCATTTCCGCGACCGATCTCGGATTCGTGTTGAGCGAGTTGGGTTTTCTGGTTCGCACCGGCCTACACTGCACGCCCGGGGTTGACGCCGACAGCACGGACTCGGTCCGAGTCAGCACGCACATCTACAACACCCTCGACGAGATCGACCGCTTCACGACATGCGTCACGACGATTGCCGAGGAGGTCATGTGAAAATGGACGACACTCCGCGCTATGACAGGCGAGCCGCGTCCCGGGTGCTGGCGGGACTCACCGAACCAGGGTTGTTCACTACCCCCATCTCGATTCCTTCCGATCGACATATCGAATACACCTGCGCCGCACTGCGTCCCGAGCCCAATAGCCACCTGACTTACTCACAGCGGCTGTACCTGCAGAACTTCATGCGCCCATGTCAGCCGCATCAGGTCACCAGTGCGACACACCGCATCGCCTGGACCGATAGCGACGGCATCCCCAATACCGGGCATTTCCGTGCCGACGGCCTCGGCCCGCTGGTACCGATCGCAATGCGCGAAGCGGTCCTGCTGCTGTGGCATGCCGTGGCCGCGAATTCCGCACTGGCACAACGCGTCGACCGCCTCGGCCCGCGCGAACACGCGGTGCTCGACGGCACCACCACCGATCACGATCCGATCGAGATCCTGCGGGTGGGCATCGAGGCCGCCGGGCGCGCGCTGGCACAGCACGCACTGCTCGCCCGTCAGACGCCGTATCGCAGTGCGAGCGAATTCGCCAGGGGCATACACGATTCCGGCATTTTTGCAGCGGTCGCCACGCGCTGGTATTGGGAGTTGCAGGCCTCCACCTACCGGCGCGGGATGATTCCGGTGACCCTGGCGGCCCAGCCCGACGGCACCGTGCGCTACACCGCCGACACCGTGGCCACGCTGCGCGCGATGAAGGACGCCACCATCGAGGATGCGCACACCGTCATGCGGCGCGCCACCCGGGTGGAGGGACTGAGCGTGTCGGCGGCCATCGCCAAGTACCACGACGACCTCGATCTGATTTCCCGGCAGTACGCGCTGCTGCCACCGAATACCCGGCCCGCGTGTCTGGCCGCCATGCCCCACCATCTCGGTGGCGGGCACTACACCCTGCTTCCGGTCGTGGTCGACCAATTCGTCGCGATCTTCACACAGCTCGTCGATCGGATCCGGATCACCGAGGTGAGCGCCGATCTCGACGAACGCACCGCCGATGCGCCCGTGACCGCCGAGGATCAGATCTTCTATGTCCCGGATATGAGCTGCCAGCACTGCGTCCGCACCATCACCGGTGTGCTGGAGACGATGGGCGTCAAGGTGCTCGAGATCGATCTGCCCAGTAAGCGGGTGGTCGCCGAATTCCGAAGTCCGCGCAATCGCGCCCGCGCGTTCGAATCGATCCGCGACGGCGGCTACAACCCGGTGGCCGAGAAGCCGGCGCATGCCGCGTTGGATTCGTCGCGGTCACAGCCCACGGAAACCGCGGTATGACGGCACCGCTACCGGCGCTACCCGCGAAGATCCATCCGCTGGTGCGCGCCTTTCTCGATACCCGCGAGGCCGTCGAAGAGACGCTGATTCGCTTCGGATCCCCGATCCACCTGGTATTTCCGCAGGTCTATGCGGAGAACCTGAAACGGTTGCGCGCCGTACTCGACCGCAGGGGTGCACGCTATCGAATCTGCTACGCGCACAAGGTGAATCAGTCCCGCGCCTTCGTGCGCACCGCCGAACACGCTGGCATCGCGATCGACGTCGCCTCCCCGCACGAACTCACCAGCGCCATCGGCGCCGGATTCGGGCCGATGCGCATCGAGGTGACCGGGCCGAAGGGTGAAGCGTTCCTGCGTGATCTGATCGATTGCGGGGTCACCATCAATGTCGACAACCTATGGGAGCTGCGCCGAATCACCGAGTTGGCCGGTGACCGCGCGCGAGTTCCCGTGCTGCTGCGGGTTTCCGGCTTCGACGAATCATCGCTGAGCCGATTCGGTGTGCCGCTGGCGCATATGGATCGCGCATTCGATCTACTGTCGGCCAACCGCCGACGAATCGCGTTCCTGGGCTTCGCCTTTCATATCGATTCCGGCGAGCCCGCGGAACGTGTCCGTGCCATCGACGCCTGCCTGGCCCTGGTCGAACGCGCATACGAGCATGGGCTCGCCCCCTCGGTATTGAATATCGGCGGCGGCTTCCGGCAGGTGTTCACCGCCGACGCGGATCGGTTCGACGAGTATGTGCGCGCGCTGCGCGAATCGCTGCTCGGCCGTGGGGAACCGATGAGCTGGTCGAACAATACCTTCGGCTATCACGTCGATGACGGTGTGGTGCACGGGATTCCGGTCTTCCACAAGTACGCGAACACGGTACCCGCGACGCGGATGCTCGATGATCTGCTCGGCGCGCCGTTGGAGCGGCACGGCGGCCGCACCGTCGCCCAGGTGGCCGGGGACAATATGCTCGATATCTGGCTGGAGCCGGGTAAGGCACTGGTGGACCATGCCGGGGTGACGGTGGCGCGGGTGGAGTTCGTCAAGGAACTCGCCGACGGCACGGTGCTGGTCAACCTCGATCTCAGCCGCGATCAGGTGACCCCGGCCGATCAGGAGGTCATGATCGATCCGCTGGTCCTGCCGAGCATCGCGCATATGCCGAGCAGTGCACCCGGTCCGGCCGCACCCGGTCGTGACGGCACCGTGGCGGACGATGGTGTGACACCATTGCGCAGTGCCGCCGATACCATGCCCGCGCTGCGCCCCGCACCCGAATCCGGCCCTGTCGGTGTGTATTTCGCCGGACGCCTCTGTCTGGAGCGCGATCTGATCACCAACCACAAGGTGTGGCTGCCCGAGTGCCCGCGCCAAGGCGATCTGGTGGTGTTTCCGAATACCGCCGCCTACCACATGGATCTGTCCGCGGCATCGGCCTCGATGCATCCGCTGCCCGCGAAACTCGCTGTCGTACACCGCTCCGGCAGTTTCCAGGTGTACCGGGATGCCGACTACGAACCGCTCATCCCGGTCGGCCTACCACCGCCGCGCCGCACTCCCCCGCGCGGTCCGCGCCGTCCACCGCTGCCGCGCCGACCCTCCGGAGCGCCGTAATGCGCTATGACCACATCACCGATTTGATCGGCAATACGCCGCTGCTGCGCCTGGATCCGGCCGTGCACGGACTCGACAATGTCGAGCTGTACGCAAAACTGGAGTCGCACAATCCCTTCGGCTCGGTCAAGGACCGGGTGGCCTGGGGGATGATCCGCGACGATCTCGATGAGATCCGCGCGAGCGGACAGACACTCATCGAGGCGTCCAGCGGCAATACCGCCAAGGCACTGCGGATACTCGGCGCGGTACACGGCATCGGCCTGCGCGCGGTGACCAACCGGATCAAGGTCGCCGAGGTGCGCGATCTCCTGCAGCTGTTCGGCACCGAGATCGTGGAACTGCCCGGCCTGTCCGAATGTCCGGATCCGACCACGCCCAATGACGTGTACTCGGCGATCGAGGCGACCATGGCCAGGGATCCGGACGCCTACTATCACCCCTCGCAGTACACCAACGAGAAGAATATCGAGGCACATCACCACGGCACCGGCCGCGAGATCCACGAGGACCTCGCCGCCGATGGCATCACCCGGGTCGATTATCTCATCGGCGGACTCGGCACCACCGGCTCCACCCGTGGCGCGGCCACCTACCTACGCAAGCACAATCCCGAACTGCGCACCATCGCAGTCGTTTCCGATCGCTCGGACTTCATACCCGGCATCCGGTCGGAGAGCGAAATGTGGGATGTCGGGCTGTTCCAGCCCGACTTCTACGACCGCATCGTCACCATCGACTCGGCCCGCGCGGTGGACGCCACCCTCGCACTCGCCACCGGCCACGGCATCCTCGCCGGTCCAACCAGTGGCGCGAGCTATGCAGCCGCCCTGGAAACCCTTGCTGAGCAAGCCATTTCGGCGCGAGAGCCGGTGGTCGCGGTATTCATCGTCTGCGATCGGCTGGAACCGTATCTGTCCTACCTCAAGAAGCGCAGACCGGAACTGTTCGGCCGCGCCGACCGCCGCCACGCACCCAGCGCCGCCGACCTCGCCGCCACCCCGGCCCTGACCCCACACGAGCTGGCCGAACTGGATCGGACCGACCGTCCCACCATCGTGGATACGCGTGGCGCGATGGCCTACCGCATCGGCCATGTGCCGGGCGCGATCAATATCCGCGACGATCAACTCGACGATATGTTCGCCCACGGCATACCGTTCCCCCGCTCGCGGCCGCTGGTCTTCGTCTGTCCGGTCGGCGAACTATCGCTGCGCTTCGCGGCGATCGCCCGGCAGGCCGGATTCGACGCCAGCAGTCTCGGCGGCGGCATCGTCGCATGGCGCGATGCCGGATTCGCCCTGGAACGCGGCGGCTGAACCCGGTCATGACGGTCAGGCATTAATGTGGGCGGGTGCAGACAGGCCAGGAATCAGACGACGATACCGGTCCCCGGATCTGGGGTGGAACCACGCTCACCGAGCGCAGGGAGACCCGCCGCGCCGCACTGCTCGAGGCCGCGCTCGATCTGATCGGCGAATCCGGTGCGAGCGGGGTCACCATGCGCGCGGTATGTCGGCGCGCCAATCTTACCGACCGGTACTTCTACGAGAGCTTCGCCAGCCGCGACGAACTGCTGGACGTGCTCTATCGCCAGGTCGCCGACGAATTCCTGGAGCCGATGACCGCGTTCGCGGCCGCAGATCCCTCCCGCGACCGAGAACTGTCCGAGATCCTGGTCGACAAGGTGCTCGCCGATCCGCGCAAGTCGCGGCTGTTCCTGGTCGAGCTGTACTCGAGCACCGGCCTCGGCCAGACCACCATCGCGGTAATGCCGGTCTTCACCCGGCTCATGCAGGATCATCTCTTCGCCCATATCGAGGATCCGGTGCGGCGCAGATTGGCCGCCCTCACCATGGCCAGCGGTAATGCGGGCATGTTCTCGGCCTGGTTGAACGGCTCGCTGCGCGCCACACGGGAACAGGTGATCGACCACTGCGTGGCGACCATCGCCGCCTACCGCAGCATCTATTGACGGCGACTCGGCGAACGGCTGGCCTCCTCTCGCCCCGCTGCCAGGATGCGGGCCAGATCCTCGGGAGTCGGCATGCGGGTCGTGATGCCGACGGCGGTGCGTCCGGTGTTGCCGAGTGGGGCGCGGTCGAGCATGCTGCCGAGCCCGGCGAGCAGCAGCCGCACCGCACATAGTGCTCCACTATGTGCGGTAGATCGCCAGCGCCGGATTTCTCAAAGATGTTCCTCGACCCTCGTTTTGGACTCGCGCGGGTGTGTGCAGCAGTGCACTCGGTGTCAGATGTGGTGGGAGGCGGTATGGGTCATTGCGTCCGGTCACTCGAAAGGTTCGGCGGCGCGTGGTAGGAAAGTACCCGAACACCACATCGTGGCGAGCGACACGGGGGCGCGAAGATGGCAGCGATAGTGTTGGTGCACGGGATCGCACAAGAGCAGTATGGCGCGGATCTCTTGGAGGCGCAGTGGCTTCCGGCGCTGGCAGCGGGTGTCCGCACGGCCGGATACGGCGAACTGGCGGACCAGCTGTGGCGGGCATCGCGGCCGGGCGCACTCGAGGTTCGAATGGCGTTCTACGGCAATGCTTTTCTGGCTCCCGGCGCACAAGGCGGTAGCGGGCCGGTCGGCGATGCGGACGGCGAACTCACCGAGCGGATCGCCGAGGCCTGGTTGGCGACGGCGGCCGGGCAGGCGGCCGATCAGCGTGATCGGCTCGAAGCGCAGCGCTACCTGGACAATTCGGCGCTCGGCGCCGAGGGTGCGCAGGGCATCGGCCGCAAGGCCAGGCCCGCGGCGAATGCGCTGACCAAGCTGAAGTGGTTCGCGCCCTTCGGTTTCGGCATGGCGGCCAAATTCGTCAATCGGTCGTTGGCCCAGGTCAGCCGATATCTGTCCGAAGAGGCGGTGCGCGAGCACGCGCAGCGGCAGGTACTCGATCTGATCGGTCCGCAGACCCGACTGGTCATCGGGCATTCGCTCGGTTCGGTCGTCGCCTACGAGGCGCTGCATCGCACCCAGCAGCCCGTCGCGCTGATCACCCTCGGTTCGCCACTAGCGCTGCAGTCCATCATCTATCCGCTATTGCGACCGCAGCCGCCCACCGTCCCCGCCGCGCTCACCCGCTGGGAGAATTTGGCCGATCGCGACGATATCGTCGCGGCGCATCTGGACCTCGCACCGTATTTTCCACCCGCTCCCGGTCGCGACGTGGTGCCGACAACACATCCCGAACTCGACAATGGTGCGAGTCCGCACGATGCCGCGCACTATCTGACCAAGAAATCGGTCGGGCGCATCATCGCCGAGTCCCTCTCGTAACCAGAGGAATCCCCGATCGCGCGTACGCTGACAACTCTGGCACCGAGTGCGAGGAGTTCACCGCGATGACCGACCCCGTGCAAGGTTTGACGGGTAGGCTCATCTCGCCGATCCGGGACACCGGAATGCTCGGCGAAGTATTGGTTGCGATTCGTGGGGGCACGGAGATATATATCGCGCGGGCGGCCGAGCCCATCTCGGCAGGGGAATCTGTCCTGATCATCGCGGTACATCCAGGCCGCATCGTCGATGTGGTGCCCTGGATTCCGCTGGAGCCCGTGCAGACCGAGCAAATGTGACATCGCGACCGCGATCTACGAAGTACGAAACTGGGAGGCGCAGTGCTGGGTTATCACGTTCCGGATCCTGACGAGGCAATGCTGGTCAGCGGCGGCACGAGCAAGGACAACGCGCCATTCGGCGTGGTCATCGGGCGCGGCAAATGGGTGATGCCGTTCTTCCGCAAGGTGAGCTATCTGTCGCTGGCGATGTTCGAGGCCGAGATCAAGGAGCGGTGCGTCACCAAACAGGCCATCCAGCTCGAGGTGCGCGCGGTGATCGCGTTCAAGGTGGCCAATGACACCCAGTCGATTGTCAATGCGGCCCAACGCTTCCTGTCCGAACAGGAGCGGGAGATGTCGGTGTTGACCGGACGCATCTTCTCCGGACATCTGCGCTCGATCGTCGGCTCGATGACGGTCGAGGAGATCATCCGCGAGCGCCAACGGCTGGCCGATGAGGTGCTGGTCGCCTCCAAGGTGGAGATGAGCAATATCGGCCTATGGGTTGATTCGTTCCAAATCCAGTCCATCGATGACGGCAATCTCGGGTACATCACCGCACTCGCCGCACCGCACAACGCGGCGGTGCAGCGCGATGCGCAGATCGCGCAATCGCAGGCCGCGCAGCACGCCGCAGAGGCCGAACAGGAATCGCTGCGCCGACAGGCCGAATATCAGCGCGAGACCGCCATTCTGCGGGCCCAGTACCAGCAGGATATCGACAAGGCCAATGCCGAAGCGGCGCAGGCCGGGCCGCTCGCCGAGGCCATGGCGTTGCAAGAAGTGCTCACCGCACAGGCCGAACAGGCCCGCAAGGAAGCCGAACTGCGCGAGCAGCAACTGCAGGCCGAAGTCGTGAAACCCGCACTGGCCGAAGCGGAACGGGTGCGCATCCTGGCCGAGGCCGAGGCGGCCCGGACCCGGATCCAGGCCGAGGCGGCGGCCTCCAACAACCGGATTGCCTTGGACCAGTTGTTGATCGAGCAGCTGCCCGAAATCGTCAAGCAGGCATCCAACGGGCTGGCAAACGCCAACTTGACGGTGCTGAACGGACCGGACGGTGTCGGCGAATTGGTCAACGGAATGGTGGGTCAGGGCCTCACTGTATTCAACTCGTTACAAAAAGCGCTTTCATCCAACGACGAGGATAATGCGCGTTAAAGTGGCCGGGTAGAGACGGCGCGAGGAGCGGGTGTTGGTGTCCATCGGGAAATTGGTGTCGTTCGACAGTTCGCGGGGATTCGGGTTCATTCGGCCCGATGATGGTGGCCCGGATGTGTTCGTACACGTGAACGACATCGGACTGGACGAGGACGAGCTGCGCCAGGGGCGGGTGTTCGAATTCGATGTGACCGAGGGCGATCGTGGGCCCAAGGCGATCAATCTCGCCGTGGTCGGGGGCCAGCCGATCCCACCCGCTACTCGGCACAAGAAAGACAGATCCGGATCCAGCCAGCTCACCGCCACCGAACACAAACGCCTGATCACCGAACTGCTACTGGATGCGAGCCCCGCCCTCACCGCCGGTGAGATCCTCACCATCCGCGACCGTCTCACCGCCTTCGCCGATCAGCACGGTTGGCTCGACTGAGCTCCACTCCTCCGCCTCCCGCCTGCGGTGAGCGCGGCGAGCATCCCGGCCGCCCGTGGGTCGCCACCGCCTCGATGACTGGGACAAACTCGGACGCGCCGTCGGCCACCTCCGCGAGGAAGCCGACGGCGCCGAGGAACATCGAGCCGAGGACTTCCGCCTCCACCGGATCGGCGATCTGGTCTTTTGCCCCGACGGCGCAGTTCCACAGCGAGATCGGTCCCGGGACTCGATCTGTTCCCAATACCATTGCGGCAGATAGGGAAGCCCGACGTGCACCCCGGCGGCCGTAGGTCCAGCCCGCTTACGGCTCTGCGCTTACGAAGGTGTCGACGGTGCGGCTGTCGAGCCGGGGGATGATCTGTCCCAGCCCGATGCGCTGGAAATGCTCCTGGTCGCGATGCGCCGCGAATCCGGCGGCGTCGGTGTACCGCTCGAGGATCACGATGTGTGCGGGGTCGTCTACCTCTTGGAAGAATTCGTAGGAGAGGTTGGCCGCCTCGTTGCGGGTGGCTGCGGCCAGCTCGTGCAAGTGCTGGATCACGGCGTCGACGGACTCCGGCCGCGCCCGGTAATGCGCGATCACCTGGAAGTACTTCGCGGTCATGCTGCTCCTTGATGAAATGTGATGGTTGTGCCGGGCCGGCCGCGCCGCCCGGCGTCAGCATCAGCGGCCCGCCGCATCCCACAACGACTCTGCACTGGTCGAGACGGCGCGCGCACCCTCGCGCAGCGCAGTCGACACATCGGCGGTGCTGCGCACGAACCCGGCGGCGACGAACGGGCTGAGTCCTTCGATCTCCGGCGGCCTGAGATGGGAGAGCACCGGCCAGGGCATCGCCTGCACCAGGTGCGGTCGGTTCTGCCGCACGGAGTTGATAGCGCGCGGCAGGTTGGACCGATCCGTGACGAAGACCTTCTGCATGGTCACCATCCCCGCTGCCGTCGTGCGCTGGATCAGCGCGCCCTTGGTACTGACGACGCCGGGCGCACCGATCGACTGCAGGTACTCCACAGCACCGCGGTCCTGCCCGAGCCCGGAGCAGGCATCGGCATTGACGAAGGTGAACCGACCAGCCTCCGATAGCGCCCGGACCAGGCCCGCCAACTCGTGCAGAGCCACGTGCGCGAGGATGTTCACCCGGCATTCGGACCGCAGGAACGCCGGGACCGACTCGGCGCCGAACACCGCGGCGATCACCGGGTTCCGGGTCAGCCACAGGTCGAGTTCGCCGGGTAGTGGGGGCATCGGCTTCGACATCCTTTCCTGCGAACCATTCGGCTCAACTGACGGTACCTAGAGACCCAGTTTGCCCGGGTTGAGCAAATTCTCGGGGTCGAGCGCGGACTTGACCGCCCGGAGCACCTCGAACCCGGCGCCCAGCGACCGCTCCAGGTACGGCGAGCGCAGCAGTCCGACGCCGTGGTGATGACTGAGCGTGGCTCCATGCCGGAGGATCACCTCGTTGGCCGCATCCCATGCAGACCGGTACCAGGCAGCTCGATCCGCGACCTCTACGCTGCCGCGCAGCGAGAAATACAGGCACGCGCCGTCGACGTAGGCGTGGGACTGGTGCGCCGAGCCGGCCAGCGTGCCGGGCACGGCGGCAATCGCGGCGACGACCTCGTCGTAGATCGCCGGCAGGTCCTTCCACTTGCCGATCATCTCCAGGGTGTCGGCGACGAACCCGGCGCTGTGGGTGAAGCCCTCGGCGCTCTTGCCGGTCAGATACCTGGTGTCGAGCCAACGCTCGTAGATCGCGTCTCCGTCGAGTTCGGTCCCGGTCTCGGCGCATACCCTACGGCTGATCTGCATTGTGGCGTCGACCAGCTCCCGGCTACCCTCGTCAGCGATCAGCAGCACATTGGTGTCGGGCAGGCCGAACTGCACCCCGCTCTCGAGGGTGTCGTAAAGGCGCAGCGCGGCCGGGGTTGCGCCCTGCTGGACGATCTGGCGACAGGCCTCGAGCCCCTCGGCAAAACTCTGGAAACCGTAGGCGTGCGCCAACGCGTAGTCCGGCAGCCGGTGCACCTTGAGTCGGATCTTGGTGATCACACCGAGGGTTCCCTCAGAGCCGATGAACAGCTGCAACAGGTCTGGACCGACCGCGGCACGGGCGCTGTCGCCGACGCTGACGAGCTCCCCGTTCGGCAGGACCACGTCGAGCCCGTAGACCATGTCCTCGATCTTCCCGTACCGGGTCGAGAGCTGGCCGGCGCCGCGACAGGCCACCCATCCGCCGACGGTGCTGATCGCGTACGAGGAGGGCCAGTGCCCCATCGTCATCCCGTATTCGGATTGGATCTTCTCCTCGAAGAGATCGCCGAACATGCCGGGCTCGACCTCGACGATCTGACTTTGCTCGTCGAAGCCGAGGAACCGGTTCAGTCCGCACACATCCAATACAATGCCGCCGCGGACGGGCAGGGCCGCGCCGGTGACATTGCTGCGGCCGGCCGAGACCGTCACGGGAATCGTTGCGGCAGCGGCTATCCGGATCACCCGCTGCACCTGTTCGGCGCTCGACACATGCGCTATTACCGCCGGCGGTGTGGCTGGGCGGCCGCCGGTCTCGGCGATCATTGTGCCGGCCCACCAGTCCCGGGTGCCCTCCCGCACCGCCGCCGGCTCGGTATCGACTCGGTCGGCGACTGCGGTAAGGGCCTCGATGACGGTCGGTGGAACCGACACCGGGTCATCGGCGAAGCAGGGTTCCCCGTCGACCGGGCCAACATGCTGCGCGAAGTGCGGCTGGGAAGGTGCGCCCACCGTGTAATTGCCCCGGTTGTATCCGCGCTTCAGTGCTTCCTTGCTGATCATGTCTACTTGTCTCCCATCAGGATTGCGCGTTCGTGTGCGGTCTGCAGTCGGTAATGGGCGACCTGGTCGGCCACCTCCGAGCGTGGGAGGTCGAGCTCCTTCATCAGCAGCTCGCCGACCCGCTCAGCCGAGGCGGCCGAGGCATCGCGGGCCATGATCCGCGCCCGCGTCCGACGCGAGAGGATGTCGTCGACGCTGCGGGCCAGCTCATGCCGTGCCGCGTAGACGACCTCGGCCTCCAGATAGGGGAGGCCGTCGACAATCGGGCGGCCGAGGCCGGGGTCCTCGGCAAGAATGTCGGTGACGAAACGGGCCTCGGTGCCGTAGCGTTCGCCCAGGTGGGAGGCGATCCCCCCGGACGCGACGATCGCCTCCGGATCGTAACCGGCGGCGCCGAGCAGGTACGCCGACTTGGTGCGGCAGCGGCTGCTTCGCCCGAGTACGGCCTGTGCCGCGTCGACGGCCTGCTCTGCCATGTGGCGAGCGGTGGTCAGCTTCCCGCCCACCACCGTGACCAGGCCGTCGGGATCGGTGCGGATCTCGTGGTTTCGCTTGAGTTCCACCGTCTTTCCGCCCGGTGGCGCCACCAGCGGCCGGCACCCGGCGATACTGCCCAGCACGTCCTCCGGCTCGATGTCGATGTTGAGGGCGGTCCGCGCGCCGTCGAGCAGAAAGTCGCGTTCCTCGCGGGTGCAGTTGACGTCGTCGAGGTCGCCGCGGTAGTCCTCGTCCGTGGTCCCGAGGTAAGCCGTGTTGCCCCAACGGGTGATGGTGGCGCGACGGCTGCGGCCCGGGACCGGGATGGTCACGGTGCAGTCGTTGCGGATCTTCGACCAGGGCACCGCGATGTGCACCCCCTTGGCCGGGCGAATGTTGGGGACCTCGACATCCGGGCCCGCCGCGCTCCAATCACGCAGCCACACGCCGGTCGCGAGCACGACGACGCCGGCGCGGGCCCGGACCTGTCTGCTGCCCACCTCGGCGACGACGCCGCTGACCTTGCCGCCGCGGCGGGTCACCTCGGCGACCCGGGCTCCGTTGAGGACGGTGGCGCCATGGAACGCCGCAGTGCGGGCCAGGGCCAGCGTCAGCCGCGCGTCATCGGCGCGCGCGTCGTAGTACAGAAAGCCGCTGTCGAGGTGCTCGGCCTTGAAAGTTGGGCAGTGCGACAGCACTTCGTTCTTGGTCAGTTTCTGGTGCAAGATCCCCTCGCGCCAGCCACCGGCCAGGTCGTAGGTCCACAACAGGCTCTCGAAACCCGCGGCGAGGCGGCGGTCGAACACCCCGTTGTGCGAGAGCACCGGGAACAGGAACGGCAGTCGCTGCACCAGGTGTCGCGCGTTCTTCCGCAGGCGCTGCCGCTCGAGCAGTGAATGCCGCACCAACGACAGGTTGCCCTGCTCGATGTAGCGCAGTCCGCCGTGGATCATCTTGGAGGACTTCGATGACGTGCCCGAGGCGAAGTCGTCCTTCTCCAGCAGCGCCACCCGAAATCCACGCAGCGCCGCATCCATCGCCGCGTAGGCGCCGGTGACCCCGCCACCGACGACGATGATGTCGAAGTCCCCGCCATCGAGGCGGGCAAGCTGTTCGGCGCGATCGAGCCGCAACGGCGAATCCGAGACCATCCGCGCCCGCGCCGACGCCGGCCGGCGCGCGGGCATAGCTACCGAGCGTAGCGAAACCATGGTGTTCATCCCTCCGAAAGTTGTTTGTGGACAGGGTCGTTGGCAGATTGCGGCGGTGCGCCCCCGGATTCGACGAGCTCGAGTTCTGCGGCTATCCGCGCCTTCCACGCGGCCCGTCGGCTGCGTCGACAGTCGTCGGCGACCCTCGGTTCGAAGACCTCCGCGGCGGCGAGCGTGGACGCCGCCTCGGCCAGCGAATTCCACAGCAGTCCGTCGGCGCCGGCCATGAACGCGGCCCCCCGAAGACTGGCCACGCCGGAGTCCGGCAGGCGTCGCATCGCAATCCCGGTCAGGTCGGCCTGCATCTGGATGAGCGGATCGCTCGACGACAAGCCGCCGCCGACCACGATGTGCGTTACGTCGAGCCCCGCGACCTCCGCGTTGGCCTCCGCGGAGTCAGCCACGGATTGCGCGATACCCTCCAGAACCGCGTACGCCACCTCCGCGCGCGTGCTCGACATGGAGAACCCGGTCAGCGACGCCCTGACCCGTGATTCCACCACCGGTGTCCGAATCCCCGCCAACGCGGGAACAAATACGATCCCATTCGACGTGGTGGTCGAGGCCGCGAGCTTGCTGATCGACTGCGCGGAATCGAACCAGCCCAGCGTGTTGCACACCCAGTCGAGGGCGGACCCCGAGGTGGCGGTGAACGTCTCGACCGCATAGACGGTCTCCTGTTTTCTGCGCCACCCGGTCACCGTGAGCGTCCCGGGACGGAGAGCGGACCGGACGGGCGGCTCGGTTCCGGTGATCAGGTCCACGAAGCTGCCCGTGCCGTGCACGCACATCGCCTGCCCCTGCTCCAGACAGCCGAGGCCGATCGCACCGGCGTGCTGGTCGCCCATGGCCGCGAGGATGGGGGCCGAGACCCCGATTTTGGCCGGGTCGGTGTGCCCCAGGAAGTCCGCGTCCTGCCGCAGCTCCGGCAAGAGCTCGAGCGGGAATCCGAGCGCGGCGATCCAGTCCCGGTGGTAGGCGTGCTCGGCCAGCACGTATCCCCCGGCCGAGGTGACATTGGTGGCGGTGGCCGCGTAGGTGCGCTCGACCGCGAGATTCCACAGCAGCCAGGTCTCGATGGTTCCGAATCCGAGCCGACCCGCCCGATGGGCTTGTGCCACCCCAGGGTCTTCGCGCACCTTGTGCGCGGCCCACAGGTAGGGCGACCGCACGCCGGTCGGGCGGCCCACCTCGGCCATCAACGCGCGGTCCCACTCCGGGCCAAGTGCCGCGAGTTCGTCCGCGTGTCGGCAGTCCTGCCAGACCATCGCGGGAGCCAGAGCGCGCCCGGTAGCGGTGTCCCACAGCACCGCCGTCGCCCGCTGAGTGGCCAGCGCCACCGCTGCGATACTCACACCGGCCGCCGCTGCGCGGGCGGCCGCAGCTCTGCACACCTCGAATGTCTTTTCCAGAATCTCGCCGGCGTCCTGTTCGACCACACCGAATCGCGGTGTCGATACCGCGAGCCGACGGTATTCCAGATCGTGCACGATACCGTCGGCGGTGACCCAGGCCGCGCGGGTTCCCGTCGTCCCCTCGTCGATTGCGAGAATGGCGGTCGAACTCATACTCGAACCCCGTTCTGCACGGCCGCGCCGTCGGCGCCCGGCTCGTAGTCCTCGGATCGGGCGAACCTGGGTGCATCCTGCTCTTCGTCAGGGCTGACTGCGGCTCGGGTCGGATCCCACGTGATCACGCAGCACACGATGCACGCGAGCAGCGGAGCCACGGAGAGGATCAGGAACGTCGGTCCGAGCCCCAGGTGCGACCGCAGGATCGGGAAGATCAGCAGTCCGAGTGCGGCGCTGGCGCTTCCGATCGCGCCGATCACTCCGTTGGCCCCAGCGCGCAGTTCAGAGCGGAACGACAGTGAGGACAGTGTCTTGCCATTGGCCCCGGGGCCTGCTGAGTGGAACAGGATGAACAACGACGGGATGAGGAAGCCGAGCACCAGCGGAAGATGCGCATGCCAGATACCCAAGACCACCAGCATGACGAATACCGCGCCGAACCCCAGCGCGGACGCTCGACGCAACCCGAGCCGCTCGCCGATCTTCGGGGACAGGAAACCGCCGACAATTCCGAACACATTGAAGACGAGCGCACCGATGGTCGCCACGGTAAAGCTCTGCCCGAAGAGCGCAAGGCCGATAATCGGCAAGTACCATCCGACGGCAAAATACTGAATGGACTGCCCCATCTGCACGGTGCCCGCCAAGATCGTGCGGCGCAGGTAGATCCCCCGGAATATCAGGGCCACGTTCGCCAATCCCCGATCGGCCCGGTTGCGAATCGGGGTCCGATCGCGCGCCGGCGCCGCCGTGAATTCCTCGCCGTAGATCTTGGTCATCGACTCGGCCGCCTGTTCCAGGCGACCCTTACGGGCCGCCCACATGGGGCTCTCGACCATGTACCGCGCCTGCGCAACCAGCAGCGCCAGCGCCACCACACCCGCCGAGCCGACCGCGTACCGCCAGATCGCGTCGCCGACACCGAGATTGTAGAACCCGATCGTCAGAATCAGGTTGCTGCAGACCGCGGTGTACCAGATGCCCTGCCACGTGTTCAACCGACTCTTGAAGCGCGCCGGAGTGAATTCGGCCAGCAGCGCCATCGCAATCGCGAAGTCGATCCCATAGGCGGCGCCGACGAAGAACCGCCCTATGAGCACAACCTCGAAGCTGGGTGCAAAGGCGCAACAGGCCGCGCCGATGACCGACAGGAACTTCGCCAGGATCAGCGGCCGCACTCGGCCCGACCGATCCGCCATCCAGCCACCGAGAGGATTGAAGGCGACGGCAACCCACGATGCGAATGACGTCAGAACCGCTACCTGGGTGGCGCCGAGGTGCATGTCCCGCGTCATGGGGCCGAGTCCCGCGCTCAGCGCCGAGTTGGCGAACGCATCGAGGAACAGCCCGCCGAGGGCCAGCCACCAGATGACGCCTGCGCGGCCCGCGATCCGAGGTTGTTCGTCGATATAGGACACGACGTCGTGAACGCCACGAAGTACTTTGTTGGACACGATGCCCGGCCTCTCTGCCGGGAGACCGCTCTGTCGCAGGCTATACCGCAAAAAAGGGCAGACTGAAGCCTCCAACAGGAGGTCTCCATTCTTACCCTGGTTCTGGGATGTTAATCACACGAGGGCAGAGATTGCAAGGGGTCGGTGATGCTATGCCCACGCGCCGACAGCGGCTCCCCGCACAGCGGACACGGCGGCCGCCCCGCCGCATGCTCGCCCGGCTCGGCGGTCCGAAGGGGCTGGTAGCCCGCATCGGACGCCACCTTCCTCGGCGCACCGCGAAGTTCACGACCTTGTCGGACCGGCGACTTACGATCGAGCTCGAGCCCGCACCGATGAATCTGCGTCGCCGGCGACGTCGATAGAGGTGGGGACCGAACCGAGGAGGATCGCGTGGACCTACCGGTCATGCCACCTGTGCGGCCGATGCTGGCGAAAACGGCGCCCTCGGTGCCACGAGAGCCGGGCCTGAGTTATGAACCGAAATGGGATGGTTTTCGCTGCGTCGTGTTCCGTGACGGCGATGAGGTGGAACTCGGTTCACGCAATGACCGGCCACTGACCCGCTATTTTCCGGAGGTCGCCGAACTCCTGAAGGCGGCGCTGCCGGATAAATGCGTGGTGGACGGGGAAATCGTGGTGGTCACCGACCAGGGACTCGATTTCGATACCCTGCAGAACCGGCTGCATCCGGCGGCCTCACGCGTCAACAAGCTGGCCAAGGAAACACCGGCCAGCTTTGTCGCCTTCGATCTGCTCGCCCTCGGCGATAAGGATCTGACCGGCGAACCGTTCGTCGAACGCCGGCGGTTGCTCGAGACCATTCTCGGTACCGAGCTCGCCCGGGTGCATCTGACCCCGATCACCCAGGATCCCGATATCGCCGAGGACTGGTTCACCCGCTTCGAGGGCGCCGGATTCGACGGCGTCATGGTCAAGGCCGACGATCTGGCGTATCTGCAGGACAAGCGGGTGATGCTCAAGGTCAAGCACGAGCGAACCGCGGACTGTGTGGTGGCCGGTTTCCGCTGGCACAAGGATGGCGAAGGCATCGGATCGCTGCTGCTCGGACTGTTCGACGATGAGGGCAATCTGCACCACGTCGGGGTGGCGAGCAGTTTCACGGCGGCCAAGCGCAAGTCACTGGTGGAAGAGCTGAAACCGTTGCGGGACAACGCATTGGCGAACCACCCGTGGCGCGAATGGGCGGATGCGGCGGCGCAGGCCAAGGCCGACGGCAAGATGCCCGGCGGGGTGAGCCGGTGGACCGGCGGCAAGGATCTGTCCTGGGAAGCACTGCGCCCGGAACTGGTCGCCGAGGTTCGCTACGAACATGTGCAGTCGGGCCGATTGCGCCACGGCGGCAGGCTCGTTCGCTTCCGCACCGACCGCACCCCTGAATCGTGTACCTACGCCCAGCTCGACGAGGTCGCACCGGCCGAGTTGAGTTCCATTTTCAGCGCAGCCCGGGGGCAGTGATGGGTGAATCGATCGATATCGAGGTGGATGGCAGATCCGTCGCCATCAGCAATCCCGGCAAGGTCTATTTCACCAAACGCGGTGAGACGAAACTCGATCTCGTCCGGTACTACCAGGCCGTCGCCGAGCCGTTTCTGAAAGTGGTCCGCGATCGGCCGTTACTGCTCGAGCGGTATCCCGACGGGGCCTCGGGTAAGTCGTGGTTTCAGAAGCGGGTGCCGAAATCCGCGCCGGATTGGCTGCACACGGTCGAAGTCGCCACGCCCAATGGCACCACCAGCGATGCCCTGGTGGCACACGATCTCGCACATATTCTGTGGGCGGTCAATCAGGGCTGCCTCGGCTTCCACGTCTGGCCCAATCACATCGGCGATCTGAATATCGCCGATGAACTGCGCATCGATCTGGATCCCTCCCCCGGCATCACCTTCGACGATCTCAAATACGCCGCGGTGCTGACCCGTGAGCTGTTCACCGAACTCGGCATCGATTCCCGGATCAAAACCTCCGGCTCGCGTGGACTGCATATTTACGTTGCGCTGGAACCGAAATGGGACGGCTATCAGGTGCGCGCCGCGGCGGTCGCGCTGGCCAGGGAACTGGAGCGGCGGCATCCGGACCGGATCACCGCGCAGTGGTGGAAGGAGGAGCGCGGCGCCCGCGTCTTCATCGACTTCAACCAGAATGCCCCGCACAAAACGGTTTTCGGTGCGTGGTGTGTGCGGCCGAAGGTCGGTGCGCAGGTGTCCACCCCGATCTCCTGGTCCGATCTGGATACCGTCGTCCCCGAGGAATTGACCATCGCCACGGTGCCTGCGCGGCTGGCCGAATTCGGTGACCCGTGGGCGGACCGCCCGACGCAATCCATCGAGCCGCTGCTGAAAATGTCGGAGCGGGATATGGCCTCCGGGCTCATGGACGCGCCATGGCCGCCGCAATATCCGAAGATGCCCAATGAGCCGCCGCGGGTGCAGCCCAGCCGGGCCAAGAAGGTCGATCCGGAAGGCTAGTTACCGAAGGGCTATTCGGTCCAGAGCACCCACACCTTGCTCTCACAGGTGAGTGCGCGTCCGTCCGCCGTGCGGGCACTCTTCGTTGATCCATCGCATTTCGTTCCGGCCTCCGCGACGGTGCCCCCGATGGTGTACGGACCGTTCCATTGGTAGACACCGCCGCTGGCCAGGCATAGCAGGGTGGAGCCGTCCGCACCGGTGCCGATGCGGCCCGGCTCGGTGCACACCGTGCCCTTCTTCGGAGTCGCCGTCGACGGGGCGGTCGTCGTGACCGGGGGCGCGACCACGGTCGGCGCCACCGTGGGCTGCGGGACGGCGGTCTGGGCGATGGTCGAGGGCAGCGCGACACTCGACACGGTAGGAGTACGGTCCACCCCGGACAGCGCATCGGAGAAGTTGCCGCCGGACAGCACGACATATCCCGCGATGCCGACCACCTCGATCACACCCAGCAGCAGCGCACAGACCGCCATCGTCTTGCCGCGCGGATGGCTGAAGGCGATGAATCCGAAGACGATCGCGACCGGAAACAGGCCGAGCAGGGCGGCAACCAACGCGACGACCGCGTACGGATTGACGATGGGCGGAACCTCGACCCGTAGCCGACCGGCCCGGCGGCTCCGGTTCGCCGGCTCGGTCTCGGGCCAGCGCTCGGTGGGGTCCGGGTCCGGCCACCGGCCGACCGGCCCCATCTCCGGCTCGTACTCCTCCGGCTGCGCCTCCGGCCAGCGCTCGCGCTCACGGTTGTCCGTCCGTGCCATTCAGGTCCCTCTTCCACACCACCAAACCGCGCAGGAACCACGAACTGCCCGGACCCGCCCCGATACCGACAAAGGATAGGGGCCATTGGCCGCAGCATCATCCGAAACGGCCCATCAATCGTCATCAAACCGTAATCGCGAATGCCGCCATGTCAAACCGGACCGTACTCCCACCCGGGAGGTCGGATTCGACATGGCCCGCCCGTCAGCCGGAGTAACAAACCGGCAAACACCACTCGCGAATGGCGAAATGAGGTGGATCCTGGTTACACGGCGAGCGACATGCTGTGAATTCCAGTTCAGGAGGATCCATGCGCGGTGAAACGGATTCGACCAGAGACCGAACCCGGCCGTGGCATTCCCACGCGGGCGATCTACTCGGTGACGACTACAACGTTCCCGGCATCATTCTTTGTGCCCTGGGTGTCGTCGCCATGGCGTGCACCCTCACCGCGGCCGGTTACGGCTTCACCGGATGGACGCAGATCGGCGCGATAGCAACGGCGAGTTTGTGGATCACGGGCATCGGCGCGTTACTGGTGGAACATCACCGGGAGCAAGTCATCGAGTTGAAGTACGGACGGCGCGGGCACGCGCCAGGACATGTGCGGCCGCTGCGCTACAGCGGCACCGAGCGCAGGATCTCGGCGGGTGAAACCAAGTCCGAGTTGACGAGTCGGCAGTAGCGACCGCTCGCGGAGTCATTCGAAACCACACCCGATGCCGAAGGCTGATCGCGGCTCAGCGCCCGCCGTCCACCTTCGGCATTGTTTCGGTCATCAGCGTCATCAACATGTCCGCCAGTAAGACGTGCACCTGTTCGCGGGTGAGCGTGCCGCGGGTGATCCATTCCCGGCCCGCGACCTTCACCAGACCACCGAATGCGCGGACCATGGCCCGCAATTCGGCACTGTGCGCCGATTCCGCGCGCCCGACCATCAGCAGCATCCGCTCGGCGGCCGCATCATCCGCCTGATCCAGGATGTGCTGCACCTCCGGATCGTCGCCGACCCCCTCATGGCTGGTCACCTTGACCCAGGTGCTGCCGTGTTCGGAGATCACATCCAGCAGCCAGTGCACACTCGCGTCGACGCGCTCACGATCGGTACCGGTCGGCGCGACCATATCGTCGAGGCGCGGCAGCGTGACCATCCGCCGCACCACCGCGAGATATAGGTCGCGCTTATTGCCGAAGTAATGGTTGATCAGACCGCGCGCGACCCCGGCGCGTTGTGCGAGTTCCGCGGTGGACACCGCCGCATACGGCCGTTCGCCGAACATGTCGATCGCGCATTCGAGGATCTGCGCGCGGCGTTCGTCCGGCTCCAGCCTGCGTCTGCGCGGCTGCGCCTCGGTGTTGTTTCGAGCGATCCGCAAGCGATCGCCTGCGGCGATCTCAGAGTGACCTGGCAATGAGATCCTTCATCACCTCGTTGCTGCCCGCGAGGATGCGCAGTACGCGGGCACCGGTGTAGAGCTGGGAAATCGGATACTCCGTCATGTAGCCGTAGCCGCCGAACAGTTGCAGGCAGCGATCGACCACAATACCGAGTTGATCGGTGAGCCAATACTTCGACATCGCAGCAGTGGGAATATCGAGTTCGCCGCGCAGATGCTGCACGATGCAGTCGTCCAGGAAGATCCGGCTCACCTTGGCGATGGTCGCGCATTCGGCCATCTCGAATTTCGTGTTCTGCATCGCGAACAGCGGCTTGCCGAAGGCCTCACGTCCCTTGGTGTAGTCGACGGTCAGCCGCACGGCCTGCTCCATCATGGCGACCGCGATGATGCCGGTCACCAGTCGCTCCTGGGCCAGCAGCTGCATCATCTGATAAAAGCCCTGGCCTTCGGCCTCGCCGAGGAGGTTCGAGACGGGCACGCGCAAGCCGTCGAAGAACAGTTCGGCGGTGTCCTGGGCCTTGCCGCCGATCTTGTTGAGGATGCGGCCGCGCTTGAAGCCCGGGGTGTCGTCGCCGACCTCGGCGAAGATCAGGGATACGCCCGCCGCGCCCTTGGTGGGGTCGGTCTTGGCGGCGATGATGATGCCATCACAGAGCCAGCCGTTGGTAATGAAGATCTTCGAGCCGGTGATGACGTATTCATCGCCCTCGCGGACCGCGCGGGTCTTGATGTTCTGCAGATCCGAGCCGGTGCCCGGTTCGGTCATGCCGATGGACAGCACCATTTCACCGGTCGCAGCCTTGGGCAGCACCCGCTGCTTGAGGTCCGCGGTGCCGAAGCGGTGGATATAGGGCGCGATGATCGAGCTGTGCACCGGCATGCCGAGCGCGCCGTCACCCGCGAATGCCTGTTCCTCGATAATGGCGGCCTCGTGCGCGAAAGTGCCACCGCCACCGCCATATTCGGCCGGGATGGCGGTGCACAGCAGGCCGAGTTCACCAGCCCGGTTGTACAGCGCGCGGTCGGGATGTCCCTGCGCGACGAACTTCTCCTCGTGCGGGACGACCTCCCTCTCGAAGAAGGTTCTCGCTAGTTCCCGGACCGCCTCGACCTCGTCGTCACTCCATGCGGCGCGTGCCATCGCATAAATCCTTTGCTCATGCGCGCAGGCCTGCTCGCCCGCGTCTCGCCATCAGATTCGCGCACTATTGGCATGATGTCAACAAAGCGGGCACGCGACAGGTACGGGCGGGGGTACCAGGATGGAATGCGGATCAGCCGGTCGGCCGCTGCGCCTGGTTGACGACCGCGAGCGAGGTGAAGATCGGGGTATCGGGATCGGCCGAAATGCCCTGCCGACGTAGGAATCCGTCGATCAGGCCCCAGACGAATTCGGAGGCCTGCTCGACGAATTCGGCCGTACCGCCGGGACGCTCGGAATCGGCTTCGCCGAGCCACAGGTCGGTGACCGCGACGACGACACCGACGACCGCGCGAGCGAGATAGTCGATGCCGGCGGCATCGATCGGGATGGACTCGGCGACTTTGCGCGCCTGCCCGGCGAATCGGCCCGCGGCCGCGCGACCGAGATCGAATTGCAGTACCGAACCGTCCGCATGCTGGGTGACATGCGCCTGGCCCAGAAACCGAAAGACGTTGGGGTGCTGGAGGATACTGTCGGCATAGCCGCTGAGCACGCGACGCAGCGCGACCCGCGGCGGTTGCAGCATCAGTGTCAGATCATTTCCCGCGGCGGCTCCAGCCGATTTCGCCATCCGGTTGCCGATCTCGGTGTAGAGGTCGGCCTTATCGGCGAACTGGCGGTACAGGCGCGGCTTGGTAATCCTGGCCTCGCGGGCGATGTCGTCCATGCTCGGGTGCGGGCCGTCGCGATCGATCACCCGAATGGCCGCGTCGACGATCTCCTCGCGGGTGATCGTCCGCGGCACGGATCTATCCGGACGGGCCATGGTCCGGAGCATACACGTACCGGCGGTACGCACTTTTGTGCCGCGCAAATCCCTGGTCGACAGCGCGGTATGGGTGACCGACTTCATAGTCGACGCAGGTTTCGACCCATTGCTTCAGGTGCATTCGTACTGTCAGTATCGGGTCACGTACCGGCGGTACACAGGCAGCATCCAGCGCATCGATCGAGGCAACAAGATGACCGAACAGCTCGACTCAGCCGACCCGACCGGCGCCCGGCAGCCACACCGACAGTCGACCGTGGACGGGGCACACGGTGCACTTGCCGTCTTCGAATGGGGCGCGGTCGACGCCGAACCTCTGGTACTGGTGCACGGCCTGTCCGACACACACCTGGTGTGGTCGGCGGTGGCGGCGCTGCTCGCCGACGGATTCCGGGTCATCGCCTATGACGTGCGCGGGCACGGTCGATCGGCGAAACCCGGTGCGCCGCAGGACTATCGACTCGAATCGCTGGCCGAGGACTTCTTCGCGCTGATCGATGTGGTCAGCCCGAAGCGGGCGGTGCACGTCTGCGGACACGGCTGGGGTGCGGTGCAGGCCTGGGAGGCGGTCTGCGATCCGCGCGCCAATACCCGCATTGCCTCGTTCACCGCGGTCGCCGGTCCGAATCTCGATCACGTCGGCCTGACACTGCGCGAGTTGGCGGCGCAGCCGGGTCGCGCGCTGCGACTGATCGCCGACCCGAAGTTCCGGCGACACGGGGCCGGATCGGCCCGGACCGCGGCGCAGCGGATCGCCTATCCGCCCCGGGTGCGCACCTGGTTGATCGACCAGCTCGGCGGCATCGCCCGCGCGTACGCGCCCCTCGCCCCGACCTGGCGCGCGGATCTGGCGGCGGGCGCGTGGATCGCCGCGGCCAATCTCGCACACCGTTTGCTGTGGCCGCGCGAGCGCACCACCGCGGTGCCGGTGCAACTGGTCGTCGACACCACCGATGTACTCGTGCCACCGTTCCTCTACTACGGCAGTGCGCGCTGGGTGGACCGGCTGTGGCGCTGCCCGATTCCGGCCGATCACTGGCTGCCGGTGACCGAACCGCTGCTCGTGGCCGAGGCCATCGCCAACTTCGTCGAGGATCTGCGCGCCGCGAATACCAGCATTCCGCACCAGTGACACCGAAATCCATGAGCGGAGCGCAATCTTCATGCTCGACGCAGCCAGCACACCCACCAGTGGCGGTCGGTCTGGATCGCCGGGCAAATGAACGAGATGGTACTTTGCGCGCATGACCGGACCGGGGGAACAGCAGAATCAGCCCAACGACGCCTGGTGGGCGCAGGAGCAGCCACCGCAGGCGCCGCAGTATTCACAATCGGATCCGACGATGGTCGGGCAGCCCGGTTTGCAAGTGCCACCGCAGCCCGTGGCTCCGGCGGCGGGGCAACAGGCCGGCCCCGCCGAGCAGCAGCCCGCTGATCCGACACTGCTGCGGCAGCCGTTCGACCAGCCAGGGGCCGCGCCCGCCGGATATCAATCGGGCACGGGCTATCAGCAGCCGGGATATCACCAGTCCACACCCGGATATCCGCAGCCGGGATTCCAGCAGGCGCCGAGCACGCCCGGATTCCCGCAGGCCGCACCGGGTTTCCAGCAGCCGACGCCCGGATTCCCGCAGGGGGCACCAGGATTCGAGCAGCCCGCTCCCGGATTCCCGCAGGGGGCACCAGGATTCGAGCAGCCCGCTCCCGGATTCCAGCAGAGCGCACCGGGATTCCAACAGCCCGGCGCCGGATTCCAGCCCGCGCCGGGATTCCCCCAGCAGGCGCCCGGATACCCACAGCCACCCAAATCCGGTGGTAAAGGCTGGCTTTGGGCGCTCGGCGCGATCGTGCTCACCTCCGCGGTCTGGGCGGTCGCCATGTTCGCGATCGGCGCCTTCGACGCGGGCAAGGCCGATATCAGCAAGGACGCCGACCTGCGCGGCTACAAGTACATCGAGAATCTCTGCGATATCACCGACACCTCGCCGTACACCAGCGCTGGCTTCACCCTGTCGAAGTCCGATTCCTCGGGCGAGACCTACCCGAAGCACGACGGCTCCAAGCACGCGGCGGTCGATTCAATGGGCTGCGATGTTCGCTTCGCCCCGTCCGGATCGAGTGAGAAATACGACTACGCCGCGATCTATACCAGCGCGCAAGTGCACAAGCAGTCCAACCCGGGGCCGGAATTCACCGCATCGTACGAGACCTGGACGCAGAGCGAATACGGCAAGGACTCGAAGGTCGAGAAGGTCTCCGGGCTCGGCGACGAGGCGTATGTGATCACTGGCAAGCACAAGTCCGACGATCCGACCGCCGATGTCTCCGTGGCCGTGCGCGACGGCTGGACCACCTACCACATCAGCTGGTCGCAGTATTCGTCGAGCACTTCGAGGTCCTCGGGCAAGATCCTCAGTACCGCCGAGGCCACCGAACTGCTGAAGAAGACGGCGAACTCGACAATGAGCAAGCTGCGCAAATAGCTGGCGTCCGGTCGGTGCGGGACCGCCGTGCCGACCGGTCGAAACCGCGAATGCGACAATGAGTGGGTCAACCCCCATGTTCACGAAGGACAAATCCGCATTCCGATGGCCGAGTACACCGCGTCGACGTCTACCCAACCAGCGCCGAGCGGCACTGCCATCGCCCCCGATGAGCTGGCGATCTGCCTGCGGGTGCTGGAACAGGCCGGGCAGTTGGACAAGGACGATCCGGATTCGATCGCGGTGCAACGCGCCGTCGGCCATATGTTCAAGAAGCTCAAGCAGCGCCGCCGGACCGAGGCCAGGGATGCGGTCGCCGAGGCGGACCGCGCGGTGGTCGCCGCGACGGCGACCGGCTCCCCGAACCGGATCGATGACGAGACCGCGGGCATTCCGCTGACCTCGAATGCGGCGGGCGCGAGCGCGGGCACCCTCATCCGGCCGCGGCCCTGCTATATCTGCAAACAGCGCTACACCCGGGTCGACGCGTTTTACCACCAGCTGTGCCCGGACTGCGCGGCGAGCAGCCATGCAAAACGGGACGCCCGTACCGATCTCACCGGGCGACGCGCCCTGCTGACCGGCGGTCGCGCCAAGATCGGCATGTACATCGCGCTGCGGCTACTGCGCGACGGTGCGCACACCACCATCACCACCCGTTTCCCCAATGACGCCATCCGCCGCTTCGCCGCCATGGACGACAGCGCCGACTGGCTGCACCGGCTGCGCATCGTCGGCATCGATCTCCGGGATCCGGCCCAGGTCGTCGCGCTCGCCGACGATGTCGCGGCACAGGGGCCGCTGGACATTCTGATCAACAATGCCGCCCAGACCGTGCGCCGCTCCCCCGGCGCCTACAGCGCACTGGTCGATGCCGAATCCGGTCCGCTGCCCGCTGGCGCGCTGCCGGATGTGGTCACCTTCGGCAAGACCATGCAGGCGCACCCCACCGCTCTCACCGCCTCCCTGACGCCGACGCTGTCCTCCGCCGATGTCGCCGAACTGGCGCTGGTCGCGGGATCGGCCACGCCGGAACGCATTTCGCGCGGCATCGCGATCGACGCCGGTGGTCTGGTGCCGGATCTGGCGCATACCAACAGCTGGGTGCAGACCGTCGGCGAGGTGAATCCGACCGAACTGCTCGAGGTCCAGCTGTGCAATTCGGTGGCACCGTTCATCCTGGTCTCCCGGCTGCGCCCGGTCATGGCGGCCGCCGCGGCCCGCCGCAAGTATGTGGTGAACGTCTCGGCCATGGAGGGCCAGTTCTCCCGCGCGTACAAGGGTGCGGGCCACCCGCACACCAATATGGCCAAGGCCGCGCTGAATATGCTGACCCGCACCAGCGCCCTGGAGATGTTCGAAGAGGACGCCATCCTCATGACCGCCGTGGACACCGGCTGGATCACCGACGAACGCCCGCACTACACCAAGATCCGCCTCGCCGAAGAGGGCTTCCATGCTCCCCTCGACCTGGTCGACGGCGCGGCCCGCGTCTACGACCCGATCGTCCAGGGCGAGACCGGCAACGATCTGTACGGCTGCTTCCTCAAGGACTATCAACCCTCGCCCTGGTGATCCGATCCTCGGCAGACGATCGACCCAGCGGACACTCGAGCCGTCATATCGCACGGATTACGGGACTACGCTGGGCATATGCTTTATCGGCTGCTGGCCGATGCCACCGCCGCGGTGCATTTCGTGTTCGTGGCGTATGTGGTGGTCGGTGGGTTCATGGCGTGGCGCTGGCCCCGCACCATCTGGCTGCATCTGCTCGCGTTCGGGTGGGGGTTCAGCACGGTTCTGTTCGGATTCGTCTGTCCGCTCACGAATTTGGAGAATTGGGCGCGGCATCGGGCCGGTGTGGCCGGGCTGCCGCCGAGCGGGTTCATCGACCACTATCTGACCGGGGTGATCTATCCGGAAAGCGCGTTGGGGTTGGTGCGCGGGTTGGTCGCGGTGTGCGTGGTGGCGTCCTGGGTCGGCTACGTCTGGAGGGTGCGGGCGATGAGGTCGGCGACCTCGGAGACCTTGTCGTCCAAGTAGAAGTGTCCGCCGGGGAAGACGTTGTGCGCGAAGGAGCCGCGGGTGTGCTCGCGCCAGTCCTGGGCCTGCTCTGGTGTCATGGTCGGATCGTCGGTACTGACCAGGGCCGAGACATCGCAGGATAGTGGGGCGCCCTCGCGGTAGCGGTAGGTCTCGATGGCCTGGTAGTCGCTGCGCACAGCGGGTAGCACCAGTTCCGCCAGGCTCGGTTCCTCGCGCAGGATCCGGACCGACGCCGGATCGGTTGCCAGGCGCTCCAGATCGCCGATCAGATCGTCATTCGAGCCGAGGTACAGTCGACCCCGCTCGATGAAAGTCGGGGCGGGGCGGCCGGATACGAACAGCGTCGTCAACGGTTGTCCCTTGCGCTCGAGGCGGCGCGCGGCTTCGAAGGCAACGGTCGCGCCCATGCTGTGACCGAACAGCGAAAGTTGCTGCACCGGGCCCTGATTCAGCACCTCCTCCACGATCCGGTCGACGAGGGTGTCCAGATCGTCAATGGCGGGCTCACCGAGCCGGTCCTGCCGACCCGGGTACTGTACGGCCACGACGGCAACGCCGTCGTCGAGCCGTTCGGCCAGTGCGCGATATGCGGTAACCGAACCACCGCCCGGCGGGAGGCACAGCAGTTGGTGGCGCGGCGCGGGATGCGCTCGCAGCACCCGCAGCCAGTCCGTCGCGACCATGGCTCTGCCCACGTCGATCTCCTTCTCCGTTGAAAGATTCCTCACATTTCCCCGACCGCGATATCGGTCTGCCAACCGCGATGTTTCAGCCGAGATATGTTCCGTACCAATCCAGGACCCGTCGCCAGGCCTCGGCCGCGGCGGTCGGGTTGTAGCGGGGGCCGGTGTCGTTGAAGAAGGCGTGGTCCGCGTTCGGGGCGACGTAGATCTCGTGGGTGAGGCCAGCGCGGTCGAGTGCCGCTTCCGCGGTGGGTCGCGAGGCGATCACCCGTTCGTCCTTGGCGGCGTAGATGCCGAGCACCGCAGCCTTCGAGCCGGTCAGGTCCCCATTCTCCGGGAAGGGGCCGTAAAACGGAGTCGCCGCGGCAAGTGTCGGGGTGCCCGCGGCCAGTAGCAGCCAGACCAGACCGCCGCCGAAGCAAAACCCGGTGGCGCCGACCTTCTTTCCGGGCACCCGGCGCTCCAGTTCGGCGATTCCGGCCTGCAGATCGGCGGTGAACTGCTCCGGCGCGATCTTGCCGAGTTCGGCGGTGGCCGCCGCCGGATCTTTGAAGGCAGCGGTGCCGCCCAGCTCGGAGAGCAGGTCCACGGCCAATGCCGAGTATCCGGCACCCGCGAAACGTCCTGTCACCGAACGGATATGGTCGGTGAGTCCCTTGTTCTCATGGATGACCAGCACACTTCCGCGCGGCTGCGCGGCGGCCGCCCACGCAGCCTGTAGCTGACGACCGCCGGGGCCGGGAAAGGTGATCGCGGTGACCGCGACCGCGCCGTTCACCCCCGGCGGGGCCACCGACGCCGCGGGTGTCGAGCCCGTCGACGCGGAGTTCACCTGATCACCACTGCTCGAGCAGGCGGCGAGCAGGGCGGACGCCGCGGTGGCGCCGACCCCGAGCATTCCCAGTCGGCGCAGTGCTTCGCGGCGGCCGATCAATCCGTCGGCGTGATCGGTGGCAATCTCTTCGGCTATGTAACGCTGCAGCGGCGTCATGGCCCCGACCCTACTACTGCCGCACAACAGCTACTCTCGGTCTGGTGATTGCGCACGAACAGCTGGTCCGTGACTACGAAGCCGGAATCGGTGTCCCGGCCTCCGACACCACCCCATCCGCCGATCCGGGCGGCTGTTTGGCTGCGACGCTGCCGGTTTGGACGCTGGCCGCCGGGTCGGTGGCCGCGGTGACGGCGGCGGCCAACCGCATACGCGACGCACACCACCTGAATCCGGTGGCGCACCGGCTCGATCCGGTCCGGATCACCGCCGCCTTCTCCAGTGAGCGGCTGCTGCGCATGGGCGGTGCGCCCGCGTCGGCATTTGCCGACCTATCCGGATTCTTCCCGACCTTCGACGGCTGGGTCCGCAC
The DNA here is from genome assembly GCF_053602975.1 of Nocardia sp. NPDC004278. Classification (NCBI taxonomy): domain Bacteria; kingdom Bacillati; phylum Actinomycetota; class Actinomycetes; order Mycobacteriales; family Nocardiaceae; genus Nocardia; species Nocardia sp. NPDC004278. The sequence continues at coordinate 130,807 of NZ_JBSGEQ010000015.1, forward strand.
CCACGCCAACTACCCGCATCATCGCGCGCGACTGCTCGCCGCGCTCGGACTCCCCGATGACGCGCCCGTCGATCTGGCGGTCGCGCAGATGGCGATGAGCCGCGCCAGCGATCTGGAGGAACTCGCCGCCGCGCACGGCGCGATCGCGGTACAGGTGCGCACCGAAGCGGAGTGGGCGGCCAGTCCACAGGGGCAGGCCGCCGCATCGGGTCCGCTGGTGGCGATCGACACCCGGATCGATCGTGGCGAGATCGGCTTGCCGGTCGGCGCATCGCCGTTGCAGCCATTGCGTGGCGTCCGGGTGCTCGATCTGACCCGCGTCATCGCCGGACCGGTGGCGACCAGAACACTGGCGCTGCTCGGTGCCGATGTGCTGCGGATCGACCCGCCGCGACTACCCGAAATCCCCTGGCAGTACGACGACACCTGCCAGGGGAAACGCTCGACGCTGCTCGATCTGCATGCGCAGCTGCCGGTGGTCAATGATCTGCTCGCCGCCGCCGATGTGCTGATCACCGGATATCGGCCCGGCGCGCTGGAACACGCCGGGCTGACCGCCGCCCATCGTCCCGGCCTGGTGCACGGGCGGATATCGGCGTGGGGCGAATCCGGTCCCTGGGGTCAACGCCGCGGTTTCGACAGCATTGTGCAGGCCGCAGCCGGTATCTCGATCATCGAAGGCGCACCCGCGGTGCCCGGGGCGCTGCCCGCGCAGGCACTCGACCACGCCTCCGGCTATCTGCTCGCCGCCGGTGTGATCGATGCGCTCGTCGCCCGCGCCCATGATGGCATCGGACGCGACGTCCGAGTCGCGTTGGCGCGCACCGCTTCCTGGCTCCTCGACGCCTCCGGCCGCACCCCACGGCATCCGCAGGCCGCGGCGCCGAATCCGATGGCGGCGGTCACGCACGGCAATATCACCACCGCGGCGCCGGTGCTCGCCGAATATCCGGACTACGCCTGGCCCGCACCGCGCTACGGTGCGGACCGACCCGCTTGGCCCTTGCCAACGCGGTAGCACCTGCGCGGACCTGCTCCGGGCCGCGGAATATTCGTTTGCGGTCAATCGGCGGTGGCCGATGAAACAGCAAGCGGCGGCGCTGCCCGAACGGCTCGGCGACGCGGTTCTGCTCGCGGCGCGCGCGGCATTCCTGGACGGTGTGCACGTCACCGCGACCATTGCCGGCCCTGCCGCACTGGCACTTTCGGTGATCGCGGCGCCGCGGCTGCGGCACATCCCCGCCGGAGCGCCCCCGGATCAGTCCCGACCGGTCAGGACTCGCGGGCCAGGGCCGCGATGGCCTTGGCCAATCGGGCGCCGTCGGGCAGGTTGTTGCCACTGGCGATGGTCCACAGGATGCCGAGGCCCTGGGTCAGTACGAAATACAGTTCGGCGATCGCCTCTGCGGTGTCCTGATCCAGATCCGGGCGAGATTCCCGCAGCGCCCGACCGAGGTCGGTGTAGGCACCGGTCAGACTGTCATCCATATAGGTCTTCGATTCCGGTGTGCGCGCGACCCGCACCAGATTTTCCAGACTGGCCAGCATGCCCTCGCGGTTGTCCTCGAAAACCTGCGGCATTCCGTCCCACAAGCGGATGAATGCCGCCAGCGGCGGCTGACCGGCGCCGTCGTGGATCAGCGCCTCCATCCGGTCACCGATATCGGTGCCGAGCGCCTGGGCCAGCGCCTCGGTGATCAGCCGATCCTTGGAGCCGAAGTGGTAGCCGATCGCGGCCAGGCTCACACCCGCCGCCGCGGCGATATCACGGGCGGTCGTCTTTGCCACACCACGTTCGATAATGGCCTTACGCGCCCCCGCCAACAGGTCTTCCCGATTTCCCATGATCTCAGCCTACACTTGGCTCAGACATTTGTACTAGACGTTCGTGCCATCTCTGTGTTAAACATTTGTCTGACACATTCGTCCGACAGATTGGCGCGGTCATGAGCACCACCAACACCCTCCACATCCTCATCAGCGGCGGAGGCATCGCTGGCAACGCGCTCGCGCTGCAGTTGCTGCGTGCGGGCATCCGCACCACCGTCGTCGAGCGCTCCCCCAAGCCGCGCCCCGGCGGTCAGGCCGTCGACCTGCGCGGGCCGAGCCGCGAGGTCGCCGAGCGGATGGGAATCATGTCGGGCATCCGCAAATACCAGCTCGACGAGCGCGGTATGGCCTACGTCGACGAACAGGGCCGGGAGTTCGCCAGGATGCCCGCAGAGATGTTCGACGGCAAGGGGCCGGTCGCCGAAATCGAGATCACCCGGGGCGATCTGAATCAGGTGCTGCTCACCGAACTCGCCAGCACGGCAGGCGAACTCGACTACCGCTACGGCGAATGGATCGAGGCACTGCGGCAGGACGACACCGGGGTAGATGTCACCTTCGCATCGGGTCGCACCGAGCGCTTCGATCTGGTCGTCGGGGCCGACGGGGTGCATTCGGCGACCCGCCAGCTCGCCTTCGGCCCGGAGGAACAGTTCGTCACCTACCTCGGCGGGTACATGTCCTTCTTCACCATCCCGACACCCGCCGGAACCGAGCCCGGCTGGTTCAAGATGCATACGGTGCCCAGCGCCGCGGTCGCGATTCGACCGGACGCCGATCCGGCGACCTCGAAGGCGATCATCACCGTGCGCACCGAAGCCGATCCGGCGCTGCGCCGCGATGTGGCCGCGCAGCGGCGGCTCATCCGCGACGCGCTGGCCGAAGCGGGATGGCAGACGCCCGCCGTGCTGGACGCGATGACCACCACCCCGGACTTCTACTTCGACATGCTGGCCCGCGTCGATATGCCGTCGCTGTCCAACGGCCGGGTCACCCTGCTCGGCGATTCCGGTTTCTGCGGTTCCCCGATGACTGGCATGGGTACCGCGATGGCCATTGTCGGCGCGTACGTCCTGGCCGGTGAAATCGCCTCCGCCCCTGACGATCTCGCGAAGGCGCTGACCCGCTATGCAGAGATCGTCACGCCGTTCCTGGACAAGGCCAAGGAACTGCCCGGCGGTGGCATCAAGATGATGCTGCCGACCTCGCGGATCGGCACGCGCATGACGCAGGTGACCATGCGCCTGATGACCTCGCGACTGTTCCGGCCGGTGATGATGAAGATGATGACCGACACCGACGACTATGTGCTGCCCTCCTACTGAGCCTCACGGCTGAGCGGCGGCATCGACTCGCTAGGCTCGACGGGTGCGGCAAAAGATCATTATGGACGTCGATACCGGTATCGATGATTCACTCGCGCTGCTGTACCTGCTCGCCTCCCCGGAGGCCGAGATCGTGGGAATCGCCGCCACCGCGGGCAATGTGCCCGCGCCGCAGGTGGCGGCGAACAATCTCGCCTGGCTCGATGTGTGCCGCGCACCCGATATCGAGGTCGCGCTCGGTGCCGCGACACCGCTCGCGATCCCGTTGCGCACCACCGAGGACACCCACGGGCCGCAGGGCGTCGGCTATGCGGAACTGCCGGAGTCCGCTCGATCGCTCTCGCCCCGGTCCGCGGCGCAGATGTGGGTCGATCTGGTCCGTGCGGCACCCGGCGAGATCATCGGGCTCTGTACCGGACCACTGACCAATCTCGCACTCGCCCTTCGGCTCGAACCACAATTGCCACTGCTGCTGCGGCGGCTGGTGATCATGGGCGGGGCCTTCAACCATCCCGGCAATACCACCCCGACCAACGAATGGAATGTGCACGTGGACCCGGAGGCGGCCAAGGAGGTCTTCGACGCCTTCGCCGCCGCCCCCGCCGATCGACGGCCCATTGTGTGCGCGCTCGATATCACCGAGACCATCGAAATGCGGCCCAAACATGTGGCCCAGCTCGCCGAGCGCGCGGGCAGCCTGCCCGTCGAGATGGTTTCGGAGACCGATCCGCCGGAGGCCAGGTCGGCGACGAGCAATCCCATCGTGCGCCATTTCACCGATGCGGTCCGGTTCTATTTCGACTTCCACAAGCTCTACGACCAGGGCTATCTCGCGCATATGCACGATCCGTTCGCGGCGGCCGTCGCGCTGGACCCCACACTCGCCAGCACTCGACCGGCCACGGTGGATGTGGAACTCGTCGGCACCCTTACGCGCGCGACGACGGTGGCGGACTGGGCTGGCATGTGGGGCCGGGAACCCAACGCCGACATTGTCATCGGCACCGAGCCCGATATGTTCTTCGAGCGATTGATCACCAGGGTCGGCGACTTCGCTCGCGCGATCTATCCGGAAGGGGCGCAATGACAGGCGACGACAATACCTATCTCGCCGAGTTCCGCACCCGACTCGACCTACCCGGAATCATCGATGTCCATACGCATTTCATGCCGGAGCAGGTGATGGCCAAGGTGTGGGCGTACTTCGATTCGGCCGGTCCGCTGGTCGGCCGGGAGTGGCCCATCGCCTACCGCGACGATGAACAGGTCCGATTGAAGACATTGCGCGGCTTCGGTGTTCGCGCATTCACCTCGCTGGTTTATCCCCATAGACCCGATATGGCGGCCTGGCTCAACGAATGGACCGCCGAATTCGCCGAGCGCACCCCGGATTGCCTGCACACCGCGACGTTCTATCCCGAACATTACGCCGACAGTTACGTGGAGGCGGCCATCGAACGCGGTGCCCGGATATTCAAGGTCCATGTGCAGGTCGGCGACTTCCATCCCGGTGATCCGCTGCTGAATCCGGTATGGGGCATGCTGGAGGATGCGCAGATACCGGCGCTGATCCACTGCGGCTCCGGCCCGGCACCCGGCGAATTCACCGGGCCCGAGCCCATTGCCGGTCTGTTGCAACGGTTTCCGCGCCTGCGACTCATCATCGCGCATATGGGCACACCCGAATACTCCGAATTCCTTGATCTGGCAGAGGAATACCCGGGGGTGTATCTGGACACGACGATGGTGTGGACCGATTTCACCGAGGCCGATGCCCCCTTCCCCACCTCGGAACACGGCAGGTTGCGCCACTTCGGTGACCGGATTCTGTTCGGCAGCGACTTCCCGAATATCCCGTATTCCTACGGGCATTCGATCTACTCGCTGGAACGCCTGGACCTGGGCGACGCCTGGCTACAACAGGTCTGCTACCGAAATGCCGCCCGGCTCTTCGGGATCCATTAGCACCTAGGCCCCTGCCACCGTGAATCTGGTCCGGCGGTGCGCGGGCCGCTCGGCCTCATCGAGCAGTGCTACCGCGAAATCCTCCATGGAGATGGTCGAGACGCCATCGGCGCGGGTGAGCAGTTCATCCGCGCCGACCCGGTAGCTGCCGGTGCGCTCCCCCGGCACCAGTTCGGCGGGCGGGCTCAGATATGTCCAGTCGGTGGCGGTTTCGGCGCGGCAAATGGCCAATTGGTCGGCGCAGGCCTGTGCGATGGCATGCAGTTCGACCGGGAAGTCCGGACTTTCGTGCAGGGTCAGCGGATCCGCGCCGGGCACGACCAGGGTGGCCGCGCCGCCGACCACTAGCAGGCGGACGCCGGTGCGCGCCAGACCGGATAGGAGCACCGAGGTGATTGCGGGTAGTTCCTGCTCGTGACCGGGTGCCGGGCGGGTCGCGGTGATCACCAGATCCCGGCCCGCGCTGAGCGATACGACATCGTCGAGATTCGCGGCGTCTCCGGTGCGCAGCGTCGCCGCGGCGGGCACCGCACGGGCCCGCGCGAGGTCCCGGACCACCGCGGTGACCTCGTGGCCGCGGTCCAGCGCCTCGGCCACGACCCGACTTCCGACATCGCCCGCCGCTCCGAATACGGTGATACGCATGATGATTCGCCTTTCGTCGAGCTCGTAGATCACTTAGCTCTAAGAAACATAGCTTAGCGTTAAGTAATTTCCGCTTATGAGATACCTCACCGCTGAGGTATTCGCTAGGCTGCGGTCGTGACCGATCATGTCGAACGGGTGCTCGACCAATGGCGCACGCAGCGTCCCGACCTGGACGTCTCGCCGATGGCCGTACTCGGCAGACTGACCAGACTGTCCCAGGTCGTCGGAACCGAGCTGCGCAAGACCTTCGCCGCGCACGGACTCGACGCCGCATCCTTCGATGTCCTCGCCACCCTGCGCCGCAGCGACCCACCCCACCGCCTGACCCCCACCGAACTCATGCGCTCGGCCATGATCACCTCGGGCGGGGTCACCCAGCGCCTCGACCGCCTGGAGGAACGCGGCCTCGTCGCCCGCGCCCGCAGCGAATACGACGGGCGGGGCGTACACGTCACGCTCACCGCAGCGGGACGCGAACTCATCGATGCGGCACTGCCCGACCACGTCGCCACCGAGGCCCGCCTGCTCGAACCCCTGACGCCCGCGCAACGCAAGCAGCTCGCATCCGCACTGCGCACCCTGCTCGAGGCCCACGGCGACTCGGTCTGACGCTCAGGATCGGACTCGAGCCAACTCGTCTTGCGGTCGGCTTCCACTCCACCGCAAGGAAATTGCAAATCAGCGACGTTCATCCTCGATTGCCGAAGGATGATTCATTTCGCAACTATTCGTAACGCGGACATTTTCGAAATTTCGCAATCTACGTCGGAATCGTTAACAGGCGCGATCGCTTGCTGACCGGGTCGGCCCATCGGGCGGATTTCTCATATTGCGCCCGTTAACAGCGGACCGCCAACCGCAGAATTTAGTGGCAACGGTCACAATCGAGAGGAAAGGCATGTCCGAGTCCGAGAACAATTTGCAAGCCCCCGGTATCCCGGCAGCTGGTCCAGTGCAGCACGGCGCGCACGCGGGCCGGCCTGCGCCGAGCCGCCGTGGTCGCAGGACTGTTGTGATCGGTGCCGTATCGCTGCTGGTGCTCGCTGGTATCGGGGCGGGCACGTACTTCCCCGTTCGGGCGCATCTGGACCGGCCCACCGAGGAGGATCATGTCCGGGCCGCCGTTCGATCCGCCACGGCCGCACTGCAGGACGGCGATATCGGTCGGCTGCGCTCCGCATTCTGTGCCGAGTATTCGGAGGAGCTGTCGCAATTCTCGCCCGGACAGTTTGCCGCATTGATTCGATTGGACAACAACAAGAACGGTCGATTCACGATCGACGCGTTCGACACTGTCGAGGTTTCGGGTGATCGCGCACGCGCCTCGGTGTCCGGGCATATGGATCGTGGCGATATCGGCGCGCAGCACACCAGCTTCGCGCTGACCCGAATCAATGGCGACTGGCGACTGTGCAAGTGGCCGGAAGACGATCCCGCGACCAAGGCCAGGCAGGAGCAGGCGGCCGCCGAGCAAGCGGTACGTGACGTCGTCACGACGTTCTACAACGCGGTCGCGGACCGCGATCGTGAGCGGCTTGCCGCATTGAGCGACGGCCCCGTCGCTCAGACCATCGTCGACACCTCGCCGGATCAGTTCGCGCGCACCCTGCGCAACTGGGGCACGCTCGAATCCGTCGACGAGGTGGTGATCCGCAGCGACTCGGCCAAGGTCACGGTCACCGGCAAGGACCGAGACGGCAGGTACGTCGCCGAGCTGACCCTGGAGCGGATCTTCGGCGAATGGAAGTTGTCCGACTCCGCGGAGATCAGCCGATGAGCCCGCACCCCGGCGCGGACGCACCGCCGCCCACCGACCTTGCAATGCCGAAAGGACCCGTCATGTCGACTCCTCCAACGCTCACGGAGCCGCCGTCGCCGATGCCGGATGTGCCCGGGAATCCCGTCACACGCAAATTGCGGCGCTGGGCGCTCATCGCGCTGGGCGGCCTTGTTATCGTCGCGATCGCGGGCGGCGCGGCAGGCGGAAGCTACCTGCTCACCCGCCCGACGCAGTCCGGGCCGACCGCCGAAGTGCGGGTGCGCGCCGCCATCGACAACTACTACGCCGACTGGCAGCGCGGCGATCTGACGAAGGTCCGTGCCGATGTCACCGACGCCGTGGCCAAGGCCGAATTCGACGTACCGCCGACCGCATTCGCCGACTACGTCAAGCAGGTGACGACCCAGAACGGCCACTTCGTGGTCAATTGGTTCGATGACGTCGAGATCGACGGCGACCGCGCGCGGGTCACCCTGACCGGCCACTCGATCGGTGGCGAGCGGGCCGATATCGGCGACGAGCATCCGCGGATCGAACTGACCAGGATCGACGGCGCATGGCGGATCAGCAAACTGCCCAGCGATCCCGCTGCGGAACGCAAACGGACCCAGCAGTCGGACGAGGCCGATGTGCAGCAGACGGTCCAGAATCTTTTCGATGCGTCGGGCAGCGGCAATCTCGCTGCCGCACAACAGATTGCGGATATCAGTGCGGAGAACTTCACGGCGCTGCAGGGATTCGCGATCCGCTCCGTCGATCGGACCGTCGTCAACGGCGATTCGGCGAGTATCACGGTAACCATTCAGCGGGCGGATGTGACCCACCGCGTGACCTTCCAGCTCGAGCGTATCGGCGGGCGGTGGCTGATTGTGGATTCCGCCGTGCTGAACACGGTCCAGGCCGGGAGTGCACACCGATGAACGCACGAACCTTGCGCCGGGGCCTGTTGGGGACGCTTATTGCGGCCACCGTGCTCGCCCTGGTCGCCGGGTGCGGCCACGACCCCGGCGCACCCGCGCGCATCGGCTACGACGCGACCAAGGTCGCGGGTCTGACGGTCGCGGACGGTCCCAGCGGCCTGCGCGAGCATGTGCCGCCGCCCGCGATCACGGTGGACGGATTCACCGGCACGCCGGTTGACCGGCTGGCAGCCGATGCGGTCGCCGATGTCGAGGACTACTGGCGCGTCGAGTACCCCAAGATATTCGGCCGCCAGTTCATACCCGTCGACCACCACGTCTCCTACGACTCCGACGATGCGGCCGCAAGCGTCTGCGGCGAATCCGTTGCCGGTATGCCGAACGCCTTCTACACCAGCGACTGCAAGCAGGGCAGACTCATCGCGTGGGACCGCGGCCTGATTTCGATGTACGCCCAGCTCGGCGAGGAGACCGTCCCATACATTCTGGCCCACGAGTACGGACACGCGATCCAGGATCAGGCCAGGCTGGTCAACAATTCCACCACGACCGTCGTGCGTGAACAGCAGGCCGACTGCTTCGCCGGGGTCTACCTGAGATCCGTCGCCGAGGGCAAGTCGGCCCGCTTCGCCCTCAATACCGCCGACGGGCTGAACCGGGTGGTCGTCGCGGCAATGTCGTTGCGCGACGGCTACTACATCGGAACGATGCCGTCCGAGCACGGAAATGGATTCGAGCGGGCCAGCGCCCTGGAGCTCGGCATCACCGACGGCGCGGACGCCTGCAGCAGGATCGACGATGCCGAAATCGCGGCACGTCGCGGTAATCTGCCCGCCATTTTCAGTTCCACCGAAACCGGCGAACAGGAGATCACCCGGGACTCGGTGCAAGCCCAGATCGATTTCGTCACCCAGCTGTTCAAGCTGAAGGACAAGCCCAAGGTGGAATACACCGGCGCGATCCGGGGCTGCCCGGATGCGCACGAAACCACACCGGTCTCGTACTGCCCGTCCACCAACACCATCGGCATCGACCTGCCCGGGCTGGTGAAACGCGGGCGCAAGGTAGATAGCCTGGTGCCCAGTGGCGACTTCGATGCTTACGCGCTGGTTGTCTCTCGCGTCCTGCTTGCGACCGAAAGGGCTTCCGGCCGATCACTTTCCGAGCAGAGCACCGCACTGCATGTCGCGTGCTACACCGGCGTCTACACCGATGCCCTGGCCAGGGGCGAGCAGCCGGAAAGCGCACTGTCCCAAGGTGATGTGGACGAAGCGCTGGCCGGGCTGCTGCGGGACGGGCTGGTCGCCAGCAACGTCGACGGCCTTTCGGTGCCCAGCGGATTCGCTCGCATCGAGGCCTATCAGCTGGGCCTGAAGCACGGTCGTACGGCCTGCGACAACACCTACACCGACGCGAGCTAGGCCACGATGCGCACGACAGCGAATCAACTGCTGTCTCAGTCTCGATTGCGACCCGTCAGGTGCGGTCGAAGTGGAACGGACAGTGTGAACCGCCGAGGCCGATAGTGGTAGTCCGCTGGAAACGGAAGCCATGTGCCCGCGGATCGATGGCGTCGATCCAGTTCGCGTCGAATTCGCACATTACCGGGGTGAGTTCGGGTGCCGAATGTGCCACCAGCACTTCGTGATAGAAGCAGCGCACGATATTCACGTGGTAGCCGCGGTCGTCATCGACGGGACGCTCCACCGCGGCCGTCGGTTCGGCAACTCGTCAGTCGGTCAGGTCGATGCGGATGGTCAGGAGGTTGGTGCCGAAGGCGCGGACCATGGCGCTGTTCATCCGCGGGAGGGTGGCCAGGCGGGCGATTGCGTCGTCGTCGGGGAGCGGATGGGCGATGCCGTTGCGCCAGCGGCCATCGATGCGTACGCGAACGGCGGGGTCCGCCTTGATATTTCGCACGTAGTCGGAGTGATCGCCGTGGTTGGAGACCATCCAGAACTGCTCCCCCACCACCTTCCCGCCGACCGGTGTGCGCCGCGGTTCACCGGATTTGCGCCCGGTGGTTTCCAGCAGGATCTGGTCGCGCATGCGCGTGGTGATCGGGTTGGCGAGGCGGCGGTGGAAGGCGTGGTCGAGACGCAGTCGCCAGGAATTGTCAGCCGATGAAGTCATGATTCGAGTGTTGTCGAGACTGTCAGTCTCGTCAAGGTAGGATTGGGCATGGCCGAAAACGCGAGTACCCGAGTGCACACCGGATCCCGCCGCAATGCGGCGGCGCGGGCGGCGATTCTGACCGCCGCCGCCGAACTCCTCGCCGAATACGGGAGTTCGGGTGTCACGGTCGACCGCATCGCGGCGCACGCGGGCGTCGGCCGTCAGACCATCTACCGCTGGTGGCCGTCCAAGGACGCGGTCCTACTCGACGCGCTGGTCCGCTCGGCCGAACAGGCCGTCGCGATTCCCGATACCGGCACCCTGCGCGGCGATCTGGAAATCTTCCTTCGCGAGACCTTCGCCGCCGCACAGACCGAACGCAACCGCCAAGCCCTGATCGCCGCGGTCATCGCCGCCCAGGACGACGCGAACCTCGAACAGGCCCTGCGTGAATTCCTGGCCCGCCGCCGAACGGCACTGACCGAGGTCATCGAACAGAGCAGATCGCGCGGCGAGATCCCCGCCGCCGCACCGGTCGAATTGGCCGTCGAACAGGCCTTCGGTGTGCTGTGGTACCGAATCCTGTTCCAGCCCAGCGCCCTACACGCCGAGGGTGCAGCCGAACTCGCCGGGGCGCTGACCGCCCAACTCGCTGTCGCCTAGCCGAGACGGCCCCGATCTTGCCGAGGGCCAGGCTCAGCTATCGAAGGCGTCGAGAAGCTGTTCCGCGGCCAATGCGGCGGTCAGCGTGCCGTCACGCACCTGCTTCTCCACTTGCGCGCGAATGGCTTTGACGTTGGGGTTCTCGGCGAGACGGCGCAGGAGTTGGTCGTGCACCATGGTCCAGGTCCAATCGACCAACTGGCGGCGACGCTTTTCGGCGAATTCGCCCGCCTCGGTGAGGACGCGACGGTGTTCGAGCACCGTATCCCAGAACTTGTCCAGCCCATGGCCTTCCAGCCCGCTCATGGTGAGCACCGGTGGACGCCAGAGCGCGTCGTGCGGATGGATAAGGCGCAGCGCCCCGGCCAGTTCGCGGGCGGCGGCCTTGGCCTCGATCTCGTGTTTGCCATCGGCCTTATTGACCGCGACCAGATCGGCGAGTTCGAGGACGCCCTTCTTGATGCCCTGCAACTGATCTCCGGTGCGGGCCAGGGTGAGGAAGCAGAACACGTCGACCATATTCGCGACGGTCACCTCGGACTGGCCGACACCGACGGTTTCCACCAGGATCACGTCATAGCCCGCGGCCTCGAGCAGCACGATCGTTTCACGGGTCGCCTTGGCGACCCCGCCGAGCGTGCCCGCGGTCGGCGACGGACGGATATAGGCATTGCGCTCCAACGACAGTCGCGCCATGCGGGTCTTGTCACCGAGAATGGAACCCCCGGTGCGGGTGGAGGACGGGTCGACGGCCAGCACCGCGACCCGATGCCCCTTGCCGATCAGATCCATGCCGAGGGCATCGATGAAGGTCGACTTGCCGACGCCGGGAACACCGGTGATACCAACACGATTCGAGGTGACGGTATCGGTGGGCGGGGTCAGTTGCAGCAGCAATTGCTGTGCGAGCTCCCGATGATCGGCCCTGGTCGATTCGACCAGGGTGATGGCCCGGGCAATGGCGGCCCGCTCCTGAGAGCGGACCGCCTGCGCGAGTGCATCGATATCAATGACGCGCTTCGACCCGGCCGTCACCCGGCTACCCCCATCGAATCGCTACGCGATGCTGGACGCCCACCCATCGCCCGACCACCGCCCCTCATCGAATCGCTACGCGATGCTGCAATCATTTGCCGCTGCCGCCGCCGATCTCGTGACCGAGTTCGCCCGCCAACTTCTTCAGCAGATCGATCGCGGCGTCCGCGATCACGGTGCCGGGCGGGAAGATCGCCGCCGCACCCGCCGCGTACAGCTCTTCGAAATCACCGGGCGGGATGACACCGCCGACGATGACCATGATGTCGGGACGCCCGACATCGGCCAGTGCCTGCCGCAAGGCGGGCACCAGCGTGAGGTGGCCAGCCGCCAGCGAGGACACACCGACGACGTGCACGTCGTTATCGGCCGCCTGCTGCGCCACCTCTTCCGGGGTCTGGAACAGCGGGCCCACATCGACATCGAAGCCGAGGTCGGCGAAGGCCGTCGCGATCACCTTCTGTCCTCGGTCGTGCCCGTCCTGGCCCATCTTCGCGACCAGGATGCGCGGTCGACGGCCTTCCGCATCGGCGAACTCCTCGACGAGTTCGATCGCCTTGCTGATATTGGTCACCTTCCCGGCCTCGTCGCGGTACACACCGGAGAGGGTACGGATCTCGGCCTGATGGCGGCCGTACACTTGCTCCAGCGCGTCGGAGATCTCGCCGACGGTGGCCTTGGCCCGAGCGGCATTGATGGCCAACGCCAGCAGGTTGTTCTCCATGCCACCCTCCGAGGAGGCTGCCGCACGGGTCAATTCGGCCAGCGCCCGCTCGACCTCACCCGCATCGCGTTCGGCCCGAAGCCGATTCAGCTTCTCGATCTGCTCGGCCCGCACCCGCGAATTCTCGACCTTGAGGACCTCGACCTGCTGATCCTCTTCGACCTGGTACTTGTTCACGCCGATCACCGGCTGCTGGCCGGTATCGATGCGCGCCTGGGTGCGCGCGGCGGCCTCCTCGATGCGCAGCTTCGGGATGCCCTCGCCGATCGCCTGCGCCATACCGCCGTGCGCCTCCACCTCGGCGATATGCGCGCGGGCCCGGTTGGCCAGCTGGTGGGTGAGCCATTCGACGTAATACGAACCGCCCCAGGGATCGATCGGCCGCGTGGTGTTGGACTCCTGTTGGATCAGCAGCTGGGTATTGCGCGCGATGCGCGCGGAGAAGTCCGTGGGCAGGGCCAGCGCCTCATCGAGGGCGTTGGTGTGCAGCGACTGGGTATGACCCTGGGTCGCGGCCATGGCCTCGATGCAGGTGCGCGCCACATTGTTGTAGGCGTCCTGCGCGGTCAGCGACCACCCGGAGGTCTGCGAATGGGTGCGCAGCGATAGCGATTTCGCACTCTTCGGTTCGAACTTCGCGACCAGTTCGCTCCAGAGCAGCCGTCCCGCACGGAGTTTGGCGACCTCCATGAAGAAGTTCATGCCGATGGCCCAGAAGAACGACAGCCGCGGCGCGAACTTGTCGACCTCCATACCAGCGTCGATACCCGCGCGGATGTACTCGACGCCGTCGGCGAGGGTGTAGGCCAGCTCGAGATCGGCCGTGGCTCCGGCCTCTTGAATGTGGTAGCCGGAGATGGAGATCGAATTGAACTTCGGCATCTTCGCGCTGGTGTAGGCGAAGATATCGGAGATGATCCGCATCGAGGGCTTGGGCGGATAGATGTAGGTATTGCGGACCATGAACTCCTTCAGAATGTCGTTCTGAATGGTTCCGGCGAGCTGTTCCGGCGCGACGCCCTGCTCCTCGGCCGCGACGACATAGAGCGCGAGAATCGGCAGCACCGCGCCGTTCATGGTCATCGACACACTCACCTGGTCCAGCGGGATGTGGTCGAAGAGCTGACGCATATCGAGAATGGAATCGATGGCGACACCGGCCATGCCGACATCACCCTGTACGCGCGGGTGATCGGAGTCGTAGCCGCGGTGCGTCGCCAGATCGAAGGCGACCGAAAGACCCTTCTGGCCCGCCTGCAAGTTGCGACGGTAGAAGGCATTCGAGTCCGCGGCGGTGGAGAAGCCCGCGTACTGGCGAATGGTCCACGGCTGGTTGACGTACATGGTCGGGTACGGACCGCGCACGAACGGGGCGATACCGGGCACGCTGTCGAGCGGATACCCCTCGGCGGCAATGGCATCGCGATCGGCCTTGGTGAAAACCGGTGGCACGTCGATGCCCTCGGGCGTCGACCACACCAGCTGTTCAGGCGTGTAGTTGTTCGCCTCGGCGGCGGCGCGCACGTACACATCGACCTGCGCGGCGTCCACCTCGGCGGGTTCGGCCGGACGCTCGGACAGCGGCACCTCAGCGAAACTGCCGATCCGATGTTCGATACCACCGGGTTCGTCGATGTGCCCCGGGTTGTCGATATGACTCAGTGTCATCAGGCTCCCACCTTCTCCAGCAGGTCGGACAGTGCGGCTACCGCATCGATGCGGGCCGCGAGATAGCCGTCCGGACGCTGTGCACCGCTCAGCTCGGCAACGGCCTTTTCCGCACCGGCCAGCAGTACCGTCTCGATTCCGGCGGCGCGCAACTGTTCGACGGCTGCACCCGCCTGTTCGCCATAGCGCTTGTCCGAACCACACAGTACGGCGATCGTCGCACCGGATTCCGTTGCGGCCGTGCCAATTCCGGTTACCTCCAACGGGCCCGGATGCACCGCTTCGATACCGCCGGAGGCCAGCAGGTTCGCGATGAACGTCACCCGCACGTTGTGCTCGGCCACCGTGCCGAGCGGCACCAGCAGCGCACGCGGGCGCGCACCCTTGGCCGCCAGGTAGGCATCCGAGCGGTTGCGCAGCGCCTCGAAGGCTGCGCCGTAGCGGGCCACCTGCCCGGCCGCCCGCGCGGCTTCCGACAGCGGTGCCTCGGCCAGATTGGGGAATTCGTTCACGCCGGTGACCGCCGTCTTGCGGTGTGCCACATCGGCATCCCGGGCCGACCGGGTGGCGGCGATGCGCTCGGCGAGCAGGCCGGAATCCAGTGCGGTCGCATATCCACCCGCCGCCTCGATCTCCTGCATGAACTCCCATGCCTTGGCGGCGAGCGCGGCGGTGAGATCCTCCACGTACCAGGAGCCAGCACCCGGATCCTGCACATGTCCGAGATGCGACTCCTCGAGCAACAGCAGCTGGGTATTGCGTGCCATGCGGTCCGCGAACGACTTCGAGACACCGAGTTCGCCCGGCGGCAATGCCGAATCGAAGGGCAGCACGGTCACCGTATCCGCGCCGCCGACGCCGGCGCCGAATGCGGCGAGGGTGGTGCGCAGCATATTCACCCAGGGGTCGCGCTGGGTCATCATGGCCGCGGAGGTCACCGCGTACTGGGGTGCGTCACCGAAGGTGGGCGCACCACACACATGCGCGACACGGGCCCAGAG
The DNA here is from genome assembly GCF_053602975.1 of Nocardia sp. NPDC004278. Classification (NCBI taxonomy): domain Bacteria; kingdom Bacillati; phylum Actinomycetota; class Actinomycetes; order Mycobacteriales; family Nocardiaceae; genus Nocardia; species Nocardia sp. NPDC004278. The sequence goes on from NZ_JBSGEQ010000015.1 coordinate 146,481, forward strand.
TTGGCGGGCGGCACGGAATTTCGCGATGGTGGCGAACTGGTCGTCGGTCGCGGCGAAGCGGAATGCCAACTGGTCGAAGGCATCCGCAATATCGTGTTCGGCGGTGAGCGCGCGCAGATAGGCCAGACCCGCGGCCACCGCGGCACCGAGTTCCTGTGCGTCCGAGGCACCGGCATTGTGAAAGACGGTGCCGTCCACGGTGATAGCGCGCACGGTTTCCGACCGCGCCACCGCGGCACCGGCCAAGCCGATCGCCTCGGCCAGCTCGACATCGGCGGTTCCGGCGAAGCGACTGGTCAGCGGGGCCGCACCGAGTGCCACCTGGATACTGGACCGGTCGGCCACCTGGTAGCCGTCGAGCACCGCGAAAACCTGTTGGGCCGCATCGGAAGCCGCGGTACCGGCATCGAGGGTCAGCGGCGCCAGTTCGAAAAGCAGCCCCGACAGCGCCGCGGGCAGTTCGGCGACCGGAACACCCCGCTCGCCGACGGCAAGCCACAGTGCGCTGATCCCGTTCTCCAGACCCGCGAGGATCTCCCGATTCGCTGTGGCGCCATCTCGCGCATTGACCAAAGCGCTCACATACCAGCCGCGATGCACGTCTCGGGTGGCGTCGCGGCCACGCACGAATGGATATTCGCCCGGCAGCGGCAGTTCGGCCCGCTCGTCCCGGCGGGTGTACAGCGGGGCAATGGTCAGCCCGTCATAGGTCTTTTCCTCGAGCAGCTTCTCGGGCTCCTCGGGAAGTTCGGCGACCCCGACCCGGCTGGCCTTCGCCAGCACCCCGGCCACACCCTTGCGCCATGCGGCATAGTCGGGAACATCCGGTCGTTCCGCGGGCTCCGCTCCGGCCACCGGCTCTGAAGCAATCGGCATAGCTGCTGTTCCTCTTCTCCTCGACGCACGCCTTGCGTGCGCCCGAAACCGTTGCATTCGCCCAGCTCAGCGTGTACATCAGTTAACGAGCATTCGTCCCGTTTCTTTTGATGCTAGCGGCAGCGCGGCAGCCGGTTGACCGTGGCCGCCACTACCAACCGGTAACCTTTCGCGGGTGACAAGGCTGATCCGTGACCCACGCGTCGTCGCAGTGCTCGTCGGCGGCGCGGCGCTGTTCATCGCGGCGATGCTGGCCCCGCTGCCGACGCCACAGCAGATGCAGGACTGGGCCACCTCGGTCGGTCCCATCTTCCCGCTGCTGTTCTTCGTGGTCCACGCGCTGGTCACGGTGGCGCCGATACCGCGAACGGTGCTCACGGTGAGCGCGGGCGTCCTGTTCGGCCCGGCGCTCGGCATCGTCCTGGCCGCCTGCGCGACGACCGTCAGTGCCGCACTGGCCATCCTGCTCGTTCGCGCCCTCGACCGCGACCGCGTCGCCGCCCACCTCACCCACCCGGCGGTGCGCTCCATCGATGAGCGCCTCGAACGCCGCGGCTGGCTCGCCGTCGGCTCGCTGCGCCTGATCGCCTTCGCCCCGTTCTCGGTCATCAACTACAGCTGCGGGCTTTCCTCGATCCGATTCTGGCCCTACCTGATCGCCACCGTCATCGGCATCCTCCCCGGCACCATCGGCACCGTCATCCTCGGTGACGCCCTCACCGGCGGCACCCATCCAGGGATGCTCGTGGTCTCCGGAGCGCTGATCGCCATCGGCATCATCGGGCTGATAGTCGATGCGCGCTGGTCGCAAACCCATCAGCCAGCCCAGGAACCCACCACCGCGGCACCGGCCTCGAGCACCGACTGATCGAATACCCGCGCGACACCACATCCGACACCGCACAAGCCTGCTCACCGCGCTCCCCTCGCCTGAGCGTCAGCGATGCGCTAGTCGACGGTTAGTTCGATGGGAATCGCGAACACGTCCACCATCGCGCCGTTGCGAAGGACGGTCACTGGCATGGAGACGCCGATGGCGTCGCCGAAGAGCTGGCGTTGGATCCCCTGGGCATCGGCCACTTCGGAACGAGCCACGCTGAGCACGAGATCGCCGCGGCGCAGGCCCGCGTGGTCGGCGGGGCCGCCGCGAACCACCTCGACGATACGGACACCGGCGGGCTGGCCGGTGCGCTCCGCCACGGATGCGGGAAGCGGCGCGGGGACGCCGACGAGGCCGAGATAGGCGCGGCGGACCCGGCCGTCCTCGAGCAACGTGCCGATGATGCGCCGGGTGGTGGCATTGATCGGAATCGCAAGGCCCAGACCGACTCCGGCGACCGCGGTATTGACGCCGACCACTCGACCCGCCGAATCTGCAAGCGCACCACCGGAATTGCCGGGGTTCAGCGCGGCGTCGGTTTGGATCACATCCTCGATCACCCGTCCGGCGCGTCGGGAGGCGACCGGAACCGCGCGGCCCAGCGCGCTCACCACGCCCGCGGTCACCGAGCCCGCCAACCCCAGCGGACTCCCGACCGCGACCACCAACTGCCCGACCACGAGCTTGTCCGCGTCGCCGAGGACAACCGCGCCCGGAGCGCCGCCGCGTGCCCGCAGCACCGCGAGATCCGATAGTGGGTCGACGCCGACGATATCGATGCGTGATTCCACACCGTCGGCGAACACGACATCACCGCTGCCCGCCGAGCCGACCACATGCGCATTGGTCAAGAGGAATCCGTCATCGGTGAACACCACCGCGGATCCACTCCCCCGCCGGGTCCGCACGCTCGCCACATGCGGAGTGACCGACGCCGCCACCGCGATGACGGTGCGCGAATACGCGTCCATTGCGGACTCGTCGAGATTGTGTTGTCGTGCGGCGTCGCCCTGGCCCGACAACGGGACCGACTCGTCGTCCACGCTGACCACCATCCTGCTCATCGGGCGCGCACTCGATTCGAGGGCGCCCTTTCCAGCATGCCCCGCCGCCACCGCCCGTGCACCGTGTTCGCCACAGGCGCAACCGGATTCATCCGCCGCCGAAGAACGCTGCCGACGCGTTCGAAAACAGCGCCTTCGTATCAATCCGCACGACAGTTTTGCTCAACCGTCTGAGACGGTATCGTACTTGCAGTACCGCATACCTACGGCACCGAGCCCAATGAGGTGCGCATGACGGAGCAGACCGTGCGGGCACAGGGCCGCACGACCCCCGGATATCCGACGAGTCACCTTCCGCTCGGCGAGCCGGAGCCCATGTCCAAGTACTTCGCGGACGGCGATATGGTCTTCAGCCATTTCATCGCCGGACTTGCGGCAGGCTTCCCGCCTGGCGAGGAGTCGTTCATCAGATCGGTCCGCAAATTCGCCGATCAGATCACTGATCCGGTGCTGCAGAAGCGGGTGGGCCACTGGTTTCGGCGGTCGACGTCTGGCCAGGGCCACCGCATTGCTTGCCCGATGTGCCGACGGCGGTCCGACGCCGACCGGCCCGACACCGCGTGAGATCGGCGCGGCCAGTGTCATCCCGCTGCCGATCGTCGCGGTCAACCACGAGCGACTCTCGCCAGGTCGAGTTATCAGGTCCGAGACAATGACGAGGCTGCCATGCCCCCGGACCTCGACTGACGGTCGTAAGTTTTACGCGCAGAATCGATCTCGTTTCGGTGACGGTCGGCCCAGCCCGTCAACGCCAGCAGCGTCTCGTAGAGCTCTCGGGCCATCGGTGTCGCTTCGTATTCGGTCCGAGGAGGCACCGTCGGATAGACCGTCCGGACCACCAGACCGTCACGCTCGAGGTTACGGAGGGTCAGGGTCGACATGCGCCGACTCACACCTCTGATATCACGCTCGAGCTGGGTGAACCGCATCGGCCGCTGCGTGGTGAGCAGCAGGATGGCGATAGCCGTGCACCATGGCAGCGGAGGGCATTCATGACCGACATCCACGAAACCTCGTACGAACCAGGCCGCGGAGCGGCACCGATACGACTGCCCGCCCCGCGGCTGGAGCGTTTCCTCGGCGACCATCGGATGGGGGCACTGGCAACGGTCAAGCGCGACGGGCACCCGCATCTATCAACGGTTGCCTATAGATGGGATCCCGCCGCGCGCATGATCTCGATCGGTTCGACCGCCGATCGCGTCAAAGTGCGCCAGCTCACCCAGGACCCGCGTGCCGCACTCTATGTGAGCAGCGCCGACCAGCTCACCTTCGCGGTCGCCGAGGGCACGGCCGAGATCTCCCCCGTCAGCACCACTCCCGGAGACGCCACGGGCCGCGAAATGCTCTCGATGTTCCCCGAATTCGACAACCCCGCCGACGAAGCGACTTTCCTCGCAAACATGGTCCACGACAACCGACTAGTGATCAGGCTCCACGTGTCCAGACTCTACGGAGACACCCTCACCACCGACCACTGACCGGTCGCTGCTCGCGTGCCAACGGCGGTTGAACTCACGGTTTGGCGTGCTCACGTCAACAGCGCCGACCCTCACCGGCTTGACATTTCTCGCCTGCCAAACCCTCTCGGCATCCCCCGCGTGCACATCGCCTTCGACCGATAGGGATTCAGTTCGCCGCGAAGGCGAGATGCACAGGTACAGGCCGGCATCGACGAATTCCCCGGACACCCGCTCCCGATGCTCGCGCCAACGTTCGGTGCGAGCATCGGCGCGCGACGCGGCCGGAGTCGTGCCACGCGAAGCGCTCGTGAAGCGGCGGTCATGGCGTTGTGGTGTTCACGCCCCTGGCACCCGATCCAGAAAGCCGTGCACACCGAGGATGCGGCCGTCTTCGGCCAAGGTGATCACATCGGTCCCGGCGACCGGCGCGCTGCCGTCGGCCACCGATACCAGCTCCCACGAGAAGCGGGCAGTGTCGTGGTGCCCGTCCACCGGGCCGAGCTGACGGAACTCGAAGCCGGGGAACTGCTGATGCACTCCCCCGATGGCGGCGCTCAACTGCTCGTGCCCGGCGACGTCGGCCAGCGGATCGGCGTAGAAGCCGTCCTCGTGCCAGGCCGCGGCCACCGCCCGCGCGCGCACGTCATCGTCGGTGGCATTCCACGCGGTGAAGTACCGGCCGACCGCGTCCTCATAGTTCGACATCGTGAATCATCCTCTGCTGAAAGGTATTTCGGTCATCCGTCGAAGTTCCGAAGCGGATACCCCAACCTTGCCCGCTGCCGATCGCGGAGTCGATTACGCGCGAGGTAAGAATCACCTGGCGAACCAGCGCGGCCACTGATGGCCGCGCTCCCACACCGTGTCTCCGCAGACCACGATGAGGTCGCAGACCTCGGTGACCGCACGCCTCGAGGCCCAGATGTGCTCGCAGTTCGGCACGAGCACCGCATGCGCACCACAACGCGTTATCGCCGCCAGTAACCGCGCGACCGGATCACCCTGCGGACCAACCGTCATCGGGACCAGGTCGTAGCCGAGCCGGGCGGCACAGTTGCGGATGCCCCGCACGTCGTGGTCCACCATGGATCCGGAAATGTCCCACCGCACGAACCCGATCGCCCAAGGTTTCGTCGCCACCCCATTGCCACATGCCCCCGTTTCGCCTCCCAATCCCGCGATAACCTCCCATGGCTCGGACCCGCTCATCTTGCACACCCTGTCTGCCAGCACCTAACTGAAACGGTAGGAAACCGGGCTCCCGCGACACCATGGTTTTGCGGGGATTTGCGGAATCTGTTGACCCTCATCGCGCTGACCGGCGACGATTGGTCATAGCCAGCGCAATTTTCCACGCGAGACGAGGCCACTCTGATGCGTATACAACTGCTCGGCGGACCCACCAACAACACCGGCTCACCGCGGCTGTGGATCGACGAGGATCGACATCTGTATCTAGTCCAGGGCTACCGGGTGGCCCATCACGCCAACCACGTTGAAATACCCCATATGTTGCTGGGCTGGCTACAACCCGGCACTTATATCGGCGTTCCACTGCACGACTCCGGGCACGGATCCTTCACTCTCGCCGGCCAACCGGTTACCGATCCGGATGCCTTGGCGCACATGCGGATTCCCGATCACGAAACCGCGATCGCGGTCCCGGTCGGACAGAGCCCGTGGGAATGGTAATGCAATGCTCTACTTCACCATCGAGGAAACCAACGATCTCATTCGTGAGACCCGAAGCGACGCTTTCCATCTAGAGGTGTCCGATGATCACTCCCAGGTCGCCGACGAGACCGAACCGATGCGCCGGGTACTGGCGGGGCTACCGCCCTTCGAAGAGCAGGCCTATCCGCCATCGTGGCGGGCCTGGGAGAAGCTGACCAGCGAGGTCTCGGGACGCGGCGTGCCGATCCGGCGCGTTCGGGTGGTCTCGGAACCGCTCACCGACTATGTTCGATTCCTACACGCACTCACCGACCGAAATCAGCACTACGGCGAGGATATTCGCTGGCTGCCAAGGCATCTCGCGGATCCTTCGGAGTACACCGACGACGAGTGGTGGCTACTCGACGAGACGGTCGCCTTTACGATCTTCACCAAGTCCGGCGATCTGGCGGGTGCCGCGGTAACCACCGACCCCGTCTTGGTCGCACGATGCACGACAGTACGAGATACGCTGTGGAACAAAGCAATTCCACACCACGACTATATGCCCGGCGGGCGGAGTGGATGACCGGTGTCGAACAGTCCCGGCAAGCCTTCGGGGCGCGATTACGTGAACTGCGCAAAGCCGCACATCTGACCGGTGTGCAGCTGGCCGCCGATGCGGGCTGGCATTCGGCGAAGGTGTCGCGCATCGAGCACGGCAAGCAGACGCCGAGCGATAACGACCTGGCCGAATGGTGCCGATTGTGCGGCGCCGAACTGCTGCTGCCCGATCTGCGTGCGGCACTGGCGAATATCGAGGCACTCTGGCAGGAGTGGCGGCGCATCGCCGCGACCGGACATGCCCAGCAGCAGCGCCGCCGCATCGAATTGGAAGCGCGCGCCAGCACGATCCGCAACTATGAGAACGCGGTCGTCCCCGGGCTGTTGCAGACCGAACCATATGCCAGGGCGGTCCTGCAGCGCTGCATCGACTTCGTCGGCGGCATCGACGATATCGACCGCGCGGTGGCGGCACGCGTTGCGCGCCAGCGGATTCTGCACCGCGGCACCCATCGCATCTGCATCCTGCTGGCCGAACAGGCGCTCTACACCACTGTCGGCGACGACGATGTGATGACCGGTCAGCTCGAGCGGCTGATCGATGTGATGCCGCTGCCGCGGCTCGGACTCGGCATCATTCCCCGGACGGCGGATTTCCTCTACACCACAACCTGTTTCGTACTGCTCGACAAACGCGTCGCCGAGGTGGAGACGATTTCGGCGGGTCTGACCATCACCCAGCCGCGGGAACTCGCGTATTACGAGAAGACCTGGGCGGCGCTGCACCGGCAGGCACGTTATGGCGAAGCCGCCCGGGCCATGATCACCGACGCGCTGAAGCAGCGGCTGCCTCAGTAGTGCGGCTACAGTGCCGCACTGAGTTTCGCGGCATTCTCATAATCGCGCTGCCATTGCGGGCCGGTCGGGGCGAGGATTACACGTTCGACTCCCACATCCCGGTGCGCGGCGAGCAGTTCGACGGCGGCGGCGTGATCTTCGGGCAACGCTGGCGCGACGACGGTGACCGCAGGCACCGGACGATCGAATTGTGCTGCAAGCATACGCAATTCGTCGATCTCGGTCGCCAGCTGTGCGAGGCCGGGCTGTAGGGTGATCCACCCCCCGGCGTACTCGGCGGCCCGACGCCGCGCCCGAGTCCCGTTGCCCGCCACCAGGATCGGCGGCATTTCCGATCCGGGCGACAAGGTCACATCCACACCGTTGACCGCGGCACTCGACCCCGTGACGAGATCGGGCAGCACCCGCAGCGCCTCATCGGTGCGGCGCCCACGATCCTCGAAGGCCATACCGGCCGCGCGCCAACCGATATCGCCGTGCGCCGGATTCCCGGTGCCGATGCCGAGCATCAACCGGTTCCCCGATACGTTCTGCAGCGTGCTGATCTGCTTGGCCGCCCAGGCCACCGGGCGCAGCGCGAGCAGCATGACGTTGTAGCCGATCCGGATCCGGTCGGTGACGGCCGCCGCCGTCGCGAGCGTCACGGTGCTGTCCAACATCGGCGCACTCGCCACGAGATGGTCCGTGGACCAGACCGATTCGAGTCCGAGCTGTTCGGCGAGCCGGGCGCTGGCCCGCACATCGCCGAGGATCGGCTGCGCGGGATCGGGTGTCGAGGTCGGGAGGATAACGCCGATTTCCAAGGTCATGAGCACAACGTTAGATACCGGAGGTGAGCGTTCCAATGGCCCGACCGCTCACTTCGATGTCCCGAACGCTCACTCCGACGCAGCTGCCTGCTCGGCGGGCTTGCGTTGCAAACCCTTTCGGTCGTAGTACAGAGTCACCACGGCGCCGAGCACCAGGCCGATACCCACACCGAGCACCGCCATCCAGCTACCGCGCGCGAGCCCGGCGTCACCATTGGCATTGAAGTACAGGATGGCGCGCACACCGAGATAGACCTGGTGCATCGGTTCGAAGGTGGCCAGCCACGCGAAGTAGCTCGGCGTCGCTTCGATCGGCACGCTGCCGCCCGAGGAGGGCAAACCGAGCACGATGAACAGGATGAGATTGACCAGCAGACCCGCGGTGCCGAGTGCGGCGAGCACCGATAGCGCGGTCAGCCCGACCGCGACGATCGCGAGCACGCAATAGAGGAACAGCGCGAGCGGATGATCCAGCGGCACATCCAATGCCGCTGCGACGCCGAGAAATACTCCGGAGACGATGGGCGCGGTGACGATCAGGATCGCCCACTTCAGCAGCAGGGTGCGAAACCGGGAGATCGGTGCGGGCGGATAGTGCACGTACCACGGGCCGTATTCGGTCGGTGCGAATCCGAGCGCGGAATCGGTCATCGAATGGATGATCATCGCGCCGGTGAATCCGGCGAGCAGCACCATGATCGTATAGAAGAACGCGGACAGGCCCTGCCCGGTGCCGTCGGGCAGCGGCCGATACGGTGCGACCACCACCTGGATCGGGTGGGCCAACATCAATTGGCTGGCTCCGGCCAGTTCGGGCGCCGCACCGCCGCCGGCTGGGCGCAGTTGGGCCTGCACGGTATCGGTGAGTTGTCTGCCGACGGTCTCATCCACGCGACTCAGCGCTTGTTCGGCGATGCGCTGCATCACCCCGGTGGCGAAACTGCCCGCGCGCGGATTCGTATGCACCGTGATGATCGGCTGTTCGACCTTGCCGGGTACCACCCCCGCCGCGCCGAGAATGGCCAGCCGCTTGGTGAAGTCACTGGGGATGACGATCGCGCCATAGGCCCGGCCCTGGCGCAGTTGCCGCTGTGCCTCGGCGAATCCGACGACCTGCAGGTCGATCTTGTCGGCGGGTATGCCAGCGATGAGCGCCTCGGTGATCTGATTTCCGACGTTGGTCGGCTTACCGCCGAGGGTATCGCCGTCGTCCTGGTTGACCAGTGCGACGCGGAAATCGTGCAGATTCTTGGTCGGATTGACCACGTACGCGAGGTACATGGTGGCCAGTAGCGACATGAGCAGGGTGACCACGGCGATCGGGGCAATCCAGGCCCGCGGCCGCAGATGGCGGGCGGCTGTGTCGGCAGTCGTCATGGGCGCACCGTAATCCGTCGGGCGGAGTTTCGGTACCGATCCGGCGTGGGTCTGCTGCTGGTCACATCACGGGTCCGGCACCCATCACCGAGACAGCCGTCACAGCTGTGCACATCGGGCCGGTTCAGGATGGATCAGGGGCGGGCAGGGGCCAGCGATCCACGGTATGCAGGGTCGAACCGGCTTGCTGGGCATAGTGTTCGGCGTGCAGTGCGCCCGGGTGAAGTCTGCGCGATGCGGCCAGCCAGCCACCGGCCTGGCGCAGGACCTCTGCTCGGGTCAGGGGCGGGTCGGTGCCGAGCAGGAGGGCGCCGTGTTCCGGGGCGACGATCGCGGCGGACCCGAGATGCTGCAGGCAGCGCCCGGTGCCGAGATCGTCGTCGAGGTCGCGATAGGCGGTGAGGGCGCGCTGCCAGTGCCGCAGCGCGCGCCGGGGTTCACCGCGTGTCCACCAGACGATTCCGAGCGTTTCGCGGGTATGCGCGCGCCCCGCGGGATCGCGGCCGTCGCGGGTGAGGGATTCGGCCAGTTCCAGGTGGCCCTGGGCGGCGTCCAAGCGGCCCTGATGCAGATGGACAACCGCCAGGTTGATCAGGGCGCAGACCTCCGCTGGCACATCCGTGCGGGGCAGCAGCCACCAGGCGACCTCCAGCTGATTCTCCGCCTCGCTCAGCACGATCGGGCTCGGTGGCGCGGTATCGAGCGAATGCAGTGCGGTGTAATGCGCCCAGCGCGCAGACAGACTCGTCGACAGGCCACGCGGCCGATACTTCGACGGCCGCACGCGCAGGCGCCCGGCGCGCAGCAGGGCCAGATCGCGGGACAGCGGGAACTCATCCGATTCGGTCAGGTGGCACAGGGCCTCGGCCACACCGGACGCATTCTCCGGCAGGCCCTTTCGGGCATACCACACGTCCAGGGCGTCGGCGATCCGCGCGAGCTCGTGCACCGCGGCCCTCGGCACCGGCACCGTCGGTGCCGGAAACAGCGTGCGCAGATACGGTTCCTGCGCTTCGAACCAGCGGCGCGCCCCCCTGGCGAAACGGACCGTTTCCAGGGCGATCGCCCACCGGCTCGCGCGGTCGGCATAGTGGTGCAGCAGCGCGGGCAAGGCGGCCTGCCACCGTGGCCCGGCGACGACCTCCGCCGTAGCGGGCAGTCGGGGCTTCTTGCGCAGGCAGTACCGGTCGGCTCCGAGATATGTCACGATCCCGCGCACCTCGAGATCCTCGAGCAGCAATGCCGCGGTGCGTCGCTCCGCGGCCGAATCCGACGGCAACCGGGTCGGCGCGTCGAGAATCGCCGACAGCACGGCCAGTAGTGCGGCCGTCTCGAATTCGTGAACCGGCAGGTCCCGCAGTGCCGCCAGGATCGGATCGTGGTCCAGTTCGGTGAGCTCTTCCGGCTCATCGGGACAGCTGGTGGCACCGACAAACCGGACCGGCTCACCCGGTTCGATCAGTTCCGCGATCAGGGCGAGTTCCCGTTCGGTGCGCACTCTTTCGCGAAATTTCTCGATGCGCCGATAGGCGACGTAGGCCCCTACCGCCAGCACTCCGACAACAGTCAGTCCACGCAGCAGTCCACTGACCACCTTGACGGCATCATTGTCACCGAGCGAATTCACCACGATATTCCGGGCGAGCTCCAGTACCACGGCCCAGGCCACCACCTCGGCGGTGCCGAGCACGCCCTCCCAGATAGTCGACCGCGGTGTGGTCTGCTGGGGCGATTCGTGCCCGCGTGGCTGGGTCATCGCAGCGTTCCACCCGTCAGTCCGGGCACCAGCCAGCGCCGCCATGTCGAGAGCAACAGCAGCACCGGCAGCACGGCCGACAGCAGGGAGCCCGCCGCGAGCTGTGCGGCATTCTCATTGAATTGCCGTGCCTCGCCCCAGAGCAGCAGCGACCACGGGCTCGCACCAGCGCCGTTCATCATCAGCCCGATGAAGAAGTCGTTCCACACCTGGATGAATTCCAGCACCGCAACCGCGACCACGGCCGGACCCGCGGCGTCCAGCAACCGCCGAATGATGGTGCCCGGACTGGCCAGCCCGTGCAGCACATCATCGGCCGGACCGTCCAGCGGAGCCAGCATGGCACCGCGCAGAATCAAGATCGCGACCGGCAATCCGGCGGCGGCGTGCACGAAGATCAACGGAATTCTGGTGCCGGACAGACCGAATGCGTCGATGAACGCGTCGAGCGAACCGAGATAGCCCTGCGCGGGCAGCACCGACAGCACGACCAGCGCCACCACCGCGATCCGCGCCATCGCTCGATCCGGGCCGACCGCGGCCAGTCGATGTGCCACGGGCAGCGCCGCGGCCACCACAACTACGGTGGCCAGCCCGGCCACCAGGAATGTCGTCTGCCAGGCATGACGGAATGTCTGGTCCTGCCACATGCCCGTGAGCGCGGCGAGGTCGAATCCGGAAGGGCCGTCGAAACATACGACGAGCAGCACCAAGATCGGAATCGATGCGAATACCGACACCAGCGCGATACCCGTCGCGCGGACGAGGCCGATCCGGGGCCTGCCCACCGCCCCGGACACCACCGTGGCGGACGTCCATCCGGTGCGATACCTGCGCACGCCGGTCTGCAGCAGCCAGGCCACGAACCCCACCAGCACCGCCAGCGGCAGGGCGTAGGCGGCCGCCACACCCGCGCCGAGATCGGAGTCCGTAACCAGCCGCCACCACTGCACGGTCGCGCTATCGAGCTGATACTGCATCGACCCCGGCACCCCGATCAGCACCACATCGAAGACGCGAGCCGCCGCCACCCCAACCACCAGACCGAGGATCAGCAATACCGGACGCACCAACTCCAGCAGGCGCAGCAACGGGAATCGCCGCCCCTGTCCGTGCAGATGGCCCGAGCGCACCGGGTCGGCCTCGATGGCTCGGATATCGGCGCGAAGCAGTCCGGTGAGGAAGCCGAGCCAGGTCCACAGGAAGGCCGAGCCGAGCATTACCGCGTACCACATCCGGTACCCGCCGACGCTCTGCATACCGAACCGGTCGGCGAGATATTCGAAGATCAGCCGGAACGCGACGCCCGAGACGAATGCCGAGATGCCGAACGGGACGATCAGCGGCACCCACAGCGCGCGCGAGTTCCGCGACCACCACGCGATCACCAGCGCGGCGAACAGGAGCATCAGGCCGTAGACAACCCACAGCAGGGTGCGCGCATATGCCCAGGCTCCGTCCGTGGTCAGCGCGGCGCCGAGCGACCACAGCCCGAGCGCGGCGGTTAGGGCGAAAGCCGACCGCAGCGCCAGTCGGAGGCCATCGCGGCGGCGATGCCGGGATATCAGTGTGAACGCCACGGCGGCGACGGCAACGACGGTGCAGGAGAACACGATTCGCGGGCGGGCCTGCACCGCGATCGCGACAGTCCACAGCGCGGGAGCCACCAGCAGCACCACGATCAGCCCGACCGCGAGCAGACCCGCCCAGCCGAACCAGCGGCGTGGGCGGCCACCGGGTACGAGCGGCCCGCGCATCCGCCGGGTGGCCAGTTCCAGGCGCAGACCATTAGCCCGGAAGTCGGAGACACCCGTCATCGACGGCTCCGCTCGGCGGCGTCGAGCGCGGTGATCGCGGCATCGATCGCGGCATCCGGATGCTCGTTCGCACCGTCGCCGATCGCGGTGAGGAAGCTGGTCAGGATGCGCCACAGGCCGTTTCGGCCGCCAACGGCCCCGAGCTGGTCGGACAGGTCGAACGCGCTCCACGAGGTCTGCGATCGCGCGATCGGTTCGAGCAATGCCGAATATCGTACGGAGGTCCGCAGATTCGGCGCGATGAAGCCGCCGACACCCTCGATCCACGGCAGCGGCGCCTCGGGTGCGGCCAGCGCCGCCACCACCTCGTCGGCCCGCTGGTCGGCGTGTTTGGTCACGACCAGGACATCGCCACCGACGATCTTCGGGCGCTCGCCGCCCAGACCGACCGACGGGAACTGCGCGATGCCGACAGCGTCTTCGGAACGCCGTCCGGCAGCCCGAAGGCTGTCGCGCACAATGGGTTCGGCGAAATCCGGGGCGATCACCATGGCGGCGCGACTGCGTTCGAACACATCCCGGATGGCATCCGGGAATTGTCTGGTCAGGGCCACCGCGACACCGCCTGCGAAGGTGTGGCGCTGCCCCCACAGCCGGGCGAGGTATCCGAAGGCGGCGCGCACGGCGGGACGATCCCAGGTCCGATCCTTGCCCGCGCCCGCCAATTCGTCATAGGTGCGCGGCGATTCGGCGCGCAGCACATTCTCGAAGACGTCGGTCAATACCCAACCGTCGCCAGCGGCGAGGGCGAGCAGCCGGATCGGCGTGTTCGCGAGCACCTCCATCCGGTCGATCCAGTCCGGGATCGTCCAATTGGCCGGATCGCCGAGACGATAGCGGTCGATCGCCTGCCGGTCGTACCAGACCAGCGATTTATCAGCGGCCTTGAACGGCACACCGTACGGTTTTCCTCCGTGGTACAGCAGCTGCCGCCACGGTTCTGAATAGCGTGCCCCGTTCTCATCGGCCCAGAACCCCTCGGCGACCGGACGCAGTTTATCGTCTTCGACGAGGGTGCGGACCTGTCCCGCCTGCGGCAGCATGACGATATCCGGCGCCGACTTCCCGCCCGCCGTGAATGCGGTGCCGATTTCGTCGCCCAGCGGGATCACCTCCACCGACCCGGCGAACGGCAAACGCGCCAAAATCGTTCGGAACGCGGACAATTCCGTCCCGCTCCAGGACACTCCGATCCGGACCAGGCTCGAATCACCCCACAGCAACTGGGGAGCACAGGCGGCCAACGGCAGCACCAAACCCGCTTGCAGCAGTGCTCGTCTAGTCCCCATGCTCTCCCGACAGTGTCTTGTGACAGTCGCCGAGGATTATTCCATCAACTCCGCCGGGCCGGAGCGATTCCGCGCGCACAGCTCGATGGACACCCCGGCGAGCCGTGTATCACCGACCCGAAACCGGCTCGGATCCAAGGGAATCCGAGCCAGTTCCGCTCCGCCGTCACCGCCTCAACGCAACCAGCCCTTGCGTTTGATATAGACCAGCGGAATCACCGCCGCCACCAGGGTCATCAGTGTGGTCGCGAGAAAGCCGTGCTCCCACTCCAATTCCGGCATCCAGGTGAAGTTCATGCCGTAGAAGGTCGCGATCAGCGTCGGCGGTAGGAAGACGGCGGTAATGATGGTGAAGACCTTCACGATCTGGTTCTGTTTCACATCGAGCCAGGTCATCACCGACTGTTGCAGATAGCGAACCTTATCGTGTTCGAAACCCGCGTGCTGCTTCACGCCATCGATATCGGCGATCAGGATGGCGATCAGGCCCTCCAGATCGCCCGTGGGTGTATCGGCCATCAGATGTCTGGCCGCGCGGGCCAATTGCAGTTGGGTCTCCTGTACCCGCGAGACGATCTCCTCTGCCGCATTCATCCGCGACATGGTGCCGCGCATATCCGCGACGCCGATTTCGCGGCCACGGTGGTCATAGCCGTTGGTGGCCATCTCGATATCTTCGTTCATCGCCTCCAGCGCGTCGCTGGCGTAGTGGATAACCCGTTCCGATGCCTCGTTCATCGCCCAGAGCAGCGCGTACATGACGCCGTGCGGCGATCCGGTGAGGTTCGGATTGCGGCGCATTTTCGCGACGGCCTTGTCGAACGGGGTGAAATGCTCGTCCGGTTGCAGGGTGATCAGGAAATCGCTGCCCAGTGCGAAGACGATGGTGTCACGTTCGATGGTGTCGCCGCGTTTATAGCTGAGGACGACGGGCAGATAGATGAACTTGTCGGTCTCGAAGACCCGATTCCGCGCCGTCGCGAAATCCACACCCAAACGGTTGTGTAGCACCGCGGCGGTGTCGGAATCGGTCACTGAGAGCGGAATCCAATGCTGCTGAAGGATTTCGGTATCGAAGTGGTCGCTCGGAGCGGCGGTAGTCGTCGTCATCGGCTACCGCCCGAACGACGTATGTGCTGGCGACACCGACGACGATCCGACCGGCTGCTGCGGATGCGCATAGTGCATCGTCAGCAGTCCGGCGCTGATCAACAGATATAGACCGATGGTGAACCAGATCGCCTGTCGCTCGAGATTCGGTGTGCGGTACGGAGATTCGACCTTGTTGAACAGCGTCGCCATGGCGGGCTCCAATACGTCCGTTCGTGCAGTGGCCGCGCTCGCCACGATGCACCGGCGAACGCCATTGGCGGGGCACCCCGCTTCGTTGGTTGATCCCGGCGCACGAATTGCGCCATCAATCATTAGAAACCTGCCGCGGCGGTCCGTCAATCAGTTGCGCAAGTATGCGCAATCGTGCAACTCTTGCAACAGGTGGAGGCAGACGTGACTCAGCGTGGCGAACCGCCGGGCCCTATCCCGGCCGACCGATTACAAAACGCGGCAGCGGTTTTCGGCATGCTTGCCGCCACCGCCCGCCTCCAGATCCTGTGGCTGCTCAGCCAGAGTGAACGCGATGTCGGCACCCTAGCCGCCGAAATCGGCCAAACCGTGCCCGCGGTCAGCCAGCATCTGAGCAAACTCAAACTCGCTGGTCTGGTTCACGTCCGAAAGCTCGGTCGACGCAGCATCTACACCATTACCGATCCCGATATCGCCGATATCGTGCGACTCGCATTCCGCCACCACCAACTGCGCAGCGGACCGCCGCGTCCGGATGCGCGCTGACGGGCTGGCATCATGCGATCTGTGAACCTTCGTTTCGGAATTCAGCTGGCGCCGACCGCCGACGAACTCCCGCGTCTTCGCGCACTCGCCCGACTCGCCGATCGGGAAGGGCTGGATCTGCTCGGGATTCAGGACCACCCGTACGCCGGTGGGCTCGCCGATACCTTCGCGGTCATCGCGACCGTCCTCGCCGAGACCGAGCGGCTCCGGGTCTTTCCCGATGTGGCCAGCCTGCCGCTGCGCGGTCCGGCACTACTCGGCAAACAGGCGGCGACACTCGATCTGCTGAGCGGCGGACGGTTCGAACTGGCCCTGGGCGCCGGGGCCTTCTGGCCCGCCATCAGCGCGATGGGTGGTCCATCGCGGACGAATCCCGAAGCGCTGCAGGCGCTCGCCGAGGCCACCGAGATCATTCGGACCATGTGGGTGCCGGGCGCGAAGGCCACGGTGTCGGGTGCGCATTACGCCGTGCACGGTGTGCAATCCGGTCCGGCGCCGGTGCATCCGGTCGGCATCTGGTTCGGCAGTGTCGGACCGAAGGCCAATGCCCTGACCGGGCGGATCGCCGATGGCTGGGCGGCGCCGATCCCGCACTACCTGCCCTACGAGAAATGGCAAGGCGCGCAACAGATCATCTCGGCCAGCGCCCGCGATGCCGGACGCGATCCCGGCGACATCATGCGGATGGCGCAACTGGTCGGCGATATCACCGAGGCGCCCGGCTCGGTGACATTGCGCGGCGAGGAGCCGATTCGCACCGATGCGGCCGGATGGTCACGCATCCTGGCCGATCTCGCCACCGATACCGGATTCGATACCTTCGTGTACTGGCCGGAGTCACCGGATGAGACCCAGTTGCGCCGGTGGGTCGCGGAGGTAGTACCGCGCGTGCGCGAACTCTGCACCTGAGCTCGGACAGCCGCGCTCGCGTCTGCACTGTGCAGGTGGTTCACATGCGCTCAGGGGCCGCGATGCCCAAGAGACCGAGTCCGTGCGCGAGCGTTTTTGCGGTCAATTCGCAGAGTGCGAGGCGGTTTCCACGGACGGGGTCGGCCGCGGTGAGCACCGGGCAGCTCTCGTAGAAACCGGTGAAGTCACGGGCGAGGTCGTAGAGATAGCCGCACAGTCGATGCGGTTCCAGGGTCGCGGCCACCTCGGCGACGACCGTGCCGTAGGCGTCGAGTTCCAGTGCCAGCGCCCGCTCGGCGGGTTCGAGCGCGACGCTCACATCGATGCGTGACATGCGGTCTTCGGCCTTGCGCAAAATGGACCGGATTCTCGCATGCGCGTATTGGAGGTAGACACTGGTATTGCCCTGCAACGCGACCATGCGGTCCAGGTCGAAGGTGTAATCCTTGACCCGGGAGGTGGACAGGTCGGCGTATTTGACCGCGCCGATGCCGGTGGGTTCGGCGATTGCGTCGAGTTCGGCGGCGGGCAGGTCCGGGTTCCGTTCGGCGACAACGGCTCTGGCCTTGGCGACGGCCTCGTCCAGCAGATCGGCCAACCGTACGGTGCCACCCGCGCGGGTCTTGAACGGCCGTCCGTCCGGGCCGAGCACCGTGCCGTAGGCGATATGTTCGGCATCGATGTCATCGGTCAACCATCCGGCCCGCCGCGCGGCCTCGAAGACGAGCCGGAAGTGCAGGGCCTGACGGGAATCGGTGACATAGAGCAACCGCTCAGCGCGCAGGGTGTGCACACGGTAGCGAATGGTCGCCAAATCCGTTGTGTCATAGCCATATCCCCCGTCACGCTTGCGCACCATCAGCGGGACCGGCTGGTCATCGGGGCCGGTCACCGCCTCGGAGAACACCACGAGTGCGCCGTCGCTGTCGACGGCGATACCCTTGTCGACCAACTCGGCGATGGTGTCGGCC
The DNA here is from genome assembly GCF_053602975.1 of Nocardia sp. NPDC004278. Taxonomy (NCBI): domain Bacteria; kingdom Bacillati; phylum Actinomycetota; class Actinomycetes; order Mycobacteriales; family Nocardiaceae; genus Nocardia; species Nocardia sp. NPDC004278. The sequence continues at coordinate 164,615 of NZ_JBSGEQ010000015.1, forward strand.
AGCAGTGGGTTGTAGAACGACTCCCCGACATAGTCGTCGGGGGTGAGTAGTACGCCGAGCCGGTCGTAGATATCACCGAACGCACGCTCCGATTCGGCGACGATCTCCCGCCACCGCTGCGAGGTGGCCGGATCGCCGGACTGCAGCGCCACCACCCGGGCCCTGGCGCGGTCCGCGAATGCCGGATCGCCGTCGAATTCCCCGCGAGCCGCCTTGTACAAACCGTCCAGCGCCGATACCGCCGAGACATCGCCGCTCAGCTCATCGTGGCGCCAGCTCAGGTCTGGGTGCTCGTCCAAGTACTGGATGAGCATGCCGAACTGAGTTCCCCAGTCCCCCAGGTGATTCTGCCGAATTACCGTGGCGCCGAGGAAGTCGAGCACCCTGGCGATGCTGTCGCCGATGATCGTCGTCCGCAGATGGCCGACATGCATCTCCTTGGCGATATTGGGCGCCGAGTAGTCGACCACGGTACGGCGGCCGGCCTCGGCTGCCGCTACGCCGAGCCGATCATCGCCCAGTCGTGCCGAAACCTGTTGCCAGACCACATGATCCGCCACCGTGATGTTGAGGAATCCGGGCCCCGAAACCATTGCCGTGAACAGCCCGTCGCCCGGATCGGCCAATGCCCCGGCCAACTCCGCGGCGAATTCGGCGGGCCGCATCCCGACCCGCTTGGCCACCGCGAGCGCCGCATTCGACTGGAAGTCCGCGCGTTCGGAGCGTCGCACCACCGGATCCGCGCCAGCCACCTCGGGGCGGACTCGCCCGATCGCCGCCGATACCACGGCAACAGCCTGGCCCAGCAATGGCAGCACCCCGGAATTACCCACGCGCGTTCCCTCCTGTCGGTTCGGATCCGTGAGTATTCCAGCGCGGCCGTATCGTGCCGAATGATTTTCCGGCCTAAGGTCGACGCCTGTCGATGATCAGAGAGGGGTGCGGTTCCACCGGACTGCCGCCCAAGCGAGCGCCGGTAGCCTTGGCACATACTCGCCCGGCTGGATTCTTGGGAAGGGAGCGGACGTGGCCGCATTCCGCACGCGCGGCAGCGGACTTGCCTTTCTCGCGGTCGCCGGACTGCTGACCGCCTGTTCCGGCCATGGCACACCGGATGCGGGTCCGACCGCCACCCCGGCCGCCAACTCCCTGGCCAACTGCACGCCGCTGACCGATGAGCAGATCAGCCGCACCGCACAGGCCGACACCCTCACCGCACACCATCGTCCGCCGGTCTGCGTCTGGCAGGCGCAGCGCGGCGACGACGAATCCGACCTGACCTTCACCTACACCGACCGCGAATCACTGCAACAGACGTGGCAGCGGGCCGAGAACGACGGCTTCCAGAACGAACATCTGACCATCACCAGACAGATATTCGGCACCACGGTCACCGCGACCGGCTTCTACATCCGCAATCCGCACGACCCCGGTGATTGCGCGGTCGCCGCCGCCGATAACGGCACCATCGTCTGGCGGGTACAAAACCATTCGCACACCACAACACCAGACCCCTGCGCCATGGCACTGCAACTGGCGACGCTGACCATCGATCTCGCGCCCTGACGCCGACCGGACCTGCGCGGACCTCGCAGAACGAAACGCCCCGGATCACTGGGATCCGGGGCGTTTCGTGTCGACTTCCTACTGTGCTGGCGGCTGCCAGGGACGGCCCTGGGACCCGGGCCCGTCCGGATGGTATGGCTGCTGCTGCGGTGGCACCTGCTGCGGCGGAATCGCCTGCTGTGGTGGCACGACCTGTTGATACGGCGCGGGCTGGGGCTGGCGGGTCACCGGGGTGGCCATGCCCTCCACCGACGCACGGGCATCGGCCTCCGCGGCACGGACCGCCTGTTCGATGGCCGGGTCACGAGCCGTATCGAACCAGCCCGCCACATCGGAATCGTCCTCCGGCTTGCTCTGCACATCGTCGGCCGGAGCGGGCTCGTACCGGAATACACCGTCCTCGCCCTTGGTCGCGAAGTTCTGCGCGAAACCTTCCAGGGCCTTGCCGAAATCGCTCGGCACCAGCCAGACCTTGTTCGCATCGCCGCGTGCGACCAGCGGCAGGGTCTGCATGTATTGGTAGGCAAGCAGTTCCGGCGTCGGCTTACCGGATTTGATTGCGGCGAACACCTTTTCGATGGCCTTGGCCTGACCTTGCGCCTGCAGATAGGATGCGGCACGTTCACCCTGGGCGCGCAGAATGCGGCTCTGCCGTTCACCTTCGGCCGCCAGGATCGAGGCCTGCTTGGCACCCTCGGCGGAGAGGATCTGCGCCTGCTTGGCACCCTCTGCGGTCTTGATCTGCGACTCCCGGGTGCCCTCCGCGGTGAGGATCATGGCGCGCTTCTCGCGGTCGGCCTTCATCTGCTTCTCCATCGACTCCTGGATCGATGGCGGCGGATCGATGCTCTTGAGCTCGACCCGCGCGACGCGCAGCCCCCAGCGACCGGTGGCCTCGTCGAGCACACCGCGCAGCTGTCCATTGATCTGATCGCGCGAGGTCAGCGTCTGCTCCAGGGTCATACCGCCGACCACATTGCGCAGCGTGGTCACGGTGAGCTGTTCGACGGCCGCGATGTAGTTGCTGATCTCGTACACCGCCGCCTGCGGGCTGGTCACCTGGAAGTACACGACAGTGTCGATGTGCAGGGTCAGATTGTCCTCGGTGATCACCGGCTGCGGCGGGAAGGACACCACCCGCTCGCGTAGGTCCACCTTGGCCCGGATCCGATCGGCGAACGGCACCAGGAAGGTCAGCTGGCCGGAAACGGTGCGCGAATATCGACCTAGTCGCTCGATGACCGCCGCCTCCGCCTGCGGGACGAGGGCGATCGACTTGAAGACCACCACCACAACCAACAGCACCAAGACGGCGGCAACGATCAGTACAGCCATTACGGCCCCTTCCAGACGACCGCGGTCGCGCCGTCGATCTTCATGACGTACACCGTGGTTCCCTTCGGATACTCGACCGTTGTATCGAACGGCCGTGCGGTCCATTCCTCACCGCCGATTTTGACCAGGCCGCTGTGCTCGGCCACCTGTTCGAGCACCAGCGCCTGTTTGCCCATCAGCGCGTCCACATTCGTCGGGATCGGCGGCGGAGTTCCGAAGCGGCGCCGCAGAACTGGGCGCACCCCGAGCAGCAGAACCAGCGCCAGCACCGCGAAGATCACCGCGTCGACGACCAGACCCGTACCCGCCACCGCACTCACGCCCGCCGTGCCGAGCGCGGCGGCGCCCAACATGAGCAGTGTGAGGTCCCCGGTGAGCATCTCCGCTGCCGCGAGCAGCAGACCCGCGACCAGCCAAACGATTGCGGCCACATGCCCACTGTAGTTGTCCGTGGCACTTCTGTGGCGCGACAAACCGAGATCAACCGAAGCGGCAGTGCTAGTTTCGGCGGGTGAGCGGGCGTGACATGTATGGCGGCGATATCTTCTCCGGACATTCGCGAGCGAAGAGGCCAGCGGTGCCGACAGTGTCGGCAGAACGCGACCTCGTAGTGGAGGATGCGGCGAGCGGATTCTGCGGCGCCGTTGTCGGATTCGATCGCAGCTACGACGGCGAGTTCGTCAAACTGGAGGACGCGCACGGTGCGGTGCGGTTGTTCGCATTGCGCGAGGCCGCGTTCCTGATCGACGGTGAGCCGGTGACACTGGTCCGCCCCAAAGCCGCGGCGCCCAAGAAGCAAACCCGGTCGGCATCGGGCTCGACGCGAGTGCAGGGACTGCGCGCCCAGGTCGCCAAGACCAGCCGGATCTGGGTGGAGGGTGTGCACGACGCCGCATTGGTGGAGCGGGTCTGGGGGCACGATCTGCGGGTCGAGGGCGTGGTGGTCGAACATCTCGAGGGTTTGGACAATCTGGCCGAGCGGCTGACCGAATTCGCGCCGGGGCCGGGTCGGCGGGTCGGTGTGCTGGTCGACCATCTGGTGACCGGTTCGAAGGAAACCCAGCTGACCACCGGCCTCGGTAAGTATGTGCTGGTCACCGGGCATCCCTATATCGATGTCTGGCAGGCCGTGCGCCCGGCGGCGGTCGGCATCGCGGCATGGCCGCAGGTACCGCGCGGTGAGGACTGGAAGACCGGCATCTGCCGCCGCCTCGGCTGGGGCACCCCACAGCAGGGGTGGCGGCGGGTCTACAACGCCGTCGAATCCTTCCGCGATCTGGAAGCCCCCCTGATCGGCGCGGTGGAGCGGCTCATCGACTTCGTCACCGAGCCGGAATAACCGGAGCGGCAAGATCAATTCCGGGTCCAACCGCTGAAACCATGTCCCACTACGCGGAATTCGATCCCGGTCGGCGTAACTGTGAAGCGGCGGCGGCCGGTCCGGTATTGCAGGTACTCGCGGTACCGGTAGACCGATAGATGCGCGCAGCTCACCGGGGTATCCGGCATGCTGCCCCCGAGTCGCAACCCTCCTTTATGCTCGATAATTATGTGCTCTCCTAGTGCCACGCTGACGGTGTGGGCTGGCTCATGGCTGGCCGGTCGCAGCGCGCCCGATGACATTCTGGAGGCGTTGTACGCCTGGGCGCCGCGGCACACGATCGCCGCGGGCGACCCGATCACCGGCGGTCGCGACGACCTGCCCTGGTCCTCTCGCGACAATCTGTCCGGCACCGGAGTCATGGCGCTGCTCAAGGTAATTCGCGAGGCGATGGCCCAGCCCAGTGCGCAACTGCGACTGGTGCTGCCGGTGCCCGGCGATGTGCGCGGTCTGCCGACCGGAACGGCCTTCGCCGCCGATGCCATCGAGGCGGGCGAGGGCATGCTCTTCGGTGTGCCCGGCAGCGACGGCACCGGACTGATCCCGCAGTGGGCCGATGACGACACCCTGCAGTGGACCGTCTACAGCACGCCGATCCCCGCCACGCCCGGATCGGATATGTCGCTCGGCGAGGCCGAGTACACCATGCGCGAGGCGGTGCGCGATGCCGCCGACGCCCTGATGCGACTGCACACCACCGCCGTCGGCGCGGCCGCGGACACCGACCCCCGCGAACTCATCGAGGCCGAACTCGCGGACTACTCCCGCCACGACTATCCGGATTCGATCCCGTTGCGCGCCAGGCGAATCCTCGACAGCGCCGACCACGTCGCCGCCATCCTCACTGTCGCCCAACGCGAACCGGCCTCCTCCCCCACCTCCGCCACCGCCGTCGGCGCCCAGGAAGACCTGCTACGCCCACTGTGGGACGCGATCCGCGCGGCGCGGTTGGTGGCGGTACACGCCGCGGCCCGAGGCAGTTCATAGGCGCGGCATTCGGCGCACGAGACAGCCACTGGTCCCCGAAGCCGCGAGATCACCGGCGTCCTCTGGTTGAATGGGCCGACAGATCGACTGAATCATCCGGGAGGCGGCATGTTCCGCATACGTCGCATTGCCGCGGCTCTGACCACCGCAGTCCTCATCGGTCTCGGCGTGCCAGCCGTTCCCGCCACGGCGATCGTGGGCGGCGATACCACCGAGGCGAGCGCCTACCCGTGGCTCGCCGCCGTCGGCTCCCCGTTGTTCTTCCCCCGACCGTCCGGACAGTTCTGCGGCGGTGCGCTCATCGCGCCGGATCGGGTGGTGACAGCCGCGCACTGCGTCGAGTTGGCCCGGCTGCTACCCCAGGCGATCACCGTCACCCTCGGGCGCACCGACCTGCGCTCGCACGATGGAGTCATCGTGGGGGTCAAGGAGATTCGCATTCACCCGGATTTCCGGGAGAGCGATTTCGACGGCGAGACCGCACACCACAGTGATCTCGCGATCCTCGTCCTCGACGAGCCGAGACCGGGGCCTTTCCTGGAAATTGCTGCGCCACAGCATGATCCGCGCGCAAACGGCGACACCGGCACCATCGTGGGTTGGGGCGCGACCAGCGAGACCGACACCTCGAATACGCACCTGCGATCGGCCACCGTCCCTATCGTCTCCAACGCCACGTGCGTCGCCGCCTACGGCTCCGCCTTCGACCCCGCCGATATGTTCTGCGCCGGATCCACCGCCGCCGATACCGCTGAATACGACAGCGGCGCCCCACTTCTCGCCTCGGGCCGCCTGCTCGGCCTCACCTCCTGGGGCAAGGGCAGCGCCCGCCCAGGGTTTCCCGGCGTCTACGCCTACGTCACCACCGTGAGCTTCTGACCAGCACGGAACGTCGCGACAAGGGGGATGAAATGCGATCGACGATGGTGTCAGCCGATGACGGAACCCTGCTGCACGTCGGTGTCACCGGACACGGTCCCGATGTCGTGGTCCTATCCGGCGGACCGGGCTGTGTCCACTACCTCGAGGATGACGGGCTGGCACCTCGCGAAATGCGGGCATGGTACCCGGAGCCAAGGGGCGTCGGAAGCTCCGAAGGTGGGCCACACGACCTCGACCGGGCAGTCGCCGATATCGAAGCGGTGCGATGCGCCGCAGGCATCGACAGCTGGGTGGTGCTCGGCCACTCCTGGGGCTCGGACCTGGCGGTGCGCTACGCGCTGGATCATCCCGACCGCGTCGGATCCGTGGTCGGCGTGGCCGGGCACGGATTACACAAGGACCGCACCTGGTCCCAGGCATACGAGGCCTCGCGGCATCTGGAAGCCGATATCGAGATCGATTGGGAACCAGACGTTCACGCCGCACTGAGCGCGTCGTTCGTGCAATGGATTCACGAGCCCGACCTGCTCCGCCGACTGGCCGACTGCACCGTGGCCATGACATTCATCGCCCCGCAGCACGACATCCGCCCGTCGTGGCCCCTGCGGCAACTCGCAGCCTTGATCCCGAACGGCAGATTCGAAGAACTACCCGGAGTCGCCCACAACCTATGGGCGACCGATCCATACATCTGGGTCGACCTCGTGACCAGAACCTGCCGCGCGCACACTTGATCACCGACTCAGGGTGAAAGGAGCGTTTGCTCCGTGCCGAGTGCCGATCATCGGTTCGAGCAATGCTGGCGCCACTGAAAGACCATCGCGCCGTCGACCGGACCGGCGCGAGGTGCGTCGCCGACACGGACGCCAATCGGGTGCTGCGCGGGCAATTGCCCGGCAACCGGGATCGCGGGGTGTTCGAATCCTTGCGGCGACATGGCGGCCCCGTCGTATACTCACGTCATGGCGGGTGAACCGTCTTCCACGGAATCCCTCGCGGCGCCAGTTCTAGTGGTGCAGACGAGGGAGCGCGTCTACCGGCTACGCGCTGGTGACGTCTACAACGTCGGTCGCGATCCGGCCGCCGACGTTGTGGTGAACGATCCGCGCGTATCTTCGATCCACGCAGTTCTGGAGCTGGGTGCCGACGGCTGGGAAATCGAGGATGTCGGCAGCCGCAACGGCACCTTTTTCGGCGGGCGCCGGGTCAACCGGATGGTGATCGACCACGACGAGACATTCCGGCTCGGGCACTCTGTGGACGGGGAACAGCTGGCCTGCTCGCCGGAGGCGCCGCCGGGCGGCGAGTCCGATCGCGATACCGGTGGCGAAACGCTGATCGTCCCCGGCCGTAGCCTCGCCGAGGAAGCGACGGTCACGCAGTTCCCGTCGAGCATGCCCCGGCGAGCTTCGCGATCGTCGCGGACGATGCGGCCCCCCAGCGAGGTCGTCCGGATCACATCCGACAAGCTTCGGATCGGACGTGCCGCCGACAACGACGTAGTCGTGCCCGACCTCCTGCTCTCCCGCCATCACGCCGAACTGCAAAGGACCAGCGACGGCCGGTACCGGATCATCGACCTCGACAGTCACAATGGCACCTACGTCAACGGCTCTCGGGTCGACGCCGCGGATCTCTCCGAATCCGACTTGATCGGCATGGGGCACACCACCTTCCGGCTCGTCGGCGACGAGCTGCGCGAGTTCGTCGACACCGGTGACGTATCGGTCTCGGTGCAGAACCTCATCGTGCGGACGCCTGAGGGCAAGGTGATCCTCGACGGGGTGAGCTTCCCCATCCCGCAGCGCTCGCTGGTGGGGGTCATCGGCCCCAGCGGAGCGGGCAAGTCGACGCTGCTCGGCGCGATCACCGGATTGCGGCCCGCGACGGAGGGCACGGTCCGCTACGACGGACGCGACCTGTACACCGATTACGACGAACTCCGGCACCGGATCGGGCTGGTCCCGCAGGAGGACATCCTGCACAACCAGCTTCCGACGCGGCGTGCGCTGCTCTACGCGGCCGAACTGCGCTTCCCCGGTGACACCCGCAGCGAGGAGCGCGAGCAGCGGGTCGACGAGGTCCTCGACGAGCTCGGCTTGGCGCGGCACGCCGATACCCGCATTGATCGGCTCTCGGGCGGGCAGCGCAAACGTGTGAGCGTCGCGCTGGAGTTGCTGACCAAACCGTCCCTGCTGTTTCTCGACGAACCGACCTCCGGCCTCGATCCAGGCCTGGACAAAACGGTCATGGAAATGCTGGCCGAACTGGCACACGACGGGCGGACCGTCATCGTCGTCACGCACAGCGTGGCGAATCTCGATTCCTGCGACCGGCTGCTGGTCTTGGTGCCCGGCGGTCGACTGGCCTATTACGGACCGCCCACGGAGGGGCTGCTGGAGTTCGCACAGCGCAGCTGGGCTGAGGTGTTCCAGGCCTTCGATCGCGAGCACGAGCGCGACTGGGCCGGCGAGTTCCGGACGTCGCCACGCTTCGAGAACTACGTGGCGGTCGGGCTGACCGACGATATCGGCCCAGCGGAAGTACACCCACCGGCGCCGCCGCCCGCGCAGCAGTCCAAACTCGCCCAGCTCAGCACCCTGTGCCGCCGATATCTGGCGGTGATCGCCTCGGACCGAAGCTATTTGGCTCTGCTCGGCGTGATGCCCGTACTGCTCGGTGGCTTGATCGCCGCAGTGCCGTCGGGCCAGGGATTCGCCGGGGCGCCGGGATCCAATATCGATGCCGCGACCAAGCTCATGATTCTGGCATTCGGCGCATGCTTCGTCGGCACCGGAAACTCGATTCGCGAGATCGTCAAGGAACAGACGATCTATCGCAGAGAACGCGCGGCAGGCCTGTCACCAGGGGTCTACCTGATGTCGAAACTGCTGGTCCTGGGCGTGATCACCGCCCTGCAGTCGGCGGTATTGGTGCTGATCGGCACCATCGGGGTGGATATGCCCCCCAAGGGGCTCTTCACGTCGGTCGAGCTGGAGTTGATCCTGGCGATGGCGCTGCTCGGCATCGCATCGCTGGCATTGGGCTTGCTGGTGTCGGTGTCGGTGGACACCTCGGAGAAGACACTGCCGCTGCTGATCGTGCTGTCGATGGCACAACTGGTACTCACCGGCGGGCTGGTGCGACTCCCCGGCACACCCGTCCTGGAGCAACTGGCGTACATAGCACCGGCCCGTTGGGGGTTCGGTGCCGGAGCCGCCACCGTCGACCTCGACACCCTCTCACCGCATGAGGGCGCGGCCGACCCGCTGTGGAAACACACCATCGGCACGTGGCTGCTCGACATGGGAGTCGTCGCCGGGCTGGGGGCCGTCTTCATCGCGCTGGCCTGGTACCGCCTGTACCAGCTGCGTCCACGGCGCCGCGGTGCCCGCCGCGCGATCTGACGCCCAGGACGTCCGCCGCAGAAGCTGGGCTAGGTTGCCGTGGCGGGACGATGGGGCGGGGTGCAGCAGCCGACCGCACAGGGTGCACCGTTTACGGTGCAGCCATAGCCCGGGATGTCGCCGAGGCGGCGCGGCGAACTGTCGGCCAGGTGTTCGTTGATCAATTCGACGACCAACCGGGCGAAGCGGGGATCGGTGCCGGGGGTGGCGGCCCTGGCGAACGCCATACCCAGTTCCTCGGCCTTTTCCCTGGCTTCGTTGTCCAGATCCCAGATGACCTCGAGGTGATCGGAGACGAACCCGACCGGGCAGACCACGACCGCATCCACCCCCTTGCCGGACAGTTCCTCGAGATGATCGACGATATCCGGATCGAGCCACGGGATCTGCGGTGGACCGGAGCGGGACTGCCACACCAGGTCATAATCGGTGAATCCCGTTGCGGCGGCGCACAATCGGGCGGCCTCGGCAACCTGGCGGCTGTACAGGCGGCCACCATCGGCAGGCGGCCCCGCGGAAATATCGGCCGATACCGGAATCGAGTGCGCGGTGAACACCAGTCGAGCGCCGTCCCGGCGCTGCACGGGCAGGGCATCCACCGCGGCACGAATGGCGGCGGCGAATGCCTCGATCAACAGCGGATGGTCGAAGTATTGCCGCAACTTCACCAGTTCCGGCGCATCCGGCCCGAAGGCCGCCCGCGCCCTGCTGATGTCCTCGTCGTACTGTAGACAGCCGGAGTACCCGCCCCACGCCGAGGTCGGGAAGACCAATGCCGACCGCACACCGTCGGCGGCCATCCGCGCGACGGTCTCCTCGACCATCGGGTTCCAGTTGCGGTTGCCGAAATAGACCGGCAATTCGATTCCGGAACCGGCCAATTCGCGCTGCACCGCGGCAATGATGTCGCGGTTGAGCGCATTGATCGGCGAGACACCCCCGAAGTGCAGGTAATGCTGCGCGACCTCTGCCAAGCGTTCGCGCGGCACGCCCCGCCCCCGGGTGACGTTCTCCAGGAACGGCATGACGTCCTCGGGACGCTCAGGGCCGCCGAACGACAGCAGCAGCAGGGCGTCGGCGGCCCGAACCACGGTGTCTCCCTTCGAAATACGTCAGTTGATCGACATGTTCTCCGGGAACCAGGTGTTGTGGCTGGCTCCGCCGTCGACGTAGATGATCGAACCGGTGGTAGCGGGCAGCCAGTCCGAGAGCAGCGTGACGATCGACTTCGCGACCACGGTCGGGTCGTCGACATCCCAGCCGATCGGCGAGGCACCGTCCCAGTAGGTGTTGAGCTGGTTCAGCTTGGCCGCATCATCGGTCGCCGTGCCCGCGATGGCCTTGGCCGCGAGGGTCTTGATCGGTCCGGCGGCGATCAGATTCGAGCGAATCCGCTTGGCGGTACCGACCTCGCGCGCCACATAGCGGTTCACCGACTCCAGCGCGGCCTTGGCCACACCCATCCAGTTGTAGAACGGCATCGCGGTGCGCGGATCGAAGTCCATGCCGACAATCGAACCGCCCTCGTTCATGACCGGCAGCACGGCGCGCGCCAGCGAGGCGTAGCTCCAAGCCGAGATCTCGAAGGCCTTGGCCGCATCCGGGCCGGGACCGTCCAGGAACGGACGCGCCTCCGGACCCATCAGCGTGCGCGGCGCAAAGGCGATCGAGTGCAGCACGCCATCGACGCCCTCGGGCGCGAGCTCGCGCACCTTATCGGCCAGCGCGCCGAGATCGTCCTCGCTGGTGACATCGAGCGGGATGGCCGGACCGACCTCTTGCGGCAGCCGCTTGGCGATCCGATCGATCAGCCGCAGCCGCTCCGGAATACCGGTGATCAGCACCTTCGCGCCCTGCTCCTGCGCGACCGCGGCCGCGTGGAACGCGATCGAGGAATCGGTGATGATGCCGGTGATCAGTACGGTCTTGCCTTCGAGCAATCCGCCCATGGGTTTTCGGTTCTCCTGTGGTCGAAGTTCGTGGGGTTGCGCGACCGCCGAGGCGGCGCATCGTTTTCGGGTCGGCTCAGTGGCCCATGCCCATGCCGCCGTCGACCGGGATCACCGCGCCGGATACATAGCGCGAATCCTCGGAGGCGAGGAAGCTGACCACGGCCGCGACATCTTCGGGCTCGCCGAGACGCTGCAACGGAATGAATTTCTTCGCCATCTCGCGCAGATCGTCGGGCAGCTCGGCGGTCATATCGGTCTCGATGAAGCCGGGCGCGACGACATTGGCGGTGATCGAGCGCGAACCGAGTTCACGGGTGACCGAGCGAGCCAGACCGATAACACCGGCCTTGGATGCGGCGTAGTTGATCTGTCCAGCTTGACCGGCGAGGCCGACCACGGAGCCGAGGAAGATCATCCGACCCCAACGCGCCCGCAGCATGGCTCGGTTCGCGCGCTTGGCGCAGCGGAACGCGCCGGTCAGGTTCGCATCGATGACCTTGGTGAACTGCTCCTCGGTCATCCGCATCAGCAGGGTGTCGTCGGTGATGCCCGCATTGGCGACCAACACCTCGACCGGCCCCTGATGCTGCTCCACCTCGGTGAAGGCGGCATCGACCGAGTCACTGTCCGTCACATCGCATTTCACACCGAACAGACCGTCCGGAACCCCCGACCCGCGATGCGTGACGGCCACCTTGTGCCCATCGGCCAGCAGACGCTGCGCGACCGCGAGGCCGATGCCGCGATTACCGCCGGTCACCAGGACCGACCGGGATGTGATGTTCGACATGAAGACCAACCTATCTGTTCGGGTTCGTGCGCCACGCCCCGGCCACATGCAGTGCGCTATGCGGCGCCGGGCGCGTCGCGACGGCGGACATTGACGACTACGGCAGGCGTTGACGATAGAGCAAGCCGGTAACCACACCGGCAGCGACGAGCAACATGCCCAGCAAAAGCCATGGTCGACTGGCATCGCCCCTGGTCATCTCGAAGCCGATCTGCTCTTCGAGGGTGTCATAGACAGCGGTCAACTCGGTCAGGCTGGACGCGGTATAGAAGTCACCGCCGGAGAGTTTGGCGATCTCGCGCAGCGCATCGTCGTCGACAGGCACCTTGACGCGCTGAGCGCCCTTACCGTCCTGGTCCGGGATCTCCACCGTGCCCCACGAGGTGCCGAACGAAATCGTTGACACCGGAACGCCTTTGTTCTTCGCCAGGCGGGCCGCGGTGAAACCGTGCCGTGGATTGTCGACATCCTTATCGTCGGGCACGGTCTGCTTACCGTCCGACATCAGCACGATGCGTGCAGGCGGCGGCGTTTCCGCACCGCCGAGCACCGTGGCAATGGTGTCGATCGACTGCAGCGCGGTGAGAATGCCCTCACCGGTTGCGGTGCGCTCGGCGAGTTTGATGTTGTCGATAGCCGCCTTGACGGCCTCGCGATTCGTCGTCGGCGGCACCATGACCGAGGCGGTGCCCGCGAAGGTGACGAAGCCGAGATTGATACCGGGCGGCAGTCCGTCGACGAATTCCTTACCCGCCTTCTGCGCCACCTTCAGCCGCGACGGCGGCACATCGGTGGCCTCCATGGACAGCGAAACGTCCATTACCAGAACGACTGTCGCGCGATTGCGCGGTACCTTCTTGACCGCGGTCGGCCCCGCGGCCGCGATGGTGAGGAAGACCAGACCGATCAGCATCAGCGCTATCGGCACATGCCGGATCGGACTCGGCCGCGACGGGGCGACCTTCTCCAGCAGTTCCATATTGCTGAACTGCAGCATGTGCCGGTGGCGACTGCGCTGTACGAGGATATAGCCCAGCGCGATCAGCACGACGACGGCGAGGAAGCCCAACCAGATCAGCGCGGTGAAATGCGAAATACTCACTGGCGCGGCGCCCGTCCGCTCGGGGCGCCGAATGCGTGGCGCCGGGTGGACACGAACCGGACCACATCCGAGATCCAGTCCCGATCGGTCTGCAGGGTGAGCACCGGTGCGCCGCAACTGCGCAGCGCCTGTTCGACCTGAACGCGATGGCGTTGGGCGGCGGCCGCGAAATCGGCGCGCAACGCAGGAGTCACGCTGAATTCCCGGGTGCGCCCGGTCTCCGGATCGTGCAGCACCACATCACCCACATCGGGCAGCGACAGATCGCGCGGATCGAGCACCTCCACCGCGAGCAGATCGTGGCGCGCGGAGATGGCGCGCAGTGAGCGCTGCCAGTTGATGTCACCGAGGAAGTCGCTGATGATCACCGCGAGTCCGCGCTTGCGCTGCGGGCGGCGCAGCGATTCGATCGCCTCGCGCAGATCGCCGCGCACACCGTCGCGGGCATGCGGCGTCGTCGCGATCTCGCGCAGCATCGACTGCGCGTGCACCCGGCCGCTGCGTGCGGGAATGCGCGTCAACTGCTCACCGGTCGCGACGACCGCGCCGATCCGATTGCCACCGCCACTGGTCAGGTGGGTGATCGCCGCTGCGGCCGCGATCGCCAGATCGCGCTTCTGGCACAGTGCGGTGCCGAAGTCGAGGCTGGCCGACAGGTCGACCACCATCCAGGTCTCCAGTTCCCGGTCCGCGATCATCTGCCGGACATGCGGATGGGTGGTGCGGGCGGTGACCGACCAATCCATCTGCCGCACGTCGTCGCCCGGCTGGTAGGTCCTGGCCTCGCCCGGTTCCGAGCCAGGGCCCGGGATGAGTCCGAGATGATCGCCGTGCAGCACACCGTCGAGCCTGCGGCGCACGGTCAATTCCAGCGTTTTCAGCGCCGCCGTCAGTTTCGGATCGGACAGTTCACCCGATCGGAAGGACGGCGGTGCGTGGGATGACATCGGCACTGGTGGAACCGGATCCGATGCTGAGGTCACTTCGGCTGGTTATTGCTGGCGGCCGGGGACATCTGCGCCACCGACGGCTGCGGCACCGCATCCTGAGGTGCGGGCGGCTGCGGAACCGGGGAGCCGTGCGGCCCCATCGCGGGCGGAGCGGCCGGAGCCGGTGCGGCCGCGGCGCCCGGTGCGACCGCCTGCGGCGCGACCTGCGGCAGGCCGACCGTCTGCAGCACCCGCTTGATCACATCGTCCGGGCTGATCTCGTCGGCGAGTGCGTCGTAGGACAGCACCAGACGATGGCGCAGCACATCCGGAATCACCTCGACGACATCCTGCGGCACCACATAGTCGCGGCCACGGATCAGCGCGACGGCGCGGGCGGCGGCGATGATGCCGAGGCTGGCGCGCGGCGAGGCGCCGTAGGCGATCCAGCTCGCCACATCCTGCATGCCGAAGTCGGCGGGCTTGCGGGTCGCCGCGATCACCCGGACCACGTAGTCGACCAGCGCGTGGTGCACGAAGGTATTCGCGGCCACCTGCTGCAGCCGGATCAGCTCGACGGGTTCCAGGATCGGCTTGGCCTCCGGCGGGGTGACACCCATCCGGTAGATGATCTCGCGCTCTTCCTCCACCGACGGGTAGTCGACGACGACCTTGAACAGGAAGCGGTCGCGCTGCGCCTCTGGCAGCGGGTACACGCCCTCGCTCTCGATCGGGTTCTGCGTCGCCATGACAAGGAACGGATCGGGCATCGGGTACGTCTTGCCACCGATCGACACATGCCGCTCGGCCATCACTTCCAGCAGCGCGGACTGCACCTTCGCGGGCGCGCGGTTGATCTCGTCGGCGAGGACGAAGTTCGCCACGACCGGACCGAGTTCGGTATCGAATTCCTCGCGGCCCTGGCGGTAGATCCGGGTACCGATGAGATCGGTCGGCACCAGGTCGGGGGTGAACTGGACGCGGGAGAACGAACCGCCGACCACCCTGGCGAAGGTCTCCACCGCAAGGGTTTTGGCGATACCCGGCACACCCTCGAGTAGTACGTGGCCGCGCGCCAGCACCCCGACGAGCAGCCGTTCGACGAGCCGATCCTGACCCACGATTACGCGCTTGACCTCGTATATCGCCTTTTCCAGGGTCTGGACGTCACGCTCCAGGGTGCTGGATGCGGGAGCAGCGGCCGCTTTCGCCAAATTTGCCCCGCTCACACCGTCCGTCGAAGTCACCAACATCCCCGCTTTCGCTTTGGTCCTGTGCGTGCTGCCACAACTATTCCAGGTGATGGCCGCATACGCCGCAACCGGACCCGAGATCACGGCAAATCAACAGATTCGCGCGTCGGGTTCGCGGCGTACGGCCCCAGCCTAGGGATCAGGTGACGATCCGCACCGCGTACGGCATGATGCCGCCCTCACGCACCGGAGACACCCGCACGACCTCGCCGGATTGCGGCGCCTCGACCATCTTGCCGTTGCCGAGGTAGAGCGCGACGTGTTCGCTGCCGTTCGGCCCCCAGAACAGCATGTCGCCGCGGGTGCGCTGGCCGACGGGCACCCGGGTGCCCGCGTTGTACTGATAGCCGCTGTAGTGCGGCAATGACACGCCGATTCCGGCGAAGGCGTAGATCATCAGACCCGAGCAGTCGAAGCCGACCTTGTCGTAATCGCCGTAGCTGTCGGCAACGCCGCCGTCGTGGATCCCGAGGGTCGGTCCGTCCTCATCGCCGCCGCCCCAGGCGTAGTCGACGCCGAGCTGCGATATGGCGCGATCGACAACGGTTTCGACGGCCGCGGAGCCGCCGATGGATGGCATGTTCGGCCCGGTCGCCCGCGGCCGGGTCTTGCGCGGTGGCGGCGAATCGTCCAGCTGGACGTGTGGTCGCCTCCCCTCACCCGCATGCGCTGCGCGCTCCATCGCGGCCTGATCCTGCGCGGCCCGCGCGGCGGCAGCCGCGGCGGCCGCGCGCACGGCGGCCTCCTCGGCCTTGCGCTGCTCGTCCCAGGCCAGATAGGCCTCGCGTTGTCCTTGCAGCCCGGCCACATTCGCGCGCGCGACATCCAAACGTCCCTGTGCCGATGTGCGCTCGCGTAGTAGGCCCGCTCGCTGTGCGGCCTGCTGATTCTGTTCGGCCTGCACCGCGGCGACCGCTTGCTCGGCGTCGGCCTTCTTCTGCTCGGCCGCTGCGGCGGCCGCGTCGGCGACCAACTTCGCTTGCCGCGCAATGGAATTCCTATTGCCCTGATCGATCTGAGCGCGGCGCAACGAGTCCAGTACCGACTGCTGGTTCTTCGACACCAGGGTGAATATCTGAGCGCGGCCGAGCGCGAGGTCCGGATTCGCCGAGGACAGATAGGTGACCACCGAGGTCGCCGCCGGCCGGCTGTAGGCCTGCACCGCGAATTGGTCGAAGTTGCGGCGGGCCTGTTCGACCTGGGCTCCGGCATCGACGAGTTCGCGCTGGGTATCCACGACCGCGGCGGCGGCCACATCGGCGGCATCGCGCGCGTCCTGCAGATCGACGAGGGCCTTATTGACCGCTTCGCGTCTCTGGGCGACCACGGCGTCTAGTTCCTGCAGCTTCTGATCCGCGGCGGCAACCTGGTTGATCAGCGCGCCGACCTCGCTCACTCCGGCATCGACCTGCGCTCCGGCATCGGCGATCTGGCCGTCGCTCGGGTTGGGTGGGGCCGGCGGCACCGCGGCAACGGGTCCGGCCGTGACGAATAGCGCCGCGGTGACCAGCAACCCCAGAGCGACCCACAGTGGACGCTGAGAACCGGCTACGCCGACGTTGCGCATCGCACCTCCCAAAGGACCCGATTCGGCTTAACCTCACGAGCCCCCTGCGAACCATCCCGCTCAGTGGTTGACAGATAGCTCTCTCAACACTCTTTCCCCATCAGGATCATTCGAACCGTACGACACATCCTTCACCAATGTAACTCCAGCAACAGAAATACAGCCGCGAAATTTACCCATTGCCGCAAGATAGCCAGACGGGCATGAGGACTTGGTCGGGAAAAACACACCGACCGTCAGGAAAAGTTGCTGAACGGAAACCCGTTATGAAGTGGAGCCCAGGTCGTCGTCGCGCCCCAGAACCCCTACCGGCACAGACTCCCCGGCAGCCCGGCGAGACTTGATCCAATAGAGTCCGCCGACCAAGACCGCAGTACCGACCAGCAACACACTGGTGATCGCGGTCCAGGAGAACGTCTCCGGCCGCTCCAACCGATCAACGAAAAGCTGCGCCGCCTGCGCCGATTGCCCCTGCGTGCTCTTGGAAAAGTCCTCGGCCCGTTCCAGCTTCACCCGGCTGATCGAATCGCTATAGGTGCCGACCCAATCGTCGCTGAACACCACCACGGTTCCGTGCTCGGTCTTGCCGATCTCGGTGGCCAGGTCACGTAGATTGGAGTCGTGGCCGGGATTGCCGGGAATCACCACGATGCTGAGCTCGATGCCATGGGCCCGAGCGTCGGCAACAACCGCCTCGAGTGCGTCCTGATCCTTACCCTTCGGGGTGGCGATGCGGTTGTCGACCACATCCTCTTTGATCTGAACCAAGGTCTTGTCGTCGATACCAGGCGGCAGTTCGGCGCGCATGGGGGTAAGAACCGAGGTGTACGAGACGGTCATCTTCCATCCGGTCTGTCGAGCCGCATCGGGACGCGAGGCGACGGGCATACAACACTGCGGGATCAACCGGTACCTGCCCACCGGTCGTCCCGACCAACTCGCCACAGTACGCGACGGAGTGTCGCAGCACCTTCGGACGGCGCGCCGAACGGCACCCGCGCGTTTCACAGGACAAGCGTACTGTTAGGCTCGAAGGCGCGAGGAGCCAGTACGTTCCAGCGCTGGAGCCATCCAAAGACGTAACCGTAGCGACCGCTTTCGGGTCGCTCGGAAAGACCGGCCATCGGCACAGCCCCGCCGATGGCCACCCTCACAGACGAGTGGAGCTGACGTGACGACAAGTATCGATACTTTCGGCGCCAAGGGCACCCTCGAGGTCGGAAGCAACTCCTACGAGATCTTCCGTCTCTCGGCCGTGCCGGGCACCGAGAAACTCCCCTACGCACTGAAGGTCCTCGCGGAGAATCTGCTCCGCACCGAGGACGGCGCCAACATCACCGCCGATCACATCCGCGCGATCGCGAGCTGGGATCCGTCGGCTCAGCCGAACACCGAGATCCAGTTCACCCCGGCGCGGGTGATCATGCAGGACTTCACCGGTGTGCCCTGCATCGTCGACCTGGCCACCATGCGTGAGGCCGTCGCCACCCTCGGCGGCGACCCGGACAAGGTCAACCCGCTCGCCCCCGCCGAAATGGTCATCGACCACTCCGTCATCATCGACGTATTCGGCCGTGCGGACGCCTTCGAGCGCAATGTCGACATCGAATACCAGCGCAACGGTGAGCGCTACCAGTTCCTGCGTTGGGGCCAAACGGCTTTCGACGATTTCAAGGTCGTTCCGCCGAGCACCGGCATCGTGCACCAGGTCAATATCGAGCACCTGGCCCGCGTCGTCATGGTCCGCAACGGCCAGGCCTACCCGGACACCTGTGTCGGCACCGACTCGCACACCACCATGGTCAACGGCCTCGGCGTATTGGGTTGGGGCGTCGGCGGTATCGAGGCCGAGGCGGCCATGCTGGGCCAGCCGGTCTCCATGCTCATCCCGCGCGTCGTCGGCTTCAAGCTGACCGGTGAGATCAAGCCGGGTGTGACCGCCACCGACGTCGTGCTCACCGTCACCGATATGCTGCGCAAGCACGGTGTGGTCGGCAAGTTCGTCGAGTTCTACGGCAAGGGCGTCTCCGAGGTGCCGTTGGCCAACCGCGCCACCCTGGGCAATATGAGCCCCGAATTCGGTTCCACCGCAGCGATCTTCCCGATCGACGAGGTGACCGTCGACTACCTGAAGCTGACCGGCCGCTCCGATGAGCAGGTCGCGCTGGTCGAGGCCTACGCCAAGGAGCAGGGCCTGTGGCACGACGCCGATAACGAGCCCGCCTACTCGGAGTACCTGGAGCTGGACCTGAGCACCGTGGTGCCGTCCATCGCCGGTCCGAAGCGTCCGCAGGACCGAATCCTGTTGTCGGAGAGCAAGACCGCCTTCCGCAAGGACATCCACAATTACACCGATGACGCGGAGAGCGGTCCGGCCGCCGTGACGCCGCACACCCACCTGGACGAGGCCATCGAGGAGTCCTTCCCGGCCAGCGATCCGGCAGTGCTCTCCTTCGCCGAAGACGACGCCGTGCTGCCCTCGGCCGCGAACGGCGCGGTTGGCCGCCCGTCCAAGCCGGTCAAGGTCGCCACCGAGGAGTACGGCGACTTCGTGCTGGACCACGGCGCGGTCGTGGTCGCCTCGATCACCTCCTGCACCAACACCTCCAACCCGTCGGTCATGCTGGGCGCGGCCCTGCTGGCCCGCAACGCGGTGGAGAAGGGCCTGACCCGCAAGCCGTGGGTGAAGACCTCGATGGCCCCGGGCTCGCAGGTCGTCAACGGCTACTACGAAAAGGCCGGCCTGTGGCCGTACCTGGACAAGCTGGGCTTCAACCTGGTCGCGTTCGGTTGCGCCACCTGCATCGGCAACACCGGTCCGCTGCCGGAGGAGATCTCCAAGGCGGTCAACGACAACGATCTGAGCGTCACCGCGGTGCTTTCCGGCAACCGCAACTTCGAGGGCCGCATCTCCCCCGACGTGAAGATGAACTACCTGGCTTCCCCGCCGCTGGTCATCGCCTACGCGCTCGCGGGCACCATGGACTTCGACTTCGAGAACGACGCGCTCGGCACGGACACCAACGGCAACGAGGTGTTCCTGAAGGACATCTGGCCCTCGCCGCAGGAAATCCAGGACACCATCGACCGGGTCATCTCCCGCGATATGTTCCTCGAGGACTACAAGGACGTCTTCAAGGGTGACGAGCGCTGGCGTTCGCTGCCGACCCCGGAGGGCAAGACCTTCGAGTGGGCCGAGGAGTCGACCTACGTCCGCAAGCCTCCGTACTTCGAGGGCATGCCGCAGACGCCGGAGCCGGTCACCGATATCAAGGGCGCGCGTGTGCTCGCGCTGCTGGGCGATTCGGTCACCACCGACCACATCTCCCCCGCTGGCAACATCAAGCCGGGCACCCCGGCCGCGCAGTACCTGGAAGCCAACGGCGTCGAGCGCAAGGACTACAACTCCTACGGCTCGCGTCGCGGTAACCACGAGGTGATGATCCGCGGCACCTTCGCCAACATCCGGCTGCGCAACCAGCTGCTCGACGATGTCTCGGGCGGGTACACCCGCGACTTCACCCAGGACGGTGGCCCGCAGGCGTTCATCTACGACGCCTCGCAGAACTACCAGGCCGCGGGCATCCCGCTGGTCGTGCTGGGCGGCAAGGAGTACGGCTCGGGTTCCTCGCGTGACTGGGCCGCCAAGGGCACCTCGCTGCTCGGCGTGAAGGCCGTCATCACCGAGTCCTTCGAGCGCATCCACCGCTCGAACCTCATCGGTATGGGCGTCATCCCGCTGCAGTTCCCGGCCGGTGAGTCGGCCGCGTCGCTGAAGCTGGACGGCACCGAGACCTTCGATATCGAAGGCATCACCAAGCTGAACGAGGGTGTGACTCCGAAGACCATGAAGGTCACCGCCACCAAGGAGAACGGTGATGTGGTCACCTTCGACGCGGTGGTCCGGATCGACACCCCCGGTGAGGCCGACTACTACCGCAACGGTGGCATCCTGCAGTACGTGCTGCGCAATATGATTCGCGGCTGATCGACTGTGCTGTAGTGGGTCCGCGCACCGCCATCGTGCGGTGCGCGGACCTCTTCACATTGCTTGCCCGCTTCGCTCGGAGGAGCCCGCCAGATGCCCAAGGTCAGTGACGATCACCTCGCCGCCCGGCGTAGTCAGATACTCGACGGGGCGCGGGCCTGTTTCGCCGAATACGGGTACGACGGCGCCACCGTGCGCCGCCTGGAGGAAGCCATCGGCCTGTCCCGTGGCGCGATCTTCCATCACTTCCGGGATAAGGACGCCCTGTTCCTCGCACTGGCACAGGAAGATGCCAATCGCATGGCCGATGTCGCGGCCAATCAGGGCCTAGTGCAGGTCATGCGCGACATGCTGGCCCATCCCGAGCAATTCAATTGGCTCGGAACGCGTTTGGAGATCGCGCGCCGGCTGCGCACCGATCCGGAGTTCCGCGCGGGCTGGTCGCAGCGCTCGGCCGAGCTGACCGCCGCGACCCTCGCCCGGCTCGAACGGCGCAAGGCCGCTGGCGCCCTACGCGACGATGTACCCACCGACGTCCTGCTCGGCTATCTGGACCTGGTACTCGACGGGCTCATCGCCCGCATCGCGTCCGGGCATACCAACGAAAACCTTTCCGCGGTACTGGATCTGGTCGAAGCCTCAGTGCGCCGCAAGGACTGAGTCAGCCGCAGCATCCGCCGCGCGGACCGTCCGGCGGCGGCGCGGAATTCACCTGTTCCGCGGCCGTTTCGACCTTGCGCAGGATGCGGTCGCGGTCTTCGGGCGCCAGGTACTGTCCCCGGCACACCACGGCATGGATGCGCCGGGTATTACCGATCGATACGAGCGGATCACCGTCCAGCACAACCAGATCCGCGAATTTTCCGGGCTCGACGGTGCCGCTGAGGTGTGCCATGCCCAGGCATCGCGCGGCGTCGCGGGTCGCCGCCTGCAATGTCCGCATCGGCGAAAGACCGGCCTGCACCAGCAGTTCCAGCTCCTCGTGCAGCGCGAAACCGGGAAAGACGAACGGGTTGCCCGCATCGGTGCCCGCCACGATGCCGACACCGGCCTCGTACATTGTCGCGAGCAGACGTAGGCGGGCCGCATAGTTCCGCTGCAACACCGCACTCTGCTCGACCGGCAGTGCTGCGGCCTGGCCCTGCCACATCTGCTGGAAGTAGGCGGGCAGATAGCGCAGTCGCTCGTCATTGGGATCGCCCGGCGGTCGACCGGTCATCAGACGCTGCTGGACCACCAAAGTCGGTGACTGCCAGCAATTGTGCCGGATCATCTGATCGATCAGGGCCGCCGCTCGTTCGGGGCTGTGCGTTTCCGCGGCGGCCTGTTCGAGTCGAATCCGGTTCGCCCGCCACCCATCCGGATCAGCTTCGATCTCCGCGTACAGTTCGTCCGCGCGCGACGACGTGGACAGCAGCATCCCGTACATATGCTCGATCGTGTACTGACCGAGATCGACCGCCTCCTGGACCGGGATCAGGTTGGGCACATGTCCGGCAAAGCGCAGCCCGATCTTGTTCGCCTCATCCGCGATGGCCGTGAGGGCTGCACGTGACAGCAGCGAGTAGACCTTGATGAAGTCCGCGCCGCCCTGCGCGGCTCGCCGTACCGCGGCTCTGGCCTCGGTACCGGTGGACACCACCTCGGAGCCCGGCCAGATACCGGGCGGGCCGTCGATGATATTGCTCGCGATCACGATCCGCGGACCGAACGCCTGTCCCAGTTCGATGCGCCTGCGCAGGTCGTGGGTTTGCGGGTCACCCCACATCTCGCGAACCCCGGTGACGCCGTTGACCACATGCAGCGGCGGAAAGAACTGCTCCGCCGACGTCACGTGGGTATGCATATCCCACAGCCCCGGAATCACGAACTTGCCCGTCAGATCCACCAACCGCACCTGCGGCGGCAACGGCAGGTCCGCGAACCCGCCCACAGCCACGATCCGGTCCCCCGCGAGCACAATGGTCGTATCCGGGCGCGGCGCCGCACCGGTCCCGTCGATCAGCGTGGCACCGGACAACACCGAAATCGGCTCGGCCGCACCCGGATCCGCACCGGCGGGCGCACCGCCGACCACACCACTCGCAATAGCCCCGGCAGCTGCGCCGGCCAGCACCCCGAGAAACTCGGCCCGACTGATCTCCCGCACTACGACTCCTCCCTGATACCCGGACCGATGCTACGACACAGCCCGCCGATCGATACGCATGATGCGTTGGCAGGCAAAGCCTTTCGAGCATCGGACCGACACCGAAGGTCTGCCTACCCGACGGTAGCCGATAATTCGGCCGGTTTCGGCGCTCATCGAGCCGAACCTGTCCTCGTCGCCGGCACCTGGTATCGATGCGCACCGGATCAGCGCGGGCAAGTGCGACCGATTCCAGGACTGACGGCAGCCGCCGCGCACGACGACACCGGGGACTGCGAATGTCTCGCGAAATGCGGAATCTCGACAATAATCGTTGGCATGGACCTGAACGGAGCACGCGTACTGATCACCGGCGCGACCGGTGGAATCGGGGTCGCGATCGCCGCCGCGGTGGCCGCACGGGGCGCGAGTGTGGTGTTGTCCGGACGCCGAGCCGAGGAACTCGACAAGGTCGCGACCCGGTTCGGCGCACGGGCGGTGGTCGCGGACCTCGCCGTGCCCGGCGGTGCCGAGAAGCTGGTCGAGGAGGCCGGTGACCTCGATGTCGTCATAGCCAATGCCGCCCTGCCCGGGTCGGGCGATCTGCTCGACTTTTCGCTGCCGGAGATCGATCGCGCGCTGGAGGTCAATCTGCGCGCCCCGATCGTGCTGGCCCGCCTCGCCGGTGCGCGAATGGCCGAGCGCGGCAAGGGCCACCTGGTGTTCATCAACTCCCTGTCCGGCAAGGCCGCATCCGGTAAGGCAGCGATGTACAACGCGACAAAATTCGGACTTCGCGGCTTCGCCCTGGCCTTGCGTGCCGATATGCAAGAGCGCGGCGTCGGCGTCTCGTCGATTTACCCCGGATTCGTCAGGGACGCGGGTATGTTCGCCAAATCCGGCGCGGCACTACCACCGGGCGTCGGCACCCGAAGCCCGGAAGACGTCGCCAACGCCGTGGTCCGAGCCATCGAACGGAATATCGCCGAAACAGACGTAGCCCCGCTGCCGGTCCGCCTGGGCGCAAGCTTCGCGCTGATCGCCCCCAATCTCGCGAACCGTGTCCAGAGCCTACTCGGCGCCGACAAGGTCATAACCGAACTAGCCGCCGGTCAACGCGACATGCGCTGAGTCCTACAACAGCATGCGCCGCGGCTTCGACGCCGGATATCCCGCCCGCCGCATCGAATGACGAACAACCCGTTCGCTCGCCATACAGCACCGAACACGCCGCGACACCCGATTGGGGCGCCGCGGCGTTCTTTGCGCGCGGGCAACCCGGCCGCCTGAGGTCAGTGGTGGGACAGGCGGCTGAAGACGACACTGGCGCCGGCGAATCCGAGGAGACCGAGGACGACGCACCAGAGGATGGCCAGCGGGGCGTGGTGTCCGGTGCCGGTGGAGTTGAGGAGGCCGCGCACCGTTTCGATGATGGGGGTGGCGGGCTGGTAGTCGGCGAAGCCGCGCAGCCAGTGCGGCATGGTGGTGGTTTGGACGAAGGCGCTGCTGATGTACGGGATGAACATGATGGCGTAGGTGAGGCCGCCCGCGGCTTCCGGGTTCTTGGCGATCAGACCCAGGGCAACCGCGATCCAGGAGATGGCCGTCACGAACAGGGTGATCACCGCGAGGGCCGCCAGCCAGCCGAGTAGACCCGCCTGCGGACGGTAGCCGAGCGCGAGCGCCACCGAAACCGCGATCGTAATGGCCGCGAGATTGCGCAGCACCCCCTCTGCGACATGCCCGGCCAGGACGGCCTGCCGGAACATCGGCAAGGTGCGGAACCGGTCGATACTGCCCCTTGTCATATCGGTCGACACGGCGGTGGCGGTGATCGATGAACCGAAACCCGTGCACAGCAACATGATTCCGGGCACGACGTAGTCCAGGTAGGGGCCGCCGACATCGATGGCCCCGCCGAAGACATAGGTGAACAGCAGCATCACCAGAATCGGCATGAGCAGCGAAATGATCAGGGTGTCGCGGCTGCGCAGCGTATGCCGGACGCAGCGGCGGAACATGACGAGGGTGTCGGCGAAGACGTCGATCGTCACCGGGCGGCGGCCTCTACGATGTCCGCGGTGCGCGCGGCGGCGTCCTCGGTGCGCAGCGTCTTGGCGAATTCCGCTGCGCGGGTGCGGCGTTCGGGCGTCAACAGGGACGCGACCCCCTGCTCGAGCCGCGCCTCGGTGAGCCGGGTGAACGGCAGATGCGCACCGACACCGAGGTGCTCGACCTGCCCACCCCACATCGGCTGCTCGAACGATACCGAGCAGACGAGCGTCGGTAATCCGGCGCGCAGGCTCTCGAACAGCGTCCCGATACCACCGTGATGCACCGCGGCGGCACAGTGCGGAAAGACCAGGTCGTGTGCGAACGGACCGACGACCTTGACGTTCGGTCCTGCCTGCGCATCGGCGATATCCAGATCACTCCACCCCGCGCTCACCAGCGCGCGCACCCCCAGCCGAGCCGACACCTCCGACACCATCGCCAGCACCGCCGCGGTATCCCGGATCGGCATACTGCCGAAACCGAAGAACACCGGCGCCTCGCCTGACTCGATCCAGGACAGGATCCCCGCATGGTCGCCAGCTAATTCGCCGACGGCCTCGCGGGCGGCGTGATCGAGGGTCAGAAATCCGGTGAACGGCCTGCGCTCATCCCACTCCTGCGGCAGTCCCGGAACCAGCGCCGGATCGTAGATCTGTACCTCGGGGACGTGCGCGCGGGCCAGCACGGCAGCCGTACTCGCCCGCGATTTCGGCAGCCCGAGCGTCGCCCGCAGATCATTGAGGTAGCGCATGAACACCACGCGGCGCAGATTCTCCGCGATCGTCCAGGTCGCCCGATTCACGGCGGCGGGCGGATTCCAGTGCGTCGGCAGCGCACCGGGAAACGGATATGCGCCATTGCTGCGGCATGGGAAGTAATGCAGGCTGACCAGCGGAACACCCATCGCCTCGGCGACCGAACTGGCCCGATCCTCGGTGACGGTACTGGCCACGATCAGGTCGGCCCCCGCGCAGACATCGATGACCTCGCGATTCATCTGCTGGGCGTAATCGGCCATCTGACGGGCCACCAATTGCATCAGCCGCAGTGTATTTCCGGCCGCGAGTGCCCGCTGTCCGGCATCCGAACTGTAGAGCTGCTGCACATCGGGTCCGCAGGCGACGGCGGCGAGGCCGGTGGCCGTGGCGAATTCGACAAGGTTCGGCGGCGCCCCGAGCAACACGTCGTGGCCGCGGCGGCGCAACTCCAGTCCCAGCGCTACGACCGGCTGGACATCTCCACGAGTTCCGGTGAGCGGAATCGCTATTTTCAAGGCGGCTCTTTCGGGTATTGGGCACCTGACCCGACTCCGAGCGGATAGTCCACAGAACTATGGGCTCTCGACGTGGGGCATGTATCAGTACAGTGCCATTGTGCACATCGCGATGTTCATGGACTACCACCCGACCACGCTGGGCGGGATCCAGACCGCGGTCGACTCACTGTGCCGCGGACTCGAACGCGCGGGGCACCGCGTAACCCTCTTCGTCGCGCCGCTGTCGGGGGCGCACGCGGACCCTGATGTGGTCGAGCTGCGCGCCGTGGGCGGTCTCGAGGTCAACGGTTTCCCAGTTGTGCTGCCGAGCAAGCACAATGCCGCACTGATCGACGCCGCCTTCGCCGCGCGCGGCCCGATCGACCTGGTGCACACCCACACCACCTACGGTGTCGCCATCGCGGGCATGAAGGCGGCGCGGCGACACCGGATTCCGCTGATCCATACCGCCCAGAGTCGCGATGACGCCTTCATCGAGAACACCTCGCCCGCACCGTATCCGGCGGCCCTGGCGCTGCGCGCACTGCACGGCCGGTTCGTACCGCATCGCCAGCACATGCCGCACCGCGCCGAAAGCCGAGCGGCCCGCCATGCCTGGTGGACCATCGTCGGGCAAGCGCAGGCGGCCGATCGGGTGATCGCGCCGACGCAGCACTTCGCCGATCTATTGCTCGCGCACGGTCTGACCCGTCCGATTCGGGTGGTATCCAACGGTGTGAACGATGACCTGATCAAAAGCGCCAGCGGCGCAAAGGTTTCCGATCGCGCGCCGGACGCGCCGTTGCGGCTCATCTGGTGCGGGCGGTTGTCCGCCGAGAAGCGGCTGCTCGAATCGATCGACGCCGTGCGGCTCATCGATGACTGCACCCTCGATATCTACGGTGACGGTGACCTGCGCGCCGCGGCCGAGGCTGCTATTGCCGAATACCGGCTGGCGGACCGAATCCGTGTGCACGGCAGGGTCACTCAGGCCGAATGCCTCGCGGCCATGTCCAGCGGCGACGCACTGCTGTTTCCCTCACACGGTTTCGACACCCAGGGCATGGTCCTCTTGGAGGCGGTAGCGGTGGGCCTGCCGATCATCTACTGCGATCCCGATCTGGGCGAATCGGTGCCGACCGGTGGTGGCGTGTGTACCGCCGATCCGTCGGCTGCCGCGATGGCCGATACCATCGCGAAGCTCAACGCTGATCGCACCGCATTCGACCACATGCGCGAGGTCCTTGCCGCACACAGCGACTCGGTGCGGCAATCACAGCAGACCGGGACGGTGCTCGAAATCTATCGCCGGGCCCGCGAAGAGTCCGCGCGGAGTCCAGAATTGGTCATGCCACAATCTCTTTCAGAGGTCCCGACTGCGCCCGGCGCGCTACCACTGGTGGGACACAGCCTGCGGGCGCTGCGCGACGCGCCCGGATTCGTCACCTCATTGGCCGACCTCGGGCCGATCGTGCGTATCCACTTCGGCCAGAAGACCGGATATCTGCTCACCACACCGGATCTCGTGCGCGAGGTCGGACTCGGCGATGCCGAACTCAATCGCGATGACCTGCGTGAGGCGATCAAGGACGTCGCGGGTGGATCGGTGAACGTCCTGCGCGGCGACGAACACAAACTGCGGCGCCGGATGATCGCACCCGCGCTGCGGCAGAGCCGCCTCGCCGAATATACGGGGTCGGCGGCCGATATCGCCGAAACCTGGTCGGCGGGACTGCCTTCGGATGGGCGCGTGAATCTGATGGACGAGGCCCATGGCCTGATCCTCGACACTGTCTCTTCGACACTGTTCACGGCCGATTTCAGCGATGACGCACGCCGGGAGATCCGGGACAGTGTGCCGTGGCTGCTCAGTCAGGTCATCCTGCGCACCGCGCTACCGCCGCAGGTGCGCCGCATGCGGCTCATCGCGAACTGGCGCTGGCGCAGGAAGGCACATCACCTGCGCGCCGCCATCGGCGACGTGATCGCCGAATACCGCCGCCGCGATGAGGATTTCAACGATGTGGTGTCAGCGCTGATCCGACATACCGACAGCGAGACCGGTGCGAAACTGTCCGATGAGCACATTATCGACGAGGCGATTCTCATGCTGGCCGGAGGCGTCGGCTCGATGGCATCGCTGACGGGCTGGCTCTGGCACGAGGTCATGCGCCGCCCACACATCGCCGAGCGGCTGTACGCCGAACTCGACGCTGCGGTCGGGTCGGGCCCGGTCCGGCCCGAACATCTCGGCGCACTTCCCTATCTGAAACAGGTTGTGGCGGAGACGCTTCGCTTCTGGGGCCCATGGATCAGCGCGGGCACCGCCGACGGCGATGTCACCATCGGCGGACTGACCATTCCGGACGGTACGGCAATCATGTTCAGCCCCTATCTGGTTCAGCACGACAAGCGGTACTTCACCGATCCGGAATCCTTCGACCCGGACCGCTGGTCGCCCGAGCGCGCCGCCGATATCGATAAGAAGGCCAACCTGTCCTTCGGCGTCGGCCGTCGCCGCTGCCTGGGCGACCATTTCGCCACGATCGAAATCGGCCTGGCCGCCGCGGCCCTGCTGGCTCGCTGGCGGCCGATCCCCGACCCGCGCTATGTGGTGCGCGCATCGAATCGGGACTTCGTCCTGTCACCGTCGGCACTGCCGGTCACCCTTCGTCCACGTTGACCACTTGCTTGGAGTGCACTCCAGGTGACTACCGTGATCGCATGAGCAAAGTTTGGTTCATCACCGGAGTCTCACGAGGGTTCGGCCGGGAATGGGCGCTCGCCGCACTCGAGCGCGGCGACCGGGTAGCCGGTACAGCCCGCGACCTGACCACACTGGACGATCTGGTCGCCAAATATCCGGATACCTTCCTGCCCCTGCGGTTGGATGTCACCGATCGCACCGACGACTTCGCCGCCGTCCAGCAGGCCGCCGAACGGTTCGGACGGCTCGATATCGTGATCAACAACGCGGGCTACGGCCAGTTCGGCATGATCGAGGAACTCAGCGAGGACGAACTCCGAGCGCAGTTGGAGACCAATGTCTTCGGCGCACTGTGGGTCACCCAGGCGGCACTGCCGATTCTGCGAGCCCAGGGCAGCGGCCACATCATCCAGGTCTCCAGCATCGGCGGCATCTCGGCCTTCCTGAATCTCGGGGCGTACCACGCGTCGAAGTGGGCGCTGGAAGGGTTCTCCCAGTCCCTCGCGCAGGAAGTCGCACCGTTCGGCATCCATGTGACGCTGATCGAGCCGGGTGGTTTCGGAACCGACTGGTCCGGTCCGTCCGCGCGCCACGCCACCCCGATTCCGGCCTACGATCCGGCCAGGGCAGCCAGGGCAGCGCAGCGTTCCGCGGTGCGCCCAGGCGATCCGGCCGCCACCCGCAGCGCCATCTTGGCCGTCGTCGACGCAGCGGAGCCGCCACTGCGGATCTTCCTTGGTGAGGTCCCGCTGGCGATCGCCACCGCGGACTACGAATCCCGCCTGGAACTCTGGCGCAAGTGGCAGCCGGTCTCCGCTGCGGCACAGGGTGATTGAGCGGTATCGGAGCGGGTGCAGTGCCGCCGGGGAGAGTCGGGATATTGGTGGATCCCTCCCCGGCGGCGCCACTATCCGAGACCGCGCCCTCGCTGGCAGATGGCGCGGGTACCGGCCGAGAGGGTACGGCCTGGCACCGCCGCGCCATCTGGAAGTCACGGACGCCTCCGTGACCCCTCCATCGAAACCCAATGGCGCGTCAGCGAATTCAGACTCTACGACGCGACCACCCGCCGCACAGCATCCTTGCCGCAAATTAGGGAGTGTGCTGCACGCAACTCCGCGCAAGAGCGCTGGTGATCACCGGAATCCGCACCACACTCGGGCAATTGCCGACTTCCGGTACGAAAACCACCCGGCACACGGCGTTCAGTAGGTGGCATTGAGATAGTTGGCGGCATGGGTCGTCCACAGCACGTTGGTGCCGGGCATGTTGTGCCCGGAGTAGAGCACATGCTGACCGTCCGGCCACGGCGTCAGATAGCCGATGACACCATCGACCGCGGCGGCGTACCGGTTGAGATTGGCGATCGGATCGCTCATCAGGAAGCGGAGCAGTTCGGCGAAGATCAGCGGAGTCACATTGCCGATGCGGGCGCCTTCCACGAAGGAAAACGGCGAAATGCCGACATCGATCACGCGCAATGGGGAGTCGCCGGGGGAAGAGGTGATGATGTCACCCGGATTCGCGTACTCCTTGACATCGAGCGCAGGCCAGGCACCGCGTTCACCGTGCAGCCCATAGGTCGATGCCGGGCAGAGATTGCCGACCGACTGACCGCGCTTGCGCAGCGGGTTGGCGATATTGACCGCGAACGCGATCTCGAGCGGCGAGCCGTCGGTGTTCTTGTATTTCCCCGACCGCACCCCTTCCAGAATCTTGCTCGCACAGATGCCACCGAGCGAATAGCTCAGCAGCCCACAGACATTCGGCGAGTCCTGAATCGCCTTGACACCGGCGGCGACACCGAGGCGGATGGAGGTGTCCAGCGATGGACCCCACACATCCGGGCTCGGTCCGACCGAGGCGGGCCAGTCCGGTTCGAACGCGGTAAAGCGAGCGGTATCGAGCAGCTTGGTGACATCGTGCAGCATCCCGGCCGGTGTTCCATTGCTGTTCCGCGGCTCGCCCGTGCCGCGGAGGGTAATGATGTCGATCATCGGTAGCCTCCTTGTGTACCGCGCTTCGATGCGATAACTCCAGGTTGAACCGATAACCTCGCTGGCACCCGAGTATCGGGCTACTTCATTTCGCGCCGTATTCGAGGCTGCCGAGCAGTATCCGGACGATGCGGTCCAGATCCTTGCGGTCCCGCGCCGAAAGCACCGACAAGATGCGGGTTTCATTCTCGGTATGCGCGGTGACCACCTTGTCGATCAGCGCGCGACCAGCATCGGTCAAAGCAACCCGGACGGCACGGCGATCCGCCGCATCGGCGATCCGCCGGACCAACCCCGCCGACTCCAGGCGATCGAGCCGTCCGGTCATTCCGGCACGCGACATCATCAGCGTGTCGGCGAGCACTGACGGATTCAACTCGAACGGCTCCCCCGAACGACGCAGCGCGGCAAGCACATCGAACTCCCCACGCTGCAGTCCGTGCGCGGCGAAGACCGCCTCGATATCCCGCTGCGCGATTACGAACAGTCTGCCGAGCCGTCCGATCACGGCCATCGCCTCCAGTTCGAGGTCCGGCCGTTCCCGGCGCCACTGCCCGACGATCGCATCCACCGGATCCGACTGCATCTCACCCATGGACAAGATTCTATTCGATGGGATATAGTTCGGTAGCGAATTATCAACAAGCGAATCAACTGGAGAACATCATGAACGCCACCACCGACCGCAAGTTCGCCATCCGCCAGCCGCAGGATGCCGAGACCCTGGTGACCCCTTCGGTCACCATGCGCCTGCTCATCGACTCGAACGAGGCAGGCGGCGCGGTCAGCCACTTGGAGGTCAACATGGATCAGGGCGCCGACGGCGCAGCGCCGCACTATCACACCAAGTCGGACGAACTGTTCTATGTCGCCGACGGCGAACTGCAGGTCCTGGCCGGAGACGAGATCGTCACCGTCGCCGCGGGCGGATCGATCGTGGTGCCCAAACTCATGCCGCACGCCTTCGGGGCCACCCCGGACAGCTCGGCCCGGATCCTGATCGCCCTCATGCCCGCCGTCGAACGCTTCGGCTACTTCCGCCTGCTCGACCGTCTCGTCAAGGGCGAGGCCACCTTCGAGGAACTGGCGGCATCCCAGGAGGAGTTCGACAACTGGTTCGTGGACTCGCCGCAGTGGTGGGCCGAGCGCAACGCGAATCGGCGCGGCTGATCACCTGCGGCGGCGATACGGTCGCGATCGAGCGCGAATTCGAGTGGGACGACGCAACGGCCGCATCCGCACCCGCGGATGAACAGCCGCCAATCCCGGGCAATACCGACCGAACGATAACCGTCCGGAAGTAGCTCGGTGATTGCGGGAACCTGATTGCCATCTTACCGAAAATCTTTCGGCGCTAGCGCATCCCGAGCCTGAATCCGGTTTGCCAGCGGCGGTGAAATCTCTCGATCCGGACCGTGCGGGACCCCTCGCGCGTTATGATCCAGTTCCCGCTCGGGAGTCCTGGCAAATCGCGAGCAGATCGGAGAGTTCACTATGACCGACGCAATCCACCTCCCCGGTACCGCACCGACGGGTGACCGCGTCCCCGCGTTGCAGGGACTGTTGGTGGCCGAGTCGGAACGAGATTTCACCGTCAGAGTGACCGAAGGAACTTGGACCTTCCGCCGGGATGACGTACTTCGCGTAGTGGACTGGACCGATGGCGCGGCCACCGAGCGTGATGGCCGCCCGGTGCTGATGGATATCCGTCCCGGCGCCACCGCCGATTTCACCCGGCGCCTGCGCATCGATCTCGTCGACCGGCCGATGACTTTGGCCGCGGAACCCTCCGCGGCGCTGGGAGATGAAGCGCTGCAACAACTCACCGCATCCTGGGCCGACCGCCTCCAGCTCGCCGACTACCCGGGCACCAGCGGGGCAACCTTCACCTACTGCCAAACCAAATCGCTCGCGACCAGCGACGACGGCATCAACTGCGACAGTCTCGACTGAGCAGGACTGCGCATGGCGGCGCGCCGGACGGGTTCGGTCCTCATCGTCTCCGAATCCGATGATCTGCACGGCACCGCGATGGCGGCGACGTTGCGAGAACACCACGGGCTCAGCCCGATTCAGCTCGACCTGCGCGACTTCCCGCGCGAATCCGGAAGTTTCCGGCTCGATCGGCACGGCACCGCGCGTTCGCTATCGCATGTGATCGGCCTCGATGACGTCCGGTCGGTCTGGTGGCGAAGACCGCATCCGGCACAGGTGCCCGCCGGTGTGCGCGCCTCGGATGACGCCTACCGTCAGGCCGAATGCGATGGCTTCATCCAGGGATTGCTGTGGTCGATACCCGCATACTGGGTCAACGATCCCGGCGCCGATCGGACCGCGAGCCGCAAGATCGTGCAGTTGGAGACCGCACAGCGAGCCGGATTCGTGGTTCCGGAGACGCTGATCACCAATGATCCGGACGAGGCACGCAGCTTCGTCGAATCACGTTCCGGCCCGGTCGTTTACAAGCGCACCGGCACCGGGCGCGCCGAATTCGCCGAGACCAGAATCATCACCAAGGCCGATTTCGGCCGACTCGCGGGCATCCGCTCCGCGCCGACCACCTTCCAGGACTACGTCGAGGCCTCCTGCGATGTGCGGGTGGTGTGGATGGACGGCGTCGAATGGGCGGTCCGGATCGACTCGCAGTCCGGCGTCGGCCGGGTCGACTCGCGGCTGGATACCACCGTCGACTTCGCTCCCGAACATCTGCCCGCGTCGGTCAGCAAGTCGCTGGCCACACTCATGGGAGCACTCGGCCTGAGCTTCGGCGTGCTCGATCTGCGCCTCGGCCTCGACGGCGAGTACTACTTTCTCGAGGTCAACCCACAGGGCCAGTTCGCGTATCTGGAGATCAAGACGGGCCTGCCGATATTCCGCAGCCTCGCCAACCTGCTGGTCAACGGCGACGGCGCGGTGCCGGGCTATTAGCGCGCTCGACTGACCTCGGTGTCGGCGAAATCCATTCGCCGACACCGGGATTCAGATCCCTAACGCTACTGGCTCTTGCGGCGGTTGGCACCGCCGCGACTGCGGAGCTGCACATGCGACTCCACCAGCACGTTGTGGATGAAACCGTAGGAGCGGCCGGTGGACCGGGCCAGCGATCGAATGCTGGCACCCGCCTCGTACTGCTTCTTCAGCTGGGTTTGCAAACGGTCTCGTGATTTCCCCGTGACGCGTGTGCCCTTACCCAGTGTGGCCTTGACTTGTGTGGGCCTGTCGCTCATGGCTTCCTCCGAGTCGCCGAGCCGCGTCCTTCCAGGCTAAACACTCAGCAAGCTGTGATCAACGGGTCTTTGTGATGAATATCACCGATCACCCGAATCGAGGGAGTGAAAACCTACCGCCCACAACGAAACTCCGTCGAGACAGCCCCGATCAGGCCAGCTGAATCAGCTCCAAATACTCCGCCGACCAGTGGTCTTCCTGGCCGTCCGGCAGCAAGATCACCCGTTCCGGGGACAGCGCCTCGGCCGCGCCCGGATCGTGGGTGACCAGCACGACGGCACCCGCATAGGTGCGCAGCGCATCGAGCACCTGCTCGCGCGAGATCGGGTCGAGGTTATTGGTCGGCTCGTCGAGCAGCAGCACATTGGCGGCCGAGGAGACCAGTCCGGCCAGCGCGAGCCGGGTCTTCTCACCGCCGGAGAGGGTGCCAGCGGGCTGTTCC
Source organism: Nocardia sp. NPDC004278 (assembly GCF_053602975.1). Lineage (NCBI taxonomy): Bacteria > Bacillati > Actinomycetota > Actinomycetes > Mycobacteriales > Nocardiaceae > Nocardia > Nocardia sp. NPDC004278. The sequence goes on from NZ_JBSGEQ010000015.1 coordinate 199,566, forward strand.
AGCTGGGGTCCGGAGAACATGAACGCGCCGAGCAGCCCGCGCAGCTCCTGTTCACCGGCGTCCGGTGCCGCGTGACGGATGTTCTCCCACACCGTGGCCTGGTCGTCGAGGGTGTCGTGCTCCTGCGCGAAGTAGCCGACTTTGAGCCCGTGACCTGGGACGAGACCGCCCGCCGTGGGCGTCTCCACCCCGGCGAGCAGGCGCAGCAGCGTGGTCTTGCCCGCACCGTTGAGGCCGAGCACCACGACCCGGCTGCCGCGGTCGATGGCCAGATCGACGCCGGTGAAGATCTCCAGCGAGCCGTAGACCTTGGTCAGGTTCTCCGCCATCAGCGGCGTCTTGCCGCAGGCGGCGGGTTCGGGGAATTTGATCCGCGCGACCTTGTCGGCCACCCGGACGTCATCGAGTTCGGCCATCAAGCGGTCCGCGCGCTTGGCCATGTTCTGTGCCGCCGTGGCCTTGGTGGCCTTGGCGCCGAGCTTGGCCGCCTGCGCGCGCAGGGCGCTGGCCTTCTTCTCGGCATTGGCGCGTTCCCGGCGGCGGCGCTGTTCATCGGTGGCGCGCGCGTCCAGGTACTTCTGCCAACCCATGTTGTAGACGTCGGCCTCCCCGCGCACCGCGTCCAGGAACCAGACCTTGTTCACCACATCGCCGAGCAGTTCGACATCGTGGCTGATCACGATCAGACCGCCATCGTGGTTCTGCAGGAAGCCGCGCAGCCAGGTGATGGAGTCGGCGTCGAGGTGGTTGGTCGGCTCGTCGAGCAGCAGGATGGTGTCCGAGCGCCCTCCGCTGCCGTCGGAGGCGGCAAACAGGATGCGCGCCAACTCGATTCGGCGACGCTGACCACCGGACAGCGTCCGCAGCGCCTGGCCGAGCACGCGATCGGGCAGGCCGAGGCTGTTGCAGATGCGGGCCGCTTCGCTCTCGGCCACATAGCCGCCCAGCGCCGAGAATCGCTCCTCGAGGCGGCCGTACTTGCGCACCGCCTTCTCGCGTTCGGCGTCATCGACGACCTCGGCCATCAGCGCCTGTTGCTTCTCCATATCGCGCAGCAAGGTATCCAGACCACGGGCGGAGAGCACGCGATCGCGGGCGAGTACATCGAGATTGCCCTCGCGCGGATCCTGCGGGAGATAGCCGATGTCGCTGGAGCGCAGAATCTTTCCGGCGTAGGGCTCACCCTCCCCCGCCAGAATGCGCAGCGTGGTGGTCTTGCCCGCGCCATTGCGTCCGACCAGTCCGATCCGGTCGCCGGCCTGCACCCGCAGCGCGGGCCCGGGGGCCGACAGCAGGGTGCGGACTCCGGCCCGGACCTCCAGGTCCGTCGCGGTGATCACAGACTTCTCCTACGGGGTACGTGGTGCGGTCAGTTGCTCGATTGTGCGACGTGTACACGCACAAGAACCACTGATTTTACCCGGCTCCAGAGGTGCTGCTGACACCCCCGATCCAGGTGTGACCGCACTAACTCCGCGGCTCGGTGCTATACGGCCATAGCGGCCATGCTCGACGCGATGCTGTTGGCATTCGCGACGCGCTTGCCGCGTGCCTCACCGGAGCTGCGTTCGTAGTACTGATCGAATGCCGCCGCGGCGGCACCGGCCGAGCTCGCAGCCTTGAGGTGTCCGTACGCGCCGGATTCGCTGCCCTGCAGCTCCTGCATCATGAAATCGACTTGGACATGGTAGTCGGTGACCGGTTTGCCCGCTGCGGCGGCGAATGCCTCGAGAGCCGTCCGTCGACCACCCTCCCACTGGCACAGGCCGATGGCTCCTTCCGCCGGATTGTAGGCACCGGTATCGAAGCCCGATTCGACCTGCATATTGCCGAGTACGCCCGCCGCCTGCTCCGGGGTAAGGTGCCAATGCGAGATCAGGTACTGGTAGATGTCGTTCGCCTTCACCTTCTGACCACCGCTGATGGGTTCGGCACTGGCGTAATTGCCGAGACCTGCTGGTCCGGTACCGCTGCGGCGGTTGCCACCGCTGCCGGTGTAAGTCGGAAAGCTGTTGCCGCTCCCGATCGAATTCGGGGCACTACCGCTGTGGTCCGACTCCGGGTCGGTGACCTTTCCGGCGTGGTCGTCCAATGCGTTGTATGCGTCCGAGACTGCCTGCTCCGTTTTACCGAACTTCTCACTGATCTTGTCGATAGCGGCAATCTGCAACTCGATGCTGCGGGGCAGCGGCACATCGGTCAGATTCGGCACGCCATGCGTAATGTCCATAATGTCCCTGATGTCGCCCACCAGTTTCGTGACCTCCTTGGTCACGGTGTTGGACACATCGGCCGATTTCGCCGCGATCTTGGCGATATTGCTGTCCAGCGAGTTCAGATCGTCTTTATATTTCGTGTCGTCGCTCTGTTTGGCATGGTATTTCGCGACGAGATCGCCTTCCTTCAGCTGCGACTCCCCCAGGCCACTCAGACCGTTGACCGTAATCGACTTCGCCGAACCGTCACCCACCGGCTTTACCAACTTCGCCAACGCCGCCTCTATGTGGCTGGCGAAGGCGTTGAGGATAGGTGCATCCGGGCGCGGCGGCAGCGATGTGTCGACAGCCATATCTCACCTTCCGTCGATACCTCTCCGGCAGCTTAATCGCAGCTAGGCGCCTTGCTCTGACGGTCGGGTCCCCGCCAGTGGGAACAGTCGCGCCGGGTCGATATCGCACAAACCCGACCGGCTCCGCTCGGCGGATTTCAACAGCGGTAGCGTGCCATCACATGACGACCGATCTGTTGGGCAAGAGCGCACTCGTTACCGGAGCCAGCCGTGGCATCGGTAAGGCCGTCGCGGCGGAACTGTTGCGCCGTGGGGCCAATGTGGTGATCACCGCGCGTAAGCCGGAGCCGCTCGAGGAGACGGCCGCCGAACTGCGGGCGCTCGGCCATCGGGCCGAGGTCAGCGCGCTGGCGGGCAATTCGGGTGATGCCGATAGCCGGGCCGCGGCGGTGGGCCGGGTGGTCTCGGAATTCGGCTCGTTGGACATCCTGATCAACAACACCGGCATCAATCCGGTCTACGGCTCGCTGATGGACGCGGATCTGGAGGCGGTGCGCAAGATCTTCGACGTCAATGTGGTCGCCGCCCTCGGCTACGTGCAGGAGGCGTACAAGGCCTGGATGCGCGAGCACGGCGGCGCGGTGGTCAATGTGGCCAGCGTCGCTGGCCTGCGCTCGACCGGTGTGATCGCGGCGTACGGTGCGTCCAAGGCCGCGCTGATCCGGCTCACCGATGAATTGGCCTGGCAGTTGGGTCCGAATATCCGGGTGAACGCGGTTGCGCCGGGTGTTGTGAAGACCAAGTTCGCCGACGCGCTGTACTCGGCCGACGAGGAGCAGGCGGCGAGTGTGTATCCGATGAAGCGGCTCGGCACGCCGGAGGATGTTGCGCGACTGATCGGATTCCTGGCTTCGGATGAGGCCGAATGGATCACCGGAGAGACGATCCGCGTCGACGGTGGGCTGCTCTCGACCGGTGGAATCTGAGTCGTATCAGGACAATCCACTATCGACCGATGGAACCTGATACGACCGAGGGCAATCCGATATCAACTCTCCACTGAGACCGATGGCCGCGCGGCGAATACCGCGCGGCCATCAGCGTTCTCGTGGTCTACACCCGTGTGGGCTGGCGCAGATCGTCCGGGTCGGGCAGTGCCGCCGGCGCGGACGGTCCCTCGTCGAATCCGAAACGCTCGTGCAGCTTTTCGAGCGGACCCGGCGCCCACCAGTTCCAGTCGCCGAGCAATTTCATGACCGCGGGCAGCAGGAAGCCGCGCACCAGGGTTGCGTCCACCAGCACCGCCAGCGGCAGACCGATGCCGAAGGACTTCATGAAGGTGATGTCGGAGGCCAGGAATCCCAGGAACACGAGGGAGATCAGGACCGCGGCGGCGGTGACGATCCGGCCGATCTTCTCCAGTCCGTGTGCGACGGCGGAATCGTTCTTGCCGGTGCGTTCGTATTCTTCGAGGATCCGTGACAGCAGGAACACCTGGTAGTCCATGGCCAGACCGAATGCGACACCGAAGAGCATGACCGGCACCGTCGGCGGCAGATCGCCGGTCACGGTGAAATCGAGCAGGCCTGACAGGTGACCGTCCTGGAAGATCCAGACCAGCGCGCCGAAGGTCGCGGTGAGGCTGAGCGCGCTGAGCACGATCGCCACCAGCGGCAGCACCACACTGCCGGTCAGCAGGAACAGCACGATCACCATGATGATCACGACGTAGGCCAGGGCCACCGGCAGCGCCGAGGTCACCGCGTCGAGTGAATCGGCGCTGGCAGCCGCGATACCGCCGACCAAACGCTGCGACGGTGCCGGCACCGCGCGCAGATCCTTCGCGACCCGGTCCAGCAGACCCGGATCGCTGGTATCCGGTGTCACCGACAGGTACGCGGCATCCTTGGTCTCGAAATGCGCGTGCTGCGCAGTGCCCGCGACGAGCTGACCGCCGTGCGCGTAGCTACCGGTGGCGGTGTCGACGCGACGCACGTTCTCGACCTCGGAGAGTTTGCGTGCATAGGCATCGAGCCCGGACTTGCCGTCGGGCAGCACCACGAACAGCCCATTGGTCTCTGTCGCCGTGAAATCGCGCTGGATTATCTCGGTGATCTGCCGGTTGTTCATCGACTCCGGCAGGGCTCGCTGATCCGGGAAGCCGAGCTTCACCCCGAGGAACGGGGTACCGAGCAGCAGTAGGAAGGCCGTGACCGCCAGACCGATGGGCATCGGCTTGCGCATGACGAAGACCGCGAGCCGGTGCCAGAAGCCCTCGCCCGGCGCGGGCCGCTGCGGACGGAAGAACCAGCCGAGCTGGCCGCGATCGATGCGGCTGCCGAGCAGCAGCAGAATCGCGGGCAGCACCGTCAGCGAGACTGTCGCGGCGATGACAGCGACCGCCAGACCCGCGTAACCCATGGAACGCACCGCCAGCAGCGGGAAGAACAGCAGACCCGACAGCGCCACCGCGACGGTGATGGCGGAGAAGGCCACGGTGCGTCCGGCCGAACGCATGGTCGCGGCCACCGCCGGTCCGGTCGGCGCACCGGCGGCCAGTTCATCGCGATAGCGACTGATGATCAGCAAGCTGTAATCGATCGCCAGGCCGAGGCCGAGCAGCGTGGCGACATTGGTCGCGGTCGCGGCGAGATCGGTGACCAGTGTGATGAGCCAGAGCGCACCCATGGTGATCATCACCGTCACCGCGGCAACGACCAGCGGCAGGCTGGCCGCCACCAAACCGCCGAACACGAACAGCAGCGCCACCAGCGTGATCGGGAAGGCGATGGATTCGCCGAGGGCGGCGTCCTTCTCGCTCTGTTTCACGGTCTCGTGCAACAGCATCGCGTAGCCGCCGACCCGCACCTCGACCGGGCCGTGGGTGCCGCCGTAGCGATCGGCGAGCCCGCCGACCTTCTGGTCGACTTCGCCCTCCGCACCGAGGATGCTGGCGACGATCAGGCCGGATTTGCCGTCGTCGCTGCGCAGGGCGGGTGATTTGTCCATCCAGTAGGACATGACACCCGCGACGCCCGGCTCGTCTTTGAGCTTCAGCGCCAATTTGACCGCGGCGGTGGCGGCGTCCGGATCGTCTACGGAGGTGCCGCTGTGCACCAGCAGCACCAGGTTCGGCGGCGCCTGGCCGAACGTATCGCGCAAAATCTCGGTGGCCCGGCTGGCTTCGCCACCGGGGTCGCTGTAGCCGCCACCCTGTACCTTGTCGAACAACGTCGAGCTGAGCATCCCCATTGCCAGCGCGAGCACGACGAAGACGCCGAGTATCCACTTGCTTCGCCGCTTGGTCAGTTCGAACACCGCTACACCCTCATCACTCGTTAAGCCGCGCCGCGTTCGCTCCCTGACGAATCCGCGACGTGCCCGGATTGCACCTGCCTGGCCACCACCCGCATCGGCAGATGCTTCGGGTGCACCAGGGCGCCGATCACCGTCTCTTGCACCGCGATACCGGGCATCGGGCGCAGGCGCCAGCGCCCGCAAATCGTAGCAACCTGTAGCGCAACCTCGGTGAGCGAGAACACATTTCCCGGACACTGCCGGGTGCCCATGCCAAAGGGCAGGTAGGCGCCCTTTGGCCGGGACTCCATGGCCGCGGGCAGCCAGCGGTCCGGGTCGAACCGGTCCGGATCCGGGAACACCGCCGGATCTCGGTGCACCGCAACCGGACACACCAGCAGCATGGACCCCTTGGGCAGCGCCCGGCCGCCGAGTTCATAGTTCGCCGGCACGTCGCGCACGGTGAGCCAGGGCGAGTACACGCGCAGCGTCTCCATGACGATCCGCTTGGTCAGATCGAGCTGGGCGAGATCGGCGAATTCGGCAGGGCGACCGCCGAGCACGGCGTCGATCTCCGCATGGAAAGCGGCCTCCAGCTCGGGATTTCGGCCCAGTTCGTGGAAGACCCAGGACAGCGTCATACCGGTGGCTTCGGTGCCGCCGACCAGGAAGTTGATCAGCTCATCGTGCACCTGGGCGTCGGTGAGCGCGACACCGTCCTCATCGCGGGCCTTGATCAGGGTGTCGAGCAGGTCGCCGTGGTCGAGGGTCGGATCGGCGGCGAGATCGGCTCGATAGGCCGCGATGATCTTGCTGGTGGCCGACTTCATCCCGGCGACAAGACCTTCGAAGCGACGGTTGCTCGGCAGCGGCAGCCGGTCGATCCAGGTCGGGCGGGTGACCCGGCGGGCGAGCAACGTCATCACCGGCGTGAGCATCTCGTGGATTTCGGCGCCGGTCTCCGCGCCGAGGTCCCCGGAGAAGAGCGCTCCGGCGACGGTGCGCAGCGCGAGGTCGTGCATCTCGGTATTGACGACGACCATTTGGCCATCGCGCCAGGCATCGGCCTGCTCGGCACCGAGGCGGGTCATCACGGTGGCGTACTGCGCGATGCGGCCGCGGGCGAAGGCCGGGGCGATCATTCGGCGTTCCCGCTTGTGCTGTGGACCGGACAGCACGGTGACGCCAGCGCCGAGCAGCGCCTCGGCCCGATCGATCATCGAACCCTGGTCGGAGAGACCGACGAAGGCCTCGCGGATCAGATCCGGTTCGGTGACCACGTAGGTGTCATAACCGGGAATCTTCACCCGCACGACGGGGCCGAGCTCCGAGAGCGTCTGCAGGAAGCGGTAGGGCCTGCGGGCCAGGCGGTGCGAATGTCCGATGAGGGGTAGGGCGCCCGGTGCGGTCGGCACCTCGACGGTGCGGGACGGGCGGGTGGTCATCATGCGAGTCTCCTAGGCGTGGATCGACTTCCGCTCCGGGGCGGAGCGGCGGCCGTAAGTCATCCGCGGGCGATCACGGCATCGACGCCACCGACCTGTTCGACCCAGTCGATGTAGGCGGCCAGCCCGTCGGCCAGCGATACCGTCGGCGCGTAGCCGAAATCCCGTGCGGCGGCGCTGGTGTCGTAGGTGTTGGATACGGTCAGTGCCGCGGTGGTCCAGCTCGACAGCGGCGGCGCGTAGCGTTCCTTGATCGCTGGCACCCGCCAGATGGTGTCGAAAACCGCTATGGCGGCGTCGAATACCGGTTTCGGGATGGTCCGGGTCGGTGGCGTCAGATCCAGGGCGACAGCGAGGTCCTTGACGAACTTCCACAGGTCGACATCCTCCGGATCGGCAAGGAAGTAGGCATTGCCCGCGACCTGATCCGAGCGCGCCGCCTGCAGGCAGGCCCGGGCGGCGTGTTCGCAATAGGTGATCGACACCATCACGCTCTTGCCACCGGAGAGGTCGGGCAGCTTGCCGGACTTCAGTTTGCGCAGCAGCAGCGTCATCCAGCCCGATGAGCGCGGCCCCCAGATCATCCGCGGCCGCAGCGCGCAGGTGACGAAATCGGGGGTGTTGCTGGCCAGGACGAGCTGTTCGGCGGCGGCCTTGGTCGCCACGTACAGGCTCTTCGGATCGGTCACATACGGCTCGGACTCGTCGATGTCGAAGCGGTCGGTGTCATAGGAGGTTGCGACCGAGGGACTGCTGACGAAGACGAACCGGCCGACACCGGCCTCCCGCGCGGCCCGCATCAGCCGCCGGGTGCCTTCGACATTGGCCTCCCAGAACTGGGCCCGGCTGCCGACCTCGGCGACCAGTCCGGCGCTGTGGTAGACCACATCGACGTCCTTACAGGCGGTGACCAGCGATTCGTAGTCGCCGAGATCGCCTGGCACCGTTTCGAGTCCGGGCACCGTCGACAGATACCCGAGATCGCTCGACGGCCGGACGATCGCGCGCACCTCATCGCCCGCGGTGACCGCGCCGTCGACGATATGGCTGCCCAGGAATCCGGTTGCCCCGGTGACCAATGCCTTCATGGCCGCATACCCTTTCCGGCCCATTCGGCCAATTCCTCGCGCCCGATCTTGGCGTTGTGCCGGATATCGACCGGGAATCCGGGATGGGCGCGGAATACCTTGATGGACCTGGTGACTTCGCGTTCACGCGCGATGGACCACAGTTCCCGCTGCACCCGCGGGATCTGCGAGGTGGCTACGCCGGAGCGCAATTCGAAGCACAGCACCGGGATCTGCGCGCCCGGCTCGCCGACTCCGACGAGTGCGGTGCGATGCACATCCGGATGGGTGTTGAAGATCTGCTCGCACTGGACGGTGAACAGATCACCGGCGGCCGCGCGGACCCGCTGGGCCGCGCGCAGGATCATCGGGCACGGTCTGGGTGCCGCCGGCCGCTATCTCGCCGTGCGCGTGACGATTTCGGATCGGCCGGG